>JAIVIZ010000002.1:18897-40374 GCA_020200315.1 Sphingomonadales bacterium | reverse complement strand
ACATTGATCTCGGCCGCATCGTCGAGGTCCGCGGACGGGTGCCCGCACTCGTGCACCGTCGCCCAGTCCCGATCATTTGATTCCCCGCTTCGCCCGCCGTATCGGAATGCCCATCGGCTCCGTAGCTCAGCAGGATAGAGCGACGGTTTCCTAAACCGCAGGTCGGGGGTTCGAGTCCCTCCGGGGCCACCAAATTCGGGAGGACGGCAGGCCAATGAAAATGTTCACCGAACATCCCCGCTCACTCGGTATGAACTGGACGGAGCATAGTATCGGAGCACTGGCCATCGGGGGTACGCTGGTGGTCGCCGGCGCCGCCTGCATTGTCCATGCACTGCTTCCCAGCCTGTTCACCGAAACGGCGGGACGGACCGTCAAGTCGCTTCATGAGCGCATGACCCACCGCCGCGCGGCCGCGCCCAACCCGAACTTCTGGCCTGAATATGAAATCTAGCTCGCGGCAGCGATCCGGTCTCCGGAGGAGACGGAGATGAGCGCATCCCCCGACGACGGCGATCTTTATCGGCCCGCGCCGAAGATTCCCGTCCCGGACGAAGTCGCGGACGCCGTGCGAACGCTGATCCGCTGGGCCGGCGACGATCCCGATCGCGAAGGCCTGCTCGACACGCCGCTGCGGGTTGCGCGCGCGTGGAAGGAGTATGCGCGGGGCTATGAAGAGGACCCCGGCGACCATCTCAGCCGCACCTTCGAAGAGGTCGGCGGCTACGACGAGATCGTGCTCCTCAAGAACATCCCCTTTCAGTCGCACTGCGAACACCATCTGGCGCCGATCATCGGTAAGGCCGCGATCGCCTATCTTCCGCGCGACCGGGTAGTCGGGATCTCCAAGCTGGCGCGCGTCCTGCATGGATACGCGCGGCGGCTGCAGGTCCAGGAGCGGCTAACGGCGGAAGTGGCCGACTGCATTTGCACGCACCTGAACCCACTTGGCGTGGCGGTGGTGATCGAAGCCAGCCACGCCTGCATGAGCGCGCGCGGCGTCAATACGCCTGGCGTGATGATGACCACCAGCCGCATGATGGGCGTGTTCCGCGAGGATGAGCGCAGCCGCCGCGAAGTGCTCGCGCTGATGGGTTATTAGGCAGGCGGATCCGCGCTTGGGGTGGCCTCGCCGTAACGCGACTGGATGAACCGCCCTTGGGTCTCGAAGGCAGCGACGTCGCCGCGCGCGAGGTCGGCGGCGACCTCATCGAGTCTCGCGCGGCCAGCAGCGAGTCCTTCGACCAAACGCTGATCAACGCTGACGCCTTCGCTGTCGAGCTCGGCCCGGTAGGTAGCCGGCACGTGGGCATAGCGATCGATCAACCCCGGCAGGTGGATCGACATCAATCGCCGCGCGTCCTGCGCCGCCGGATCGAGCGTCTCCACGCGCACCAGCGTCTCCTTCAGCCTAGGCAGCAGCGCGCTGATCCTGTCGAGCTCGGTCTGGGCGGGGGCGGGGAGCGCGCCGCGGCTGCGGAACAGATAGCTGTCGAAACGGTCGACCATCGGCCCATTGGGAAGGCCGGGCGTCACCGCCGGCGGCGCCACCGCATCGCGCACCGGCATGGCAATCAGCACGGCAGCGAGGCCGACCGCCAGCGCGACCGCCGCGAGAAATCCAAACATGCCGATCGGCATCACGAGACCGACGATAATGGTCAGGAGGCCCACCGCGGCAATGGCCATCCCCACCCGGCCGGCAGTGCGGGTGAGGCCGGAGTTAAGCCGCTGGCGCTCTCTTCGAGCGGCGTCGCGAACGGTCCCGTCGCGCGCGTCCAGCGACTGGGTGACGCGATCGAACCGCGCGATCGCCCGCTCCACCTTGTCGGTCGTCATCGGCAGCCGCTCACCTCGCCTCGATTGGGGTCAGTGGCGATGAGGATGCCTCGAGTCGCCCTTGATTCACGCCCTCGGCCCGCGCGATGTAGCCCTTCGATTTCTCCACCTCCGAGCCGAGCGTGTCGACCGTCTGCTTCATGTTGGTGAGCGCTTCCAGCTTGAACCGGTCGATCTGATCCATGGTATCGTAGATATTCTGGAAGGCGCGTTGCAGCGTCTCAAGCGGGATCGTCGACGATGCGGCCTGGGCGTGGATCGCGCCGGTCTGCGTGCGCAGCATCTCGCCGGTCGAATCGATCATGTTCGCGGTCGTCGTGTTAAGCGCGGTGACCTGCTCCAGCACGAGCTTCTGGTTGGTCATCGCCTGCGCCACCGTCACCGCCGTGCGCAATGCGGACACGGTCGTCGTTGAAGCGCGATCAACGCCCTTGACCAACTCGACATTGTTCTTCTTGACGAGATCGAGCGCGAGATAGCCCTGCACCGTCACGGCCATCTGCGTCAGCAGGTCGGTCGTCCGCTGCCGGGTGTAGAACAGGGCGGTCTCCCGGATTGCCTTGGCTTTTGCGGGATCGGTCGAATCGAGCTCGGCCGCCTTGTCCTCGAGCTTCTGATCGAGGCTCTTCGAGATGTGAATCATCTGCTCCAGCCGATGCATCGTCTTCCACAGCGCGGCGCGCTCGGTGTCGATCGCGGCATTGTCCATCAGCAGCTCGTCCTTGCCATTGGTCAGGCTGCTGAGGATTTTGGAGATGTGGCTCTGAGAGCTGCGATATTTGTCGAAATAGCGGTCGACCCTGTTGCCGAACGGAATGATGCCGAGCAGCTTACGGCTCTTCGTCGCTTGCTTGGGGTCCAGCGCTTCGACGGTGCGGCGCAGTTCGGTGAGGTCGGCGCCGATGCCGCTGTCCTTGTCGATCGCCTTGACCGGCCGGTCGAGGAACCGGTTCGAGGCGCCCGCGGCATCGGCGATTTCCTTGCGGCCCATGGCCGTCAGCTGATCGACTTTCTTGCCGAACTCGGGACTGTTGCTGTCTAGGGCAGCAAGCTCATCGACATATTTCGCAACGCGGCTGTCGAGCTCGCTGGTTTCCTCCGTTTTCAGCGGGACTAGTCCAGCAGCCTCCTGAACCGCGATCGGCTGCAGCGCCTCGGGCGGATCGAGCTTCAGCTTGGTTGCCGTTGCCGTGGTCGTCGGATCGCTCGCCATTCCCTTACCCTCTCATGGCTATCCTGCGAATGACGGTGGACGGCCCACCTTCGCCGCGCAAGCAGCTTCGACTGTATTATAGCTCTAACACGGGCACCTTCAAGGGGAACGATGGCGGGTGCTGACCGTGGCGTTAACCGGATGTTGGAACGTTTCGCTCACCTAGGCGCGGCTATCGGACGATGCAGATGCGCATGTCGTGGGGAGCGGTGATGCTGAACAAATTGCGGGAACTGTGGAGCGACCGCCGCGGCAACGCACTCATCATCGCCGCTGGCGCCCTGCCTCTGATCATTGGCTCGGCGGGCCTCGCCAGTGATACGATTCAGTGGACCCTGTGGAAGCGCCAGCTACAACGTGCTGCGGACTCCGCCGCAATTTCGGGCGCTTATGCAAGGATTGAGGGTACGTCGGCCAGTGACGCGGTCACCACGGATCTTACCAAGAACAACCAACTGTGGGTCCCACTGCTGAGCGGCTACCCCCAGACCACGACCCCAGCGAACACGACCACCTGGAGCCACCAGGTGCAAGTCGTGCTTGCCGTGCAGCAGAAGCTCGGCTTCTCATCCGTATTCATTTCGACGCCACCCATGATCACGGCGACAGCCAAGGCAGCAGCCGTTGACGACGGAGCATTCTGCGTCGTGTCGCTTGAGCACAGCTCCGACCCGGGAATCACGATCCAGGGAAGCACAACCACAAACCTGGGCTGCGGGGCCATTTCTGACTCAATCGCGGTGACGACCTCGGTGAACACAAACGGTGCGGCGTACAATTTCGCTTCGTCGATCGTCGCCGCTGTTGGCGGTTTGCCGGCCACCATCACGGGCTCGGCAAACCTGCAACCATACCATCTGGCGCAGCCAGACCCTTACGAAGGGCTGGACACGTCGGTTCCATCGGGAACGAGTTGCACAAATTTTAACAGCCACATAGTCTCTACCTCCGGGAGTGTCACCACGATCAGCCCAGGCTGCTACAATTCGTGGGACAAGAACGGAAACTACGCGATGCAGCCGGGAACCTATTACCTCAACAACACTGATTTCGACCGAACCGGCAACGGCACGCTCACCGGAACGGGCGTGACGATCGTGCTCACTGGCAGCAACCCTGGTACGGTGAAAACGAACGGCACCTCATCGATCAACCTCAGCGCTCCCACCACAGGAGCCTTCGCGAAAATTCTTATCGCTCAAAGTACGGCTGCGGGCGTGGATAACAACAACACGATCAATGGCACGAATTCTTCTACATATGACGGGGCGCTGTATTTCCCGAAGGGGCTAATCAACTTCACGGGGACAACAGGCGCGATCTCTAAGTGCCTTATGGTGGTCTCCAAGAAGGTAAACTTTGCCGGCAACTCCAACATCCAAAATGACGTGAACGGCTGCACCGCCAATACGACCGTCACCGGCAAGAAAATTCGGTTGGTCGCATGATCCGGATTCTGAAACAGCTTCGAGCAGACCAGCAGGGCGCTGCCGTGATCGAAATGGCTTTCGTCGCGCCGCTTCTTGCCGCCGTGCTTGTCGGGATGGTCGATCTTAGCGGGGCCTATTCGAAGAAGCTGCAGCTGGAACAGGCGGCGCAGCGCACCATCGAGAAAGCACAGCAGACGGTCGTCGACCAAGACTCCGGCTTTCTTGCAACCCTGAAGGTCGAGGCTGCATCGGCAGCGGGCGTCCCGGTGACGCAAGTCACCGTCGACTGGTGGCTTGAATGTAATGGTGTTCGCCAGACGCTGTATTCGGTGGTCTGCCCGAACGGGACGACCTACGCGCGGTACGTGACGGTCGATGTTTGGGATAATTACACCCCGACGATCAATGCGCGATTCGCGGGCTCCAATGCGGACGGCAGCTTCACCCTCCACGGCAAGTCCGGGTTGAGGACTCAATGATGCGCAACAGGAACTTGAGCCAGGACCAACGTGGCGCCAGCACCGTAGAGATTGCTTTGGTTTTGCCGGTGCTGATCCTGTTCATCTATGGAATTTTCGTGGTGGCGACGATGTTCCAGGCGAACGCCGGCATGCAGCACGCGCTCGGCGAGGGCGCGCGCTATGCGAACCTGTATCCGACGCCGACCAACCCCCAGATTGCGGCGCGCATGGACTCTAAAGTATTCGGCTCTTCTGGCGGCACCTTCACCTCATCGGTCGCGGACGCGCCGAGCGGGAGCAGCGGCTACAAGACGCTGACCGTGACGTACACAATGCCTGTCAACTTCCTGTTCTTCACGTCGAACGACCTCAATCTCACGCGCACGAAGAAGGTCTACACGGCGAGCTAGCCGGCGCGCGCCGCGAAGAAGCGGGCGATCGCCTGTTTGACGTCGTCCGACGCCAGCCGTTCGCTGAAGTGCCCGTTTTCGATTTCCATCCGCTCCAGCACCGCCTTGCGATTGCCCTGGCGAAGCAGCCGTTGCGTGAGCCGTGATGCTTCTTGTGGCTTGGAGAGCAATGCAGCCGTCGTCCGCTGCAGCGCTTCGCCGAGTGCGCCTCTTGTCACGACATGACTGACGATGCCCATCGCCAACGCCTCCTCGGCCCCGAAAGGTTCGCCCAGCAGCAACGTGCGGGCGGCCGCTCTGCGCCCTGCAAGCTGCGGCATCAGTAGCGAGCTCGCGGCTTCGGGCACCAGCCCCAGGTCGACGAACGGCATGATGAAGCGGCAGCCTTCCTCCGCCAGCACCAAGTCGCAGTGTAGCAGCATGGTCGTTCCAATCCCAACCGCATTGCCCTGAACAGCGGCGACGATCGGCACTGGGTTTACGGCCAGCGCTCGAAGCAGCCGCCAGACGG
This sequence comes from Sphingomonadales bacterium, assembly GCA_020200315.1. Classification (GTDB taxonomy): domain Bacteria; phylum Pseudomonadota; class Alphaproteobacteria; order Sphingomonadales; family Sphingomonadaceae; genus Sphingomicrobium. Next base: position 34,510 of record JAIVIZ010000002.1, on the reverse strand, counting down.
GAATGTCATCGCCAACGGTGGACGGTGGCTCGGCCACAAAATCGGCGAGGTCGTTGCCGGCGGTGAAGTCCACCCCCTCGCCGCGAAGGGTAATGACGCGCACATCCGCATCTTGCGCGGCGCTCTCGATCGCGTCCGCGAGCGCTGCGTACATCGCGGCGGTGATCGCATTGCGTCGCTCGGCGCGCGCAAGGGTGATGGCCAGCACGCCGTCGGCCCGATCGATCCGCACATGCTCGCTCATTTCCTGGCTCCTGCTCGAATCGGGTGACCTGACCTCGCGCGCCAGCTATCGGGGCGAGACAGCCGTGAGCCAAGGGATGCGCCATGAAATTCTTCGTCGATACTGCCGACATCGCCGAGATCCGTGAGCTCGCCGACACCGGGCTGCTCGACGGAGTCACGACCAATCCGTCCCTCATCAAGAAGGCGGGTCGCGACTTCATCGAGACGGTGCGCGAGATCGCGACGATAACGGACGGGCCGATTTCGGCCGAGGTTGTCGCGCTCGACTATGACGGGATGATGCGCGAGGCCGAGGTGCTGCGGAAAATCGCCAGGAACATCGCGATCAAGGTTCCGCTGACTCGTGATGGCCTGAAGGCGTGCAAGAGGCTGACCGGCGATGGCACGCTGGTCAACGTGACGCTCTGCTTCTCGGCCGCCCAGGCGCTGATCGCGGCGAAGGCTGGAGCAAGCTTCATCTCGCCGTTTGTCGGACGGCATGACGATGTCGGCTTCAACGGCATGGATCTGATCGCCGACATCCGCATGATCTACGCCAATTACGATTATTCGACCGAAATCCTCGTCGCCAGCGTGCGCCACCCGATGCACATCGTCGAAGCCGCGAAGATCGGCGCCGATGTGGCAACCGCCCCGACCAAGGTGCTGATGCAGCTGTTCAACCATCCCCTGACCGACCTCGGCATCGCCGGCTTTCTCAAGGACTGGCAGGCGACCGGCCAAGCGATCGGCTAACCCGAATCCAATCTGACCCAGCTACTGGAAATTAACTCGGCCACGCGTAAGCTGCCGGCATGGGCAGGGTCATTCCCTTCGAAGAACGCGCCGTCGCGCACCTGCGCCAGCGGCTCGGGGCGGCTGAAGAGGCCAACCAGGACCTGATCGCCTTTGCGCGTGGCCACTCGGGCGCCGTCGCCTCGATCCACGAGGCGGTGCTTGCGGCGATCGACGCCGACGGCTTCGATGCGCTGATCCATATTGTGACGCAGGAATGGCCGTTGATCCTCGGCATCGACGCGGCTGCAGTGGCGCTGATCGTCGGCGACCAGGGCTTCCGGGCCGACGCCAACGGCGTGCAGATGGTCACGCCGCAACTGCTAGAGCGAACGATGGAAACCATTGACGGGGTCATGCTGCGCAATGTTGGACGCGGACATCCGCTGTTCGGTCCGGCGTCGACCCTGATCCGTTCCGAGGCGCTGATCAGGCTCGACGCCGACGCGCCGCTGCCGAGCGGCCTGCTGGTGCTCGGTCAACGTGAGGCGCAAAGCCTCGAAGGTCGCCACGGTTCGGAATTGCTGCTGTTCCTCGGGCGCAGCATCACCGCTATGATGCGGCGGTGGCTGATCTCCTAAACGCGGCAGACGACGCCGACCCTCACCCCGCTCGGGCGCTTGCGGCGCGCTGGGCTAGTCATCTGGCGCACGATCGCCGCCGCTCCGCGCACACCGTGCGTGCCTATGTTGCCACGGCGCATCGCTTCGTCGATTTCCTCGCCCGCCATCGTGGCGAGCGGATCGGCCAGTTCGCGCTCCTGTCGCTGTCCGCCGCCGATCTTCGCGCCTTTCTGGCCGATCGCCGATCGAGCGGTCTCGGCGCCGCTTCCGCCGCGCGGGAGATGTCGGCCGTGCGTGGGTTCCTGACCTTTGCCGCCGAGGAGCAGGGCAATACGCCCCAGCTCCCCCGGACGCGCGCGCCGCGCCGTCCGCGAACGCTTCCCCGCCCCGCAAGCCCTGACGATGCCTTGGCACTCGCGAGCGAGGTGGGGGATCTCGCCAACGAGAACTGGGTAGGGCAGCGCGATTTGGCAATCCTGTTGCTGCTCTACGGATCGGGCCTGCGCGTGTCCGAAGCTCTGTCGCTGAAGGGCAGCGTCGTGCCCCTCGCCGCGGCGCTGCGCGTCACCGGCAAGCGCGGCAAGACGCGCGTCGTACCGGTGCTGCCGGCGGTGCGCGAGGCGATCGAAACCTATGCCAAGGCGTGCCCTTGGCCGCTCGCCCCATCAGGCCCGCTCTTCGTGGGTGCGCGTGGCGGGCCGCTCAACGCCGATCTCGTCCGCCGCGCAGTGAGAGGTGCTCGGCACCGCCTTTGTCTGCCCGACAGTATCACCCCGCATGCGCTACGCCACAGCTTCGCCACCCATCTGCTCGCGCGCGGTGCGGATCTTCGCTCGCTGCAGGAGTTGCTCGGCCATGCGAGCTTATCATCGACGCAAATCTATACGGCGGTGGACGCGGCCCACATGCTCGACGTTTACCGTCACGCGCACCCGCGCGCCTAGCCAGGCTGCCCACGGGGTGATCGTCGCAGGACGCGCCACGCATATAGTGCGATCAACGCAAGGATGACGATGTTGGACAGCGGCCCGAGCCAGCGGTCGATGGCGCTAAAATGCTCGCCCAGCTTGAAACCAGCGCCGGCGAGAAGTGCGGTCCACAGCGCCGTGCCGACGGTCGATGCGATGGCAAATGTCAGGAAGCGCATTCGCAGCAGCCCGGCTGGGACCGAGATGATCGAGCGGATGGTCGGTAGCAGACGCCCGACACCGACGATCAGCCAGCCGCGCCGGCCGAACAAATGTTCCGCACGGACGATCTCTTCCCATTCGATGGTCAGCCATCGGCCCCAGCGAAGGATGAACGGCTTCAGCCGCACGATGCCCAGCGCGCGGGCCGCGAGGTACCAGAAGATATTGCCAAGCATGGCGCCGGCGGTGCCGCTAGCGATCACCCCACCGAGGCTCATCTTGCCTTTCGCCGCGGCAGCCCCGGCGATTGGCATGATCACTTCCGACGGGATGGGGGGAAAGACCGTCTCCAGGAACATCAGAAAGCCGACGCCGAGATAGCCGGCCTGCTCGATCAGGCGAATGACCCAGTCGGACACCGCGCGTTAGCTCCGTGCTCGCTCGGCGAGCCGTGCCTCGATCGCGTCCCAGATCATGCCCGGTGTATCGGTCCCGTTGAAACGGTCGATCGCGACGATGCCCGTTGGCGACGTGACATTGATTTCTGTCAAATGCCCGCCGATCACGTCGATGCCGACGAAGGCCAGTCCCCGGCGCTTGAGCTCCGGTCCAAGCACGGCGCAGATTTCCCGCTCGCGCTCCGTCAGTTCGGTGACTTCCGCCGATCCGCCGGCGGCGAGGTTCGACCGGATCTCGCCGCCGGCGGGCCGACGGTTGATCGCCCCCGCGACCTCGCCATCGACCAACACGATGCGTTTGTCGCCGTCTGCCACCGATGGAAGGAATGCCTGGGCAATGAACGGCTCTTGCCAAACCGCGCCGAATAGTTCGGCAAGCGCCGCCAGATTGTCGCCATCGCGGCCGATGCGGAACACGGCGGCGCCGGCATTGCCGTGCAGCGGCTTGATGACGATCTCGCCATGCCGGGCATGGAACGCCCGCAACTCCTCGAGCGAGCGGGTGATCAGCGTCGCCGGCATGAACTGCGCGAAATCGAGCACGAACAGCTTTTCGGGCGCATCGCGGACGCTGCGCGGATCGTTGACCACCAAAGTCTGCGCGGCGACCCGCTCGAGCAAATAGGTTGCGGTGATGTAGCCGATATCGAACGGCGGATCCTGCCGCATCAGCACGACGTCCACATCCTTGGCGAGATCGAGCGCCACCGGGCTACCGGCAGTGAAGTGATCGCCCTCTACCCGCTGCACCGTCACCGGACGGGCTCGGGTCCGTACCCGTCCATCCTCATAGGCGAGATCACTTGCTTGATAGGTGAACAATCGGTGTCCGCGCGCCTGTGCGGATAACATCAGCGCGAAGGTTGAATCGCCCGCGATCGCGATCGATTCGATCGGATCCATCTGGACGGCAACACGGAGCGACATGGCCCGCGCCTAGGCGAGCAACCTCGCTTTGTCACCCGTCCCACACGCCGGGCAGATGCCGGGGCAGGCGCCGAGGAACGATGAACAGCGCATCGATGCGGATGTCGTCACCAGGGCGGGCGTAGCGAAGCGCAAGCCGCTCGGCGGCCGCCGCGACCCGGCGCAGACGATGGCGATCGAGTGCAAAACCGGCCGCTTCCTCGGTCCGGCGCGCCTTGACCTCGACGAAGGCGACGATGCGGCCGCGCCGGGCAACGATGTCCACTTCGCCGCCGGCCACCCGTGCACGCCGCGCGAGGATGGTCCAGCCGTGAAGGCGCAGCCACCAGGCGGCGATGGTCTCCGCGCGGCGCCCAGCGCGCTCAGCAACGGCGCGGTTCCGGGTCAGGCCGACTACCGTTCGAGTGCACGCGCGTAAGCGCGCTTTTTCGGCACGTTAAGCGTCTCGGCGACTTCGGCCGCCGCGCGGGAGGGAGAAAGGCGGGACAACGCTTCGTCGAGCGCGCGATCGAGTTCCTCGTTGCTCGCGCTGACCCGCTCGCCGGGTGGGCCGATCACGATAACGATCTCACCGCGCGGAGGCGCTTCGGCGTAGCGCGCCACGAGCTCCGGAAGGGTGCCGGTGACACACTCCTCATGCAGCTTGCTGATCTCGCGCGTCACAGCTGCATCACGCTCTCCAAGCCGCTCGGCCAGCGCGGCAAGCGTCTCACCGAGTCGGGGACCGCTTTCGTATAGCACCAGACTGGCGCGCACGCCGGCGACCTCAGCGATCGACTCGCTACGCGCCTTCGCTCTTGAGGAAAGGAACCCGAGGAACAGGAATCGGTCGGTCGGCAGCCCGGCGAGAGTCAGGGCGGCGATGGCGGCGCACGGTCCCGGGACGGTATGCACCGCATGGCCAGCAGATCGAACGGCACGCACGAGCTTATAGCCAGGATCGGAAATCAGCGGCGTGCCGGCGTCGCTGATCAGGGCAACCGCTCTCGTTCCCAGCTCCGCAAGTATCCGATCGCGCAGCGCTTCATCGCTATGATCGTGGTACGTGCTCATCGGCGCGGTCGCGCCCGCGTGCGCCAGCAGCTTCGCGCTAACCCTTTTGTCCTCGGCGAGGATGCGGTCCACGCGTCGTAGGGTCGCGATCGCACGGGGCGAAAGATCACCCAAGTTGCCGATCGGCGTGGCGACGATATAGAGGCCGGGGGGAAGGGGTTCGTCATTCATATCGAAGGTTGGTCATGACAGCATCGCCCCCCAGCTCGCAAGCGCGTCGCCGGTTCCTATTCGCCGCCGGAGGCGTTGCGCTCGCGCTCGCCGGTTGCCAGACGCGCGGCCCTGCGCCGGTGCGCTCGATTCAACTTCCGCCGTCGCCGGTCGTCGGTGGGGTCCAGACCAATGAACTGCGCAACAGGGTCGCGGTCATCGTTCCGCTGACCGGAAGCGATGCCGCGGTCGGCCAGTCGATCGCCAACGCAGCAAATCTCGCTCTGCTCGACAGCGGCGACAAGACACTGCGCGTCACCATCTACAACAGCGCCGGCGCTGGCGGGGCCGTCGCCGCGACGAAGAAGGCGCTCGGCGAAGGCAGCCGCCTGATCCTTGGGCCGCTGCTCGCCGAGGAAGTGCGCGAGGCCGCACCGGTTGCCCGTCAGGCGGGCGTGCCGGTTGTTGCATTCTCCAATGACGAAGGGGTCGCCGGGAACGGCGTGTACATCCTCGGCTTCACGCCGAACCAGTCGATTGCGCGCGTGGTAAGTCTTGCCCGCCAGCGCGGCGCGACAAAATTCGCGGCGCTAGTGCCGACCGGACTTTACGGTCAGCGGGCGGCGCAGGCGATGCTCGGTGCGGTCCAGGAGGCGGGCGGGCGGATGATCGCACTGCAGACCTTTAACCGCACCGCTGCGGGCGTCCGCACTGCCGCAGCATCGCTCAACGCCAAGGGCGCGGTCGACGCCGTCCTGATCGCCGACGCGGGTCGAATCGCGGTAGTTGCCGCTCCGGCGATCAAGACCGGTCCACAACTGCTCGGCACCGAGTTGTGGGCGAGCGACTCGGGCCTTGGCGTGACGCCGGCACTGCGCGGCGCATGGTATGCGGCTGTCCCGGACGATCGCTTCACCCAGTTCGCCGCCCGTTATCGGACGCGTCACGGCAAAGCGCCCTATCGTTTGTCTAGCCTTGGTTACGACGCGGTCCTGCTGGCGGTACGCAGCGCACGCGACTGGCCGCTTGGCGGGCGTTTCCCGGCCCGCGCCCTGGCCGATCACGAAGGATTTGCGGGTGTCGACGGGATCTTCCGCTTCGATCGTCGGGGGGTTGCGCAGCGGGCGCTCGAAGTCCGCCGCGTGACCGCGTCGGGCACGACGACCATCTCTCCCGCCGCGAAAAGCTTCGGCGAGTAAATCTCCTCTTTCACTCCGTCCCGAAAAGAGTCATCCTGTGCCTGCAACCATATGCAGGAGAGGCAGAATGTTTGCACTTGTCATGGGGTTGGCCCTCGCGGCCGCCGACGGCACCGATGAATCCGCCCGTGCCCAATTCTCGGCTTGCCTGAAAACGTCGATTGAAAAGGGCACGGCGGCCAAGATCGCACCGGACGGCTTCACGGCGTTCGCCAAAGAGAGCTGCGCCGCTCAACAAGCCGGCTTCCGCTCGGCCTTGATCGCGTACGACGTCAAGGCGGGCTGGACGCGCAAGAAGGCCGAGCCAGACGCGGACAGTCAGATCGGCGATTATCTGGCGGACTGGGGCGATCGTTACAAAGCGGCGCAGAGTTCGCAGATCGCCAAGACGACGGCGGCCGCTCAACCCGTCAAATAAGTCGGGCGTCAGGCGGCGATCTCGGCAAGGATCGAGTCGAGGAGGAGTCGTCCGGTCGGCGTGGTTGCAAGCATCGCGCCGCGTCGCTCGACCAGACTGTGCCCGATCATGCGGGTGACGGCCGCCTCGTCGACCAATCGTTCGACGTCCAAGCGCCGTGCGAGCGCCACCGGATCGATGCCCTCCGCGAGTCGAAGTCCCATGACGAGCGCCTCATGCGCCGCTTCGCGCGGGCTCAGCGGTTCCTCCTCGGCCAAACCGTGTCCGTTGCGTGCCACAGCAGCCAGATAATTTTCGGGCTTACGATGGCGAACCGTGCTCAGCCCGCTGCGGCGGCCGTGCGCGCCTGGGCCGATTCCGACGTAGGAACCGTAACGCCAATAGGTGAGATTGTGCCGGCTTTCCGCGCGCGGGCGAGCATGGTTCGAAATTTCGTAAGCGGGCATGTGGACGGCGGCGGTCCGTTCCTGCGTTATCTCGAATAGCGCCGCGGCGCGGTCGGCATCAAGCGGTTCAAACTCGTGCCTGGCGACCATCGTCGAGAAGCGCGTGCCTGGTTCGATGGTCAGCTGGTAAAGCGAGAGATGCTCGGTCCCGAGTTCGAGCGCGCGATCCAGCGCGGCCGACCACCGCTCTTCGGTGTCGCCGGGCAGAGCATAGATGAGGTCGAAGCTGACCCGGCCAAAATGCCGCTGGGCAGCATCGAGCGCCGCGAGCCCTTCGCGCGCCGAGTGGGCGCGGCCGAGGAACGCGAGGGCGTCGTCGTCGAAGCTCTGTAGCCCCAGGCTGAGCCGGTTGACACCGGCCGTTGCGAGGTCGGCAAAGCGGGCAGCGCGTCCCGCCACGCCTCTTGGTCGACAGCATCGCGTACGTGGCTGTTGAAGTCGCAATATGGGCATTTGGAAACGCAGAACGGCCAATGCACGTAGAGCGCTAGCGGTTCGCGCGGGAAGGGTTCATTAACCGCTTGCTGGGCAGAATGGGGGGGCATGCTGAGATCGGTCCTTACGTTGCTTCTTCTGGCCGCGCCAATCGCCGCCAGTGCGGCTATGACTGCGTCCTCGCCGAGCGGGAACTGGCCTGGTTCGGCGGATCGCCAGGATGCGCTGCTTCGTGCGACGGCCCTGCGGCTCCACAACGAAGCAAGGCGCGCCTTTGGCGTGGCCCCGCTCGCCTGGAACGACGCGCTTGCCGGTGAAGCCGAGGCCTACGCCCGTTCCATGGCCGCAACCGGCATCTACGAACACGATCAGACGCCAGGCCGGCGCAAGCTCATGGGAGAGAATATGTGGCGCGGCGCACGTGGAGTCTATTCCTACGGGGTCATGATCGGCGTGATGGTCGACGAGAGCCGGATGTTCCGCGGCGGCGTCTTCCCCGCCGTCAGCACCACGGGCCAATGGCACGACGTCGCGCATTACACGCAGATCATCTGGCCCACGACGACCGAAGTCGGTTGTGGCCTCGCTTCGAGTCCGACCACCGACTATTTCGTGTGCCGCTACGCGCCTACCGGCAACAAGGACGGGATTGCGCTCGCTCCGTCAGTGCGGGTCGCCGAGCGCCGCGACTAATTTGCGGAACGCGTCGGCGCGATGGCTGATGCGATGCTTCTCGGCGGGATCGATCTCGCCGAATGTGCGGTCCATGCCCGTCGCAACGAATATCGGGTCATAGCCGAAGCCGCGTTCGCCACGCGGCGGCCAGACGAGCGTTCCGTCGATCCGCCCCTCGAAACTCTCGATGCCCCCGTCGGGCCAGGCGAGCGACAGGGCGCAGGCGAAATGCGCATCGCGCCCAGCTTCGGGGCCGGCAGCCTCGACCTCGCGCCACACCCGCTCCATCGCGCGTCGGAAGTCGCGCTTGCCGTCCTCGTCTTCGGCCCAGCGCGCCGAGAAGATGCCGGGGTTGCCGTGCAACGCATCGGCGGCCAGCCCACTGTCGTCGGCCAGCGCCGGCAGCCCGGACAAGTCCGCTGCCTGCCGCGCCTTGAGCTCGGCATTGTCGACGAAAGTCACGCCGGTCTCCTCCGGTTCAGGGAGGTCCAGTTCAGCGGCGCCGACACACTCGACGCCGAGCGGCGCGAGCAACTCGCCGATCTCGCGCAGCTTGCCCGCATTGTGGGTCGCGATCACCAGCTTGGCCGGTCGCCTCACCGGCCGATCGCCTTCAGCTGCGCCGCGAAAATCTCCCCGCAGCCGATGCGCGCCAGCCGCAACAGCCGCAGCAACGATTCTTCGTCGAAGGTCGCGCCTTCGGCGCTGATCTGCGCCTCGACGATGGCATTGTCCGCGGTCAGCACGAAATTGCCGTCCGCCCCCGCCGAACTGTCTTCCAGATAGTCGAGATCGAGCACCGGCTGGCCATCGTGGATGCCGCAGGATACCGCCGCGACTTGGGTGCGGATCGGACTGGTCGTCAGGCCGAGCTTGTCGATGGCGAGTTGGAGAGCGACCCACGCCCCGGAGATCGATGCCGTCCGCGTTCCGCCATCGGCTTGAATGACGTCGCAATCCACCACGATCTGCCGCTCGCCGAGCGCCGTGAGGTCCACGACCGCACGTAGCGAGCGGCCGATCAGGCGCTGAATTTCCTGCGTTCGCCCCGACTGCTTGCCCTTCGCCGCTTCGCGTGCGCCGCGGGTGTGGGTGGCCCGGGGCAGCATGCCATATTCGGCAGTAACCCAGCCCTGCCCCTTGCCGCGCAGGAATGGCGGCACCTTTTCCTCGACGCTCGCCGTGACGAGCACGCGGGTCTCGCCGAATGATACCAAACACGATCCCTCCGCGTGACGGGTGAAGCCGGGCTCGAAGCTCAGCGATCTCATCTGGTCGGGGGCGCGGCCTGACGGGCGCATGCAGGTCTCCTTGAAGTTGGCGGCTCCCTAGACCGGCGCGGGCCGCAATCCTAGATGGAAGCCTATGAGCGAGGCGATCGGCGATCTCTCCACCCGCATGCGCGACATTTTCCGGCTGGTGGTCGAGGCCTATCTGGAGCGCGGCCAGCCGATCGGCTCGCGGATGCTCGCGGGCAGCGTCAACCTGTCGCCCGCCTCAATCCGCGGCGTCATGCAGGAACTGGAGGAGCGCGGGCTGTTGACCCATCCGCACACCTCCGCGGGACGCGTGCCGACGGAAAGCGGCCTGCGCCTGTTCGTCGACGGCATCATGCAGGCGAGCGTTCCCGGTCAGCGCGAGCGGACCGCGATCGAGGCGCAGCTGCGCGACCGCCCGATCGAACAGGCGCTCGACGCGGCAACCAGCATGTTGTCGGGGCTTTCCGCCTGCGCTGGGGTCATTCTGGCGCCAAAGCAGGAGCAGCGGCTCCGCCAATTGTCGTTCGTCCCGCTGGATCGGGCCCGCGCGCTGGCCGTGCTCGTCGCCATGGACGGCAGTGTCGAAAACCGCGTGGTTCCGCTTGCATCCGGAACCAGCGCGGCCTCCCTTGCCGAGGTTGCCAACTTCGTCACGGCGCGGCTATCCGGACTCACTCTGGCCGAGGCGGTTGCCCGCATCCGCGCGGAGATCGGCGAGCGCCGCGCCGCGCTGGACGCCGCCGCCGCCGAACTCGTGGCCTCGGGCCTCGCGGCGTGGAGCGAGGACCTCGACCAGCGCCCGGTGCTGATCGTGCGCGGCCAGGCCAACCTCATCGACGACAGCGCCGCCGAAGACCTCGACCGCGTCCGCCGTCTCCTCGAGGAGCTCGAGGATCGGCAGGAGATCGCCCGGTTGCTGGAGGGCGCGCGCGATGCCGCCGGTTGCCGCATCTTCATCGGCAGCGAGAACCGCATGTTCGCCTTGTCGGGCTCATCGGTCATCGCGGCGCCCTGGCGCGGGAGCGAAGGACAGGTGGTCGGCGTTGTCGGCGTGATCGGCCCGACGCGGTTGAACTATGCCCGGGTGGTCCCCATGGTGGATTTCACCGCTCAGGCGCTGACAAGATTGATGGGATCATGACGGACAACAAGCTGCACGACGAAGCCGACGACATCCGCCGCGACACGGCCGCGAGCGCGCCCGAACTGGCGGAGCATGATCGGATTGCCGTGCTGGAACAGCAGCTCGAAGAGGCGAAAGGCAGCGCCCTCTATGCTGCCGCCGAGGCGCAGAATGTACGCCGCCGTCTTGAGGCGGAGAAAGTCCAGGCTTCGTCGTACGCCGTGACCGGCTTCGCGCGCGACATGCTCGCGGTGAAGGACCACCTCGACCGTGCGCTCAGCCACGTTCCCGAAGGTGCGCGCGAAGATGAGAACCTCACCAGCTTTATCGCCGGGATCGAGGCCACGGCGCGCGAGCTCGACGCGATTTTCGCCCGCAACGGCATCACCCGCGTCGAGGCGCGCGGCATGCCGCTCGACCCCCACCGGCATCAGGCGATGATCGAAATGCCAAGCGACGCCGAGCCCGGCACGATCGTCGAGGAAATGCAGCCCGGCTACATGCTCAAGGACCGGCTTCTGCGTCCGGCGCTCGTCGGCGTGGCCAAGGCAGGCTAGGCAAAAGGAAGAAGCGTCCGGGGCGGCGTTTGCGCCAAAACCACATTGCGCTCGCCCAGGAACACGTGCCTGACGATCTCGGCCTGCTGTTCGATTCCGTAGCGATCGAATGGTCGGCTCCGCTCCAGCACATAGGCATAGCGGCAGAAGGGGTGCCGCATCAGGGGCAGGAAGAAGCGGCCCTTGGTTTGCGCCTGCCACACATGGGTCATTTCGTGGATGAACAGACCTTGGGCGCCGAGCGGCTCCGCCGAGAAGTCGTCGGACCATGTGTCCCCGTCCGGGTGGAAGTGGATTTTGCCCATCGGCGCCATCACCACGGACCGCGGCTGAAAGGGCCACCATTTGCCCTTGACCAGCCGCACCCGCGCATAGTCGACGGCGTCGCCAAACACGCTGCCGGCGAGCTCGATTTCACCCGGCGTCAACACCCTCTCGAACGACATGCTTGCACCTTCGGCTCAACCCGGTTGGTTGTGGCAGGGTCGAGGTCTTGCGGCTCCGATACAGCCCCGCTAGGGCAGCGCGAAATCAAAAGAAGGAAAGCGAGCATGAGCGAGACCGCGGATCGGGTGAAGAAGATCGTTGTCGAGCATCTCGGCGTCGACGCTGACAAGGTCACCGAGGAAGCCAGCTTCATCGACGATCTCGGTGCGGACAGCCTCGACATCGTCGAGCTGGTGATGGCGTTCGAGGAAGAGTTCGGCGTCGAAATCCCCGACGACGCCGCCGAGAAGATTGCGACCGTCAAGGACGCAATCGAATATATCGATCAGCATAAGGCCTGATGCTTCGATACGGCCCTTCGCGCTTACTCGGCATGAGCGGGTTTGGAATACCGCTCATCCTGAGTAGCTGCTGAGCCTGTCGAAGCAGCGTATCGAAGGACAGGCTCAGCCCTCGTGGGTTGGGCCTGTTTTGTTGGAGAGAGACATGCGTCGCGTCGTCGTCACCGGTTTGGGGCTCGTCACGCCGCTCGGCGGCGACGTCGAAACGACCTGGGCCAACATCCTCGCGTCGAAGAGCGGCGCCGGGGCGATCACGCATTTCGACGCGTCGGACCAGAAGTGCCGCATCGCCTGCGAGGTGAAGCCGGCGGACCATGAATATGGCTTCGATCCCGGCAAGCGCGTCGACCATAAGGTCCAGCGTCAGGTCGATCCCTTCATCGTCTTCGGCATCGATGCCGCGGGGCAGGCGATCGAGGACGCCGGTCTGACCGACATGCCCGAGGAGATGCGGCTGCGCGCCGGTGTTTCGATCGGCTCTGGCATCGGCGGACTGCCGGGCATCGAAAGCGAATCGCTTGTGCTTGCCGAAAAGGGCCCCGGCCGCGTCTCGCCCCACTTCGTTCACGGCCGGCTGATCAATCTCATCTCCGGGCAGGTCTCGATCAAATACGGCCTGATGGGTCCGAACCATGCGGTGGTCACCGCCTGCTCGACCGGCGCCCACTCGATCGGTGACGCGGCGCGGATGATCAAGGACGACGATGCCGACATCATGCTGGCGGGCGGCGCGGAGGCGACCATCTGCCCGATCGGTATCGCCGGCTTCGCCCAGGCGCGTGCGCTCAGCACCAACTTCAACGACCAGCCGCAAAAGGCCAGCCGCCCCTATGACCAGGACCGCGACGGCTTCGTCATGGGCGAGGGGGCGGGCGTGGTGGTGCTCGAGGAATATGAGCACGCCAAGGCGCGCGGCGCCAAAATCTACGCCGAGGTGGTCGGCTATGGCCTCTCGGGCGACGCCTACCACGTCACCGCTCCGCACCCCGAGGGCTCGGGCGCGTTCCGATCGATGCAGATGGCGCTGCGCAAGGCCGGAATGGAGCCGTCCGACATCGACTATATCAACGCCCATGGCACCTCCACGCCGCTTGGCGACGAGCTTGAGCTCGGGGCGGTGCGGCGGCTGTTCGGCAATGCGGTTGCGACGCTCTCGATGAGCTCGACCAAGTCGGCGATCGGGCATCTCCTCGGCGGCGCGGGCGCGGTCGAGAGCATCTTCTGCATCCTCGCCATCCGCGATCAGATCGTTCCGCCAACGCTCAATCTCGATAACCCGAGCGAGGGCACGCACGGGGTCGACCTCGTACCGAACACCGCCAAAAAGCGGAAAGTGCAGGCGGTGCTCAACAACAGCTTCGGCTTTGGCGGGACCAACGCCAGCCTGGTGATGAAGGCGATCTAAGCTCCACCCCGTGCGCAAGCTGCTCACCCTCGTCCTGCTCGCCGGCTTGGCTGCTATGGTGGGGATTTGGGTTTTATGGTGGAGTCCGGGCCCCGCCGACAAGCCGCGGACGATCGTCGTCGAGCAGGGCGCTACGCTCGGCGGGGTGACGGCCCAATTGCAAAATGCCAAGGTGATTCCCGGAACCGCGCGGACCTTCCGGATCATGGCCCGGCTGTTCGGATCGCACGACCCGGTTCAGGCCGGCGAGTTCGAGATTGCGCCGGGCACCAGCGGCGCGGGGGTGCTCGACCTGCTGCAGCACGGCCAGCCGGTGCAGCGGCTGCTGACCATTCCCGAAGGCATGCCGTCGATCCTCGTGCAGGAGAAGCTCGCGGCGCTGCCATTTGCGTCCGGCCCCGCGCCGCTGCCTGCGGAGGGATCGGTGCTGCCCGACAGCTATGGCTATCGGCGAGGCGAAGCGCGAGCGCTCATCCTCAAGCGAGCGACCGACGCGATGGGCAAAACGCTCGATGCGCTGTGGGCCAGACGCAAGCCGACCACCGTGGTGACGAACAAGTCGGACGCGGTGACCCTCGCTTCGATCGTCGAAAAGGAAACCGGCAAGCCCGCCGAGCGGCGAATGGTTGCCGGCATCTATTCGAACCGGCTGCGCGGGGGAATGAAGCTGGATGCCGACCCGACCGTCATCTACCCGATCACTAGAGGCAAGCCGCTCGGCCGCCGCATCCTGCGCTCGGAGCTTGAGGCCGACAACGGCTACAACACCTATCGCCGCGCCGGACTTCCTGCCGGCCCCATCGCCAATCCGGGCCGCGCCAGCATCGCCGCGGTGCTCGATCCGGCACCGACCAGAGCGCTCTACTTCGTCGCGGATGGGACCGGCGGACACGTCTTCGCCGAGACGCTCGCCGAGCAGAACGCCAACGTCGCCAAATGGTTCGCGCTGCGCCGCGCGCGGGGCGAGATCAGATAAGATATGAAATGGCACCACCAATGTTGATGCGATGAACGATCTGACCTGCTACTAAGGCCTTTGAATCCCCGCATTTCCCGCGGGCGGCTAGACTGCTGAGGCCGCCATGTTCCTGCCGTCCCATGCCGAGCGAACTCTTCCGCCCCGGATGGCGCGGAGATGGTGGTCCTGTTCCTTGCTTGCGGCGATCGGCCTTCTGATCGCCTGTTCCATCGTCCTCCGTCCCATCGATCATGACGAGGGGCAGTATGTCGGGGCGATCGCCTTGATGCGGCATGGCTGGCCCTATCGCGACTTCGCCTATCTGCAGACCCCCCTGCAGCCGCTCTTGCTCGCTCCGCTGTCGGGCGTGCCCGCCGGATGGTTGCTGGTGGCGACGCGGGTGACGAACGGCTGCTTCGCTCTCACCACCGTCGCCCTTCTGCTGCTCACCCTCAACGGCCGGGTGCGCGCGGGCAATGCCGGGATTGCGGTCCTCGCGCTGGCCAGCACCGAAGCTTTTCTGTTCGCGGCCTCCCTCGCTCGCAACGATACGTTGCCGATGATGCTGCTCGCCGGCGCCATCCTCGCGCTGCTGCGCGGAATCGATAGGGGGAAACTGGCCTGCTTCGCTATCGGCGGCTTTCTGCTCGGGCTTGCGGTGTCGACCAAGATCAGCGCCATCCTGATGGCCGGTGGTGCGGGCGTTTTCCTGTTGATCAAAGTTCAACGGCTCGGCTGCCGCTCTCTTAGCGCGTTCGCGGCGGGTCTCACGCTCGGCCTGCTCCCGACCATCGTCATGGCAGCGTTCGCGCCAGTGCAGTTCCGCTTCGACGTGTTCGCCTACAGCCTCGACGCGCCGCAGCAATGGTGGAGCTCGATCGGTCAGGCGGCCGTGCTCGAACCTGGCCATCGGATCCTGCATCTCATCGCCTTGTCGACGATGGGCTGTGTCTTCGTTGCGCTGGCTACGGCAGCGTTCGATCGTCGAGGCGGTGACGATCGACTGCTGCTCGACCTCCTGATCGTGAGCGGTCTTGTCGCGGCGTATC
>JAIVIZ010000002.1:0-18785 GCA_020200315.1 Sphingomonadales bacterium | reverse complement strand
TTCCTGTTCCGCACGTACGGGGCGTTGAGCGCCGATGCCCTCCGCTATGGCTACAGCCCCAACTGGAGCCGGACGGAACAAGCACTGAACGTCCGTCCGCCTGCCGTGATCCTGGTCGGCGGTGAGGCGACGCCAACCCTTCCGCACCCACGCGGGTTGGATGCGACTTTGACCGCATGGGCAGAGAGCCATCATTATCGTGCGATGTCCGTGCAGCAACGCTTCACAGCGTTCGTTCGCCGCTCGGGCTGACTCCCCAGCGGCGCTGTTATCGCTGTAACGCAGATGCCGTCACATAACCGACGCGGCGGTCGGCACCCGCATATCCCCACGCCCAGCCGAGCGAACAATCAAGCACCCACATCTCATCCCCCGCCGCTAGCTGATCGAGTGTCTCTCCGCCGGGATCGGCGAGCAACGGTGCGTCCTCGACCAGATGGCGCAGCAGCGGCTCGGCATAATGCGAGGCGATGACTCGTCCGGCTAGCGCGACATCGGCGAGGTCCTGGCGATAGGCGTGGTTTGCGGGATCGGGAAGGTCGGAGCGGCCAGCGAGCGCGAAGCTGCCCGCAGCGTGATCAGCCGCGCGCGAAGGCGGGCTGTGGCGCGGACTGCGCTGCGGACTGTCCGATGGCTGGACGGTGTCCCCCGCCTTCGCCATCGATCCGGAGAAGGCGTTTGAACCCTTCAAGAAAATTGGCCCCGTTGCTGGTGCGGACGACGAACACGTTGCGGCGATCGTCCTGATCCCGTTCGCGGCGCAGATAGCCCAGCGTGCCGAGCGTATTCAAGGCGCGCGTCACGACCGGCTTCGATACGCCGAGCACTCGGGCGAGGCCGCGCACCGTGTGGGGGCCGGGGGTGAGATAGACGAGCATGAGCAGCGCCATCTGGCGATTGGTGAGGTCCGGCTCTCCTGATCGCACATAGCCGATCAGCGCGCGCATCCAGCCCGTCAGCGCAACGTCCGCCATTTCTCCAGCAACTCCTGTCGCAGCGTCGTGAAGGAAACAGAGCAGGACCGGAAATGTTGCGTGGAGCGATCGAATTGGGACGGAAAAATACGTCCAGCCGCCGTGGTTTGCGCGTCAGCCCGCCTGAGCGCGGCCCGTGAGCAGCGCGAAGGTGGCACGAAGACCCATCGCTTCGCCGCCCTTCGGCCGGCCCGGCCTGGCCGCCGGCCGCCACGCGAAGGTATCGAGATGGGCCCACGGCGTGCCCTGCGGAACGAAGCGGCGGAGGAACAGCGCGGCGGTCACCGCGCCGGCCATCGGCGAGTCCGCGGCATTGGCGAGATCGGCGACCTCCGACTTCAGCTGCCCGTCGTAGCCGTCCCATAGCGGCATGCGCCACAGCGGGTCGGCGCTTTCGTGGGCTGCCGCAAGCAGTTCGGCGGCGAGCGGCTCATCGTTGACGAAGGTGGCGGGGAGGTCAGGGCCGAGCGCGATTCGCGCCGCGCCGGTCAGCGTGGCGAAGTCGATGATCAGGGCAGGATCGGCCTCTCCGGCGCGGCAGAGGGCGTCGCCGAGCACGAGGCGACCTTCGGCATCGGTGTTGTCGACCTCGACCGTCAGCCCCTTGCGCGACGTCAGCACGTCGCCAGGGCGGAAGGCGGTGGCCGAGACGCTGTTCTCGACGGCCGGCACCAGCAGATGGAGGCGGAAGGGGAGGCGTTCGGCCATCGCCAGCCCGGCAAGCGCGATGGCGTGAGCCGCGCCGCCCATGTCCTTCTTCATCAGGCGCATGCCCGAGGCCGGCTTGATGTCGAGCCCGCCGCTGTCGAAGCAGACGCCCTTGCCGATCAGCGCGAGGCGGGGGTGATCCTCGCGGCCCCAGTGAAGCTCGATCAGCCGCGGCGCGCGCGCCCGTTCGGCGCCGCGCCCGACCGCCGCGATCATCGGATAGCCCTGGTCGAGCGCGTCGCCGATGGTCACCTCGACGCTTGCGCCGTAACGCCCGGCGAGGGTGCGGACCGCGGCTTCGAGATCGGCCGGCCCCATGTCGGCGGCGGGCGTATCGACCATGTCGCGGACCAGCGCGGTCGCCTCGGCCAGCGCGAGGGTGGTGGCGATGCCCACCGCGTCGGGCGTGAGGAGGGTGCGCGGGCCGGTCGCTTCCGGCGCCGATTTGTAGCGGTCGAAGCGGTGCTGCGCGATCAGCCAGCCGAACGCGCCCGCGCCGGGATCGCCGTCCGACAGTCGATAGCGGCCCTCGGGCAGCGCCTCGGCGGCGCGGGCGAGGCACCACGGCGTCAGCGCGCCCTTGTCCTTCACGGCGACGACCGCCTCGAACCCGTCCTGCCCAACGGGGAGCAGGAGCAGCGCGCCCTCCTTCGAGCCGTCGAAGCGGGCGGCGTCGGCCAAGGCGCGGTGCGATGCCGAGAGCGACTTGAGCCAGGCGTCGGCGCCGGCCTTGTCTACCAGGCGAAGGGTGCGGGCGGGCTCGCCGCGATCGGGCAGGAGGAGGGCGGTGAAGTCGGTCATGGCTGGTGAAATAGGCTGGCCGGGCGCCGATTGTCACCCCGGTTCGGCGCGGAAGGTTACACTAAGGTTATCCCTGGAACGCGTCCTCTTCATCATATTCGCCGTCATCTTCGTGATCGTCGCGATAGCCCTGAGCACGGCCGGCGGCGCGCTTCGCTTCCTCGAGCAGGCGTTCGAATTCCGCGCCGAGCGGCGCATCGGCCTGCGCTTCATCCTCGCCCCGGGCGCGATACCAGTGGGGCAGCTTGCCGTCGGACAGATCGGCGATCTCCAGCTCGTCGGCGAGTTCGTCGGGCGTCATCCGCAGGTGCGGATCGGCCGGCGTCACCGGCTCCAGCCGGGCAAGCGCCTCGCCGACCGGTTCGAGCAGGAGCGGGAGCGGTTCGCCGGGCTGGCGAACGCTTTCATGCGCATGGCGGAAGCGATCGGGCATATAGGCCTTGAGAAGGAACATCAGCAGCCGGTCGTTGTGGCGCAGACGTCACCCGACGCGATCACCATCCCGGTTAAAGATCGGTTCTTCCGAACCGTTGATCGCGCGATCGAAGGCGAGGTCGACCAGCCCGCGCGCGGCCTGCGCCATGGCGGCGTCCCAGGCGGAGGCGAAATTCTCCGCGCCCGGCGTCCGGCGCAGGCGATAGGCGCTGTTGGCCGACAGTCCGGCCTCCCGCGCCGCCTGGGCGGCGCGTGCGATCTCTGCGCGCGGTGAAGAGTGGGTTTCCGGTTTGCTGTTGGGCTTGCTCATGAACCCGTTTGGAACACAATAGTCGCGAGTAGGAAAGCGGATTCTTCGGTGATGGAGTCGATCGACTTCGAGAATGTCTGCTTTCGACCCAAAGCAGACATTAGCCGCCGTCCCTCAACAACCGTCTCCGACGGAGAGAGCTACTGGGTCTTTGTCGCCCTGATCACGCGGCCGTTGCCAAGCCTCAGGACGTAGCCGGTGACAATACCTTCGCCATTTCGCTCGAAGATAACGATCGAGGGATCGCCCGCCGCGACGAAGGCATCGCGCGTGATGGGGATCAGCGCCGTTGCCTCGGATCCCAGGGCGTCCTGGCCGAATAGCTGCCCGTGCCTGGCTGTTAAGATGTCGGCGGCTCCACCAGGCAGCATATAGCGGCCGACATATTGTTGAAGTGCACCCGGAGCGGTTGACGCGTCGCCTATGTCCTTCTCCTGCACGATTGTTTCGGAATGGGCTACATAGGCCCATCGAGAACCGCCCGCCTCGAACACGTCCAATTCCCGCATACGCTCACTGACCAGCGGATCGGTCGCGATCACTTCAGAATCCACCACTGCGAGCTGGCCCCGAACTTTGAACGACAGGTCCCTTACGGCAAAGGTAGTCGAGTTCGATTTGCCGGAAAGGATGTACGGCTCCAGCTGCTTCCCGGTTCGCCGGCTACCCATATCCGAGATGTGCACAAAATCCGGTTCTACGAGCCTGGCGTACGAGCCGACGTCACCCCGGCCGTAAGCTTGGATTCTGGCCAGGATTAGTTTTTCGAAGACTTCTTTCGAAGCAGGCGGATGAGTTGGCCTGGTCGCCGCAGAGGGCGAGGCTACGACGCTGCAAGCGAGCAATGTGACCGAGAAAGTGATTGCGCGAGTCAGTTGTATTCCGGTGGCCCGCAGCTCCGCACAGCGCGCTCTCGTCATTGTCGCTCCTCCTGTCCGTGCGTCAGCAGTGAATAACTGCACCGCTCTACGAGAGTTGGCAATGTCCGCGGTTCGTGTTTGCAGACGTTCCGCTAACGTCTGCTTACCACCCAAAGCAGACATCGAGGGCACAGGGACTCCCGCTGCTCCATCAGCAGCCTTGCCGTTGACCTAAAGGCGGTCGCAGTTATCGTGCCCTTATGGAGGTCACCGAGAACTATTACGCGATTCTCCGCGTCGCGCCGGACGCCGGGAACGCGGCGATCCGGGCGGCCTACCTCACGCTGATGCGACGCTACCACCCCGATGTGAATCGCTCGGACGAAGCCGTCGTCAAAGCAAAAGCCATCAACGAGGCCTACGCATGCCTTCGCGATGCCTTGGAGCGCTCGGCGTACGATCGTCAGAGGATCGTTCAGCGAACAATTCACCGCGCCGCCGGCGACATCTCGCCCTGGCCTCCTCAACGAACGGTGTGGAGCGCGCAGCACGCCTATGTCGTGCCACCGGCACGCGGGTTCCAGCCGACGTGGTGGAAGGCCGGAGGTCTTGGGCTCGCGACGCTTTTCACGATACTCACCTTTACCGCCACCTCGGCCACGCCTCCCTCCGAACCGCCGAGGTTGAACGCGGTGATGAACGTGAATCCGAAAGCAGTCTCCGAGTACCGTAGCGGGATAGACGTCGCTGGCTGTAAGCCGCGGGACACGAGGTCGAGCGCATCCTATTGCCGAAGTCAGGGGGGACGGCACCCATCACGGCGGCCTATGACGCCGACTTAACAACGCTGAGTGTCCGCTTCCCACCCATTGCGGACATTCGGCGTTATCCAGATCGGCAAGCTAGCACGCGCCCGGTTCGCTCCGTCCGGCGGGTGGCGGACTGGCGTATGGCCCAGTTTGCGCTATCGCGTTCGTCATGATCGAGGACGCGCTTGGGCCTGTCGATTACGACGAAAGCGGGCGGGGCCCGGCGATCCTGTTCGTTCCGGGATCCTGCAGCACGGGCGCAGCATGGAAGCCGGTGATCGCTGCACTCGGCGCGTCCTATCGCTCGATCACGACGAGCCTTCCGGGATATGGCGGATCGGCCGAGCGACGGACCGAGGCCGACCCGTCGATCGGTGTCATCGCCGCTGCGGTCGAAACGGTGATTCGGCACGCCGGCGGCGCGGTGCACCTGGTCGGCCATTCGTTCGGCGGGGATGTGGCGCTTGCGGTCGCCTTGCGCGGTCAGGTTCGGGTCCGGAGCCTGACGATCCTGGAAGCGCCGGCGCCGGCGATGCTGTCCGCTTTCGAGCGATGGGCGGAATATGACCAGTTTCGCGCGATGACCAGCGCTTACGTCCAGGAGTATCGTTCGGGAAACGCGGAGGCGATCGCCGCGATGGTCGACTTCTATGGCGGCGCGGGCACGTTTGCGTCCTGGCCGTCGGCGGTGCGGCGCTATGCCGTGAAGACGACGCCGACCAACATCCTCGACTGGCAGAGCGCCTACGCTTGCGAGCACAGCGCAGCGGCCCTTGCCGAGCTCAATCTTCCGGTCCTTGTGGCCGTGGGTGAAAACAGCCATTCCGCGGTCGTCGAGGCCAATTCCCTGATCGCGAAGGCCATCCCGGGCGCACGCTTCGCGACGATCAAGGGCGCGACACATTTCATGATCGCGACGCATGCACGTGCGGTTGCCGATCTGATCGCCCAACATATCGGCTTGAGCGACCAACCGCCTCCTCGTCTGTCGCGGTAGTGGGTGGTTTCGGTCGGACAGGAATGGCTGCTTCCGACCCCTTGCGGACATTCGCGGTTCGGATAACAAGCTCGCTAATGAACTTTCTCATTTTTGCGGTTGCATTGGGCATTGCTCCCTCTCAAGCGGCACCCACAAACGCTCCGTATTTCCCGCCAACCTTTCGCGCTTCGACGGTTCCGTGCAGTGATGCGGGGAAGGTCATGCCGACAGAGATACTCACTGATCTTCAGGAGAAGTGGTATTCGGCTCAGCTCACGGCGGCTCGCGAGCCGTCTCTTTACAAAGCGTCAACTCACTGGTCGGTCGGGTCCGGGACCGTGGTGCGTTTTACATGGCTCCGCAGCTTCCATGCACCGGTTTTCGTGCGGGTTGAGGGATTGGGAACCTCGAAACCACGCCTTGTAGCAAAGCAGTTGTCCGGGCATGGGGGCTACGCGCCGGGGTCCATCAGTAAAAGTCTGGACCGGACTCTTTCACCCGGCGAGGCGCACGACATACACCTCGTGCTTGCTCGAAGTGACATCGCGCACATGCAGCCGCGGACTTGCGACATCGGCGTGGACGGAGCGCAATGGATTATGGAGTCGGTTGATGCTCATGGCTACCACTTCGTAGATCGACAATCTCCAAATGCGGGTGGGGAGCGTGACCTTGCACTCTCGCTCCTTCGGCTCACCGGGTGGGAGGTTAAGCCGATCTATTGAACGTCCTGCTTTCCACCCATTGCGGACATTCGCTGTTCAACTAACATGATCGTCCTAACGGTCTCGGGCGAACCACGTGCGTCGATGACCCCCTTCGTCGGAGACGATTGCCGTGACCGCCATTCCTCCCTTCCACCTCGCCTTCCCCGTCCATGACCTGGCAGAGGCGCGCGCGTTTTACGGCGGCTTCCTGGGTTGCCCGGAGGGCCGAAGTTCGCCCGAGTGGATCGATTTCGATTTCTACGGCCACCAGATCGTCGCGCACCTTGCTCCGGGTGGCGCCGGAGACCATCGGGCGAATGCGGTCGATGGCCATGGCGTGCCGGTCCGGCATTTCGGCGTCGTGCTGCCCATGGCCGATTGGCAGGCCACCGCAGAGCGGTTGACCGCGGCCGGCGTTGACTTCGTCATCGAGCCCTACGTCCGCTTCAAGGGACAGCCCGGCGAGCAAGCGACGATGTTCTTCAAGGATCCGAGCGGCAACGCCATCGAGCTCAAGGCGTTCGCGGACATCGGCAATCTGTTCGCAAAGTGATGAGGCGGCAGTTGCCGCGGAACCGGTAGCGGGTTCAGCTTTGTTGTGCCGGTGGAGGCGCGACGATGAACTTCGATCTGGTCATCATTGGCACCGGCACCGCAGCGACCGTCGCGGCGATGCGCATGCGCAAGGCAGGATGGAGGGTCGCGGTGATCGACGAGAAGCCGTTCGGCGGAACGTGCGCTCTGCGCGGCTGCGACCCCAAGAAGATGCTTGTCGCCGGCGCGGAGGTCGTCGCCGCCGCCCGGCGAATGCACGGCAACGGCGTCGATGGGGACGTGCGGATCGACTGGCCCGGCCTGATCGCGTTCAAGCGGACTTTCACCGATCCCGTGCCGCAAAAGCGGGAGCAGAGGTACGCGGCGGCAGGAATCGGCAGCTTCAAGGGACTTGCCAGGTTCACCGGCCCCAATAGCATTCAGGTGGATGACCAGGAGCTGAGCGCCCGAAACATCCTGATCGCCTCCGGCGCGAGCCCCGTCCCGCTCGGCATATCGGGCGAGCAGCATCTGATCGACAATGAGGCGTTCCTCGCGATGGAAAGTCTTCCCCGGCGGATCGTGCTCGTCGGCGGCGGCTATATTGCCGCCGAATTCTCCCACATCGCGGCTCGCGCCGGCGCCGAGGTGACCGTCATGCAACGCGGCCCGCGACTGCTGCCGCAATTCGAGCCCGAGCTGGTTGGCTGGCTGATGGACGCCTTCGACAGGATCGGGGTTCATGTGCTGACGGACACGACGGTGACCGCCGTCGACGCCAAGGGGGACCATTATGAAGTCCGGGGCAATGCCAGGCACGGGGAGATCGTGGTTGAAGCCGATATCGTGGTCCATGCCGCCGGCCGCGCTCCGGCGCTCGATCGGCTGAATCTCGACGCCGCCAACATCCGCATCGAGCATGGCAGGCTGAAGCTCAATGCATTCCTGCAAAGCGTCAGCAATCCCGCGGTCTATGCGGCCGGCGACGCAGCGCAGCACGGCCCACCGCTAACGCCGGTTTCAAGCCACGATGCGAAGGTCGTCGCGGCTAATCTTCTCAAAGGCAATCACCGCTCGCCCGACTATCGGGGCGTGCCAAGCGTCGCCTTTACCATTCCGCCGATTGCGGCTGTCGGCATGAGCGAGGCCGACGCGCGCTCGTCCGGCCTGCGCTTTCGGGTCAAGTGCGAGCGGACGTCCGACTGGTTCACGGCGCGGCGATTGGCCGAGCCCGTCTATGGCTACAAAACCCTGGTCGAGGAAGGCACGGGGCGAATATTGGGCGCGCACCTGGTCGGGCCGCATGTGGACGAGGTCATCAATGTCTTTGGTCTCGCGATTCGTCACGGCCTCACGGCAGCCGACCTCAAGAGCATGATGTTCGCTTACCCTACGGGGGCGTCCGACATCGGCGACATGCTGTAGGATCAGGTCCTTTCCAGCATGTCGATCACGGCGCATTCGGGAACATGGCCTCCCGAGCAATGCTCCACCGTCGAAGCGAGCAGCCGTTCGAGCCTGGCGAGGTCGGCCATCTTGCTCCGGACTTGCTCCAAATGGTGAACGGCGATGTCGCGGACCTCGTCGCAGCACGCTCTTCCCGGGCCACCCAGATCGCGGATCGCCCGGACCTCGGCCGGCGCGAAACCGAGTTCGCGCGCCCGTTTGATGAAGCCTAGCGCGCGCACGTCCCGCTCGGCATAAACGCGGTGCCCGCCGTCCGTTCTCGAAGGGGCGTCGAGCAGTCCGACCTTCTCGAAGTAGCGAATCGTCTCAATGTGAACGCCGGTGCGTTGGGCAAGCTGACCGATCGAAAGGGCCATGAAGAAACCTCTTGATTCTGTAGCGACTACAGGTGGCACATAGGCGCGAATCGTGCCGGAGACCATTGATGCCCGAGAATGCAGAGTACCCCGGCGTCGGAAGCGATGCGCTGGTCGAATCGGGTCAGCGGGAGCGCTGGTTCGCGGCCGGCGGCGTGGCCGGGGCGATCCTCGCCTCATCCTGCTGCATCCTGCCGCTCGTGCTGGTTCTGCTCGGCGTATCGGGCGCGTGGATCGGCAATCTCACCGCGCTCGAGCCCTACAAATATTATTTCAGTGCGGTTGCTCTCATCTTCATCGGCCTTGGCTTCTGGCGGGTATATTTCGCCCCAAGGGCCGAGTGTATCGAGGGCAGCTACTGCGCCCGTCCGCGATCGTCGCTCATCGCGAAGAGCGCGTTATGGGTGGCGGCCATGCTCATTCTCGTGAACCTGACGATGGGCTGGTGGGCGCCCTTGTTCTATTAAGCCGGCAAAGGAGTCAGTCATGCAACATCCCCTTCTCAACGCTGCGCGTGCCTTTTCATGGAGCGTCGCTGCCCTGACCTTGTCGGCGGCGGTCATGCCCGGGGAAGCTCAGGCAGCCGTGGCATCCGTCGCCCGGGCGCAGACCGCCTCGTTCGGGATCGCCAACATGACCTGTCCGACGTGCCCGATCACCGTCAAAAAGGCGATGCAAGGCGTCGCGGGCGTGAACTCGGTCACGATCAATTTGACGACGAAGAGCGCGCAGGTGGTTTTCGATCCGCGACGGACCAGTGTCGCGGCGATCGCGGCGGCCTCGGCCAATGCCGGCTTCCCTGCCAAACCGGTCGGTTGATGTCGCTCGTGCAGCTCCTGTCGACCCTCACGTGTCCGAACTGCGCCGGCGTATCGCAAGAGACGATGCCGACCGACGCGTGTCAGTTCTTCTATGACTGCCGACACTGCGGCGAGGTGCTGCGGCCGCTGAAAGGCGACTGCTGCGTGTTTTGCTCCTACGCCGATGTGCCCTGCCCGCCGATTCAGGAGGCGCGCAGAAGCGGAAACAGCGCCGCCTGCTGCGCCTCCTAAGTGTTCGTCGGGGGGGCCGAAGAAAGTTCCACCGCCCCGGAACCGTCGCCGTCCCCGTATGTTGGACGCCCGACATAGGGGCGGGATTTGGACAAGCGAACCAAGCAGATCGAAGAGATCGAAGCGACGCAGAAGGCGTTGCTGGACAGCATCGAGGCGACGAAGGACCTAGCCGAAAAGGCGGAGACCTTAGTCCAGAAGCATAAAAAAACGCTTCAGGAGTATGAACTGTCCGACTGATCCCGGCCGGGGACGAGGGATCGATCCGCTCCTCGGTGATCCCTGGCCGAGGCGGAGGCCGGACTCGGGGCTCGGTTCAACCAGCGCAAGTTCCGCGATTTCATCCTGTTCGGCGGGGCGGTGCCGCTGCCGGTGCTCGAGCGGCGGGTGCGAGCGTCACCGCGGCGAACAGGATCGGCCAGGGGCGGGGTGATGACGCGAGAAGACGGTTTCTTTGGCTACGCGCTTATCCCCGTCACGACGGGACCGCCGGGCGCAGCAACATAGATAAACTTCACATATAAGGCGAACGCCACCATCGCCAGCGCCGCTACGCCCACCCAGACCGGGCCAATGGTATTCCACAACAGATAGATATTGAGCACGGCGATCACCGTGCTGATGACATAGCCGAGAATCGTGATCGGCAGCGGATTGGCGAACGCGCCCATCCGCTTCTTGCTGCTGGTGATCATCATCAACGGATAGATCGCGAACGGGAGCTGCATCGACAGGACGACCTGCGAGATGACAAGCAACTCGACCGTGTCCTTGCCGCCGGTCGCCGTGATGACCGCGAGCGCGGGGATGATCGCCAGCAACCGCGTGATCAGGCGGCGCAGCCACGGCTGAATTCGAATTTTGAGGAATCCCTCCATCACGATCTGGCCGGCCAGCGTGCCGGTGATCGTGCTCGACTGACCCGAACACAGCAGCGCCACGGCGAACGCCGTCGCCGCCGCGCCGCCGAGCGCCGGGCGGAGCAGCTCATGCGCCTGTTGCAGCTCGGCGACCTCGATGCCGCCGCTCCAGAACACCGCCGCCGCGAGCACGAGAATGGCGGCGTTGACGAAGAACGCCGCCCCCAGCGCGACGACCGTATCGATCGTGTTGTAGGCGATCGCCGCTTTCATGTCGGCGGGATTGCGGCCGAACGCGCGCGTCTGAACGATCGACGAATGCAGGTAGAGATTGTGGGGCATGACCGTCGCTCCGAGAATGCCGAGCGACACCAGCAATGCGGCCGTGTTGGGCATCGATGGGATGACCGTGCCCAGCGCCACCGCGGTCCAGTCCGGCCGGGCCAGGAAGATGCTGTAGGCGAAGCACAGCGCGATCGTCGTAACGAGGGCGATGACGACCGCTTCCAGCTTGCGGAAGCCAAGGTTGATCAGCAGCAGCAAGAGCAGCACGTCCAACCCGGTGACGATCACCCCCCACACCAGCGGAATGCCGACCAACAGGTTAAGCGCGACCGCCGATCCGACCACCTCGGCCAGGTCGCAGGCGATGATCGCAACCTCGCACAGCAGCCACAGCGCGACCGCGACCGGCTTCGAATAATAGTCGCGGCAGGACTGGGCGAGGTCGCGCCCGGTGACGATTCCCATTCGCGCGCACAGCCGTTGCAGGAAAATCGCCATCAGGTTCGAGGCGAGGATCACCCACAGCAGTGCGTAGCCGAACTGGCTTCCTCCGGCGAGATCGGTGCCCCAGTTGCCCGGGTCCATATAGCCGACCGACACCATGAAGCCCGGTCCCGCGAAGCCGAGCCATTTGCGCCACGGCGAGCGCACGCCATCGCCTGTCTGCCAGACCTTCAAGGTGCGGTATGCTTCGGGCAGCGACCGGGTGAAATCGGCCTGGTCGCCGCGGCTGACGAAGCGCGACAGGAGCGACGATCGTGGGGAAGTGGAAGCCATTGGAGGTCCTGACTAAAAACGGAGCGAGGTGCCGATGAACATGGTCGCGTCATCGACGGTGCCGGCCAGGCCGAGCGTCC
This sequence comes from Sphingomonadales bacterium, assembly GCA_020200315.1. GTDB lineage: Bacteria > Pseudomonadota > Alphaproteobacteria > Sphingomonadales > Sphingomonadaceae > Sphingomicrobium. The sequence goes on along the minus strand of JAIVIZ010000002.1, from coordinate 6,791 downwards.
CGCCGCCATCGACGATCCAGTTTTCGGCCAGTGGATAGGAGAGGCCGGCGCTGGCGATGGCGCGGTAACCGCCGCCACCGCCGTGCGGCACGACGCCGACATATTCGAGATAGCCGGCTAAATGACCCGCGATCGGGTGACCGAGTGTGGCGCTGTGGACCACATCGACGCCGTACCGCCCGCGTGCGTCGTCATAAACCAGATCGAACTCCGCCATCGTGCCCAGCGAAAAATCGCTCGGCACGTCGATCGCCAGCGGCAGGATCACACCGCCTTCGACATGATCGTTGCTCAGCCCGCGCGCGCCGGTCGGCGCCTTGATGAAGGGCATGATCGCAAATGCGGTCGAGCCGCCGTCATTGCCCCAGAGATTGATTTTCAGCCGCACCTGCGTGTCGTCGCTGAAGCCGCTGGCGACGGCGTGGGCGCCGCCGGCGCGCGTTTCGACCCGCTGGTAGGGGGTGAAGATGAGCTGGAGATCGACGTTGTTGAGCAATCCGAGCTTGAGGTTGACGGGCAGGATCCCCACGGTTCGGGTCCGCACGCCGGCATCCTTATCGAAGGCATAATCCGCCAGGCTCAATTCGACCTGAAAATGACCCGCATCGACGGTGTAGGGGCTTTCGGTCGTGTCGGGCCGATCGGTGTTGAACGCGCGCATCAACTCCCGCGGAGTCGGATCGAATAGCGTGTAATGGCTTTTGTCAGGACGAGCGGGGTCCGCAACGCCGATGGGCGCTCGCTCGATCGCGGGCGACGGCGCTTGGGATGCAAGCAGGCCGGTCGCTGCGGCAAGGATCGTTGTGATTGCCATTATCGTCGAGTGCCACCGAGCCAATGCTTAACGATTAAGCTATGGCTAAGATTCTTGCGCTTGGCAAATCACAGATTGTTGACGTCGGCTCGTTTATCAGCCCTTTTCAAGGGACTTGGTAAACCGGGCGAAAGCCGCCAGCGATTCCTGACTGACATGGTGTTCCATCCCCTCGGCATCGGCCTCGGCGTTGAGTTCGCTGACACCGAGCGCGCGCAGGAAATCATGAACGATCCGGTGCCGGTCACGCGATTTGGCGGCGACTGCGATGCCGCTTTCCGTGAGGAAGATCGATCGATAGGGGCGGCTTTCGACCAGGCCTTCGCGTTGCAGCCGCTGCACGACCTTGGCGGCGGTGGCCTGCGTCACGCCGAGATGCTCGGCGAGGTCGGTCAGCCGCGCCTCACCTGTCTCGGCGATGAGGTCGCCGATCAGCTCGACATAGTCCTCCGCCATTTCCGTCCGCTGCGCATCGCGCATCCGGCGAAACGCCGCCGCCCGCCGCGCGGCCCCGGTCAATTCGGTCACGATTGCGTTCCTCACCCCAGGTTCAAGCGAGAGTCGCCTGCTGTCCTGATCGATGGACCGCCTCAGCGCCTTTCTCAAGCTCCTCTGGCGAACGCTTCATGCGCATTATTCAGCCGGGCGCTGGGACAGGCTCGGCAAGGGCGCGGGTCGGCTTGAGATAAAGCTTCCCGCCCGGCGCATCGAACGTCACCACGAACCTGCGCAGTACCTCCATCCCGATCGCCGGCCCCGTGCCGCCCGGCCCCCATACGTTTCGGATGGTGAACGGTCCCAAATGAATGGCGTCCACCTTACCTGAGACCGCTTCGTACGGAGTGCCCAGCCCGTTTCCAACTTGCGTTCGGCGTGTTTCGACTGCTTGCCCGACGATCGGATCGTTGACCGAATCTCCGGAACCGGTGTCCACCCGAAGCCGATGAACGACGCTCAGCCCTGCCTTCACGTCGAGCCTCACCTCGACAAAGAGTTTCTGTTTTTCAACGATCAGCGGAAGCACCACCTCGTCTGATCGAGGTCGGTAGGTTCCGGGCGTGAACAGCTCGAGCCGATGAGCCTGGGAGTTCATGCGAACGACGTAGCGCGTCCACAGATCGGCACCGACAAGGCCACGAACGTCCTTTGGGCCAGGCGTGCCCGAGAGGTCGATGATCCAGGGATCGTCGGCGATGTAGCGGATACCGCCGAGGCCCACCTCTACAGGATCGACCTGCGCAATGTTGACTGCGCCTTTGCCTACTCCGGTCGTGCTGCCTGGTTGTCGCGTAGTGAGATTGAGAGCAGCCGCGAGACGCGGGTCGAGGACCAGCCGGGGGGCGCCGGTGTCCCAGTAGAACCACTCTTTGCGTCCCATGATCGTGACGGGCAAGATTGCCAGTTTGCCGTCCGGACGATAGTTGATGGTCGCTAACGGTGGCGGCGCCGCGGTGGCGCACCCGGTCAGCAGCATCGACGTAACCATCACTTGCAGCCAAGTCCGCATCGCATCCTCCTATTGTCCAAGCTCTTATCGACATATATCGAGTTTAGCGCAATGCCCAGGCCATCTCACGGTTCGCAGCAGACTCTGACCCTGTTGGAAGCGCTTGCCGCAGTCCCCGGCCGATGGCGGCACGGTGTGTCCCTGACCCGCGAGACAGGACTGAAACCCGGCACGCTCTACCCGATGCTCATTCGGCTCGACCGCGACGGCTACCTCGAATCCCGATGGGAGGAACCCGAGCGACCGGGCCGACCACCCCGCCACGCTTATCGATTGACAGCGGCTGGCCGTTCGCTCGCGGCCGAGCGTCTGGCGACCCGCTCCATCGCCGCGGAGCAGCTTGCGTGATCGAGTGGCTTTGGAAAATAGCGGAGCTTGTCGTGCCGGCGACGGAGGCCCAATGGATCGCGGCCATGCGTGCCGAAGCGCCCTTCAGCCCGGGAGGGCCGGAGCGCGTCCAATGGCTCGCCGGAGCGCTGACCAGCGCGGTCAGGCTGCGCGCCGCTGCACACGACGCCGATGTCGCGGCGGGTCTGTTGATCGGGGCGATGCTCGCGATCGACTGGACGCGCGGCGATGCCGCGCCGGCAATCCTTCTCATCGCGGCCAGCGCGATCGCGCTGGTATGGCGGAAACCGAGGCAGACCATCCGCGCGACCCTGATCGCCGGCGGCGCGCTTCCGCTCGCCCATGCCGTTGCCAACTTCAACCCGGCGCTTTGGCCCTATTATCAATGCAAGAGGCTTGACGGACTAGACTGGGCAATCCTGACGGCCCTGTTCGTGCCCGCTTACCTTGCAGCGCAGGCGGGGCGCTGTTGGGCGGAGCGCCCGCGCAGCTCCTGAAGGCTTCGGCAGTCTCAAAATCGGGCGGCAAGTGGTGGGTCATGAGAATGCGGCCGGACGCGCATGAAGCACCTCAATAGAGCGGCAGGCTGATGCCACCCCAACCCGATCCTCGATCGTCTTAGGAGAGGGCTGATGCGCTTCTACCGATCTACGGTTAGGGTGCCCGGTATGATCAGCTCCCGCTCCTTGCCGCACATCGCCGCTGCCGCCGCAGCGCTCCTCCTATCTTCCCCGCTGGCGGCCCAGCCGACGCCTGTCGCCGCAACCGCCGCGCCGCGCCAAGCCGATCAGCGGCTGAAGACGCTGTACGAGGGCTATGCCGACTGGACCGACAAGGAGTTCGGCACGATCACCGATGCCAAGGGGCACCAGAAGCCCGCGGCCTATCTGCCCAAGATCGATCCCGCGACGCAGGCCCAGCGCGGCGCCTATCTGACGCGGCTGCTGGCCGAGCTGAACGCGATCCCGGAGGCTCAGCTTTCGCCGGGCGAGCGCGACAATGCGGCGGTGCTGCGCAACGTGGTCGAGAGCGCCCTGGCCGATGCGCGCTTTCGGCAATGGGAAATGCCGGTCAACAGTGACAGCAATTTTTGGACCTATCTCGACGACGGTCAGAACCTCGACGATGCCGCCGACTATCGCCGCTACATCGCCCGGATGCGCGATATCCCGCGCTATTTCGCCGAGCAGACCGCCAACATGCGCGCCGGGCTGGCGCGCGGCTTCACGCCGCCGGCGGTGACGCTGGCCGGGCGCGATGGATCGATCCGCTCCTTCACCGCGCCGGTCGCGGAAAATGCCTTCCTCGCGCCGTTCAAGACGATGCCGCCGTCGATTGCCGCTGCGGAGCAGGCGACGCTGCGGGCCGAGGGCCGCGCGGCGATCGAGCAGGCGGTGATCCCCGCCTATCGCGCGCTGCTCGCTTTTTACCGCGACGACTATGTGCCGGGCGCGCGGAAGACCGTGTCGGCGCGCGACCTGCCCGACGGCGACGCCTATTACCGGGCGCAGGTGCGCGAATATACGACGCTCGACATGCCGCCCGAGGCGATCCGCGCGGTTGGGCTGAAGGAGGTCGCGCGGATCGATGGCGAGATGCGCCAGACGATGCGCGACAGCGGCTTCAAGGGCTGCTTCCCGGCGTTCTTGACCTTCCTCAAGACCGACCCGCGCTTCTTCGCGCGGACGCCGGACGAGCTGCTCGGCGTGTCCGCCTATGTCGCCAAGCGGGTCGACGGCAAGCTCAAGGATCTGTTCGAGACGCTGCCGCGCCGGCGCTTCACCATCGTGCCGGTCGCGCCGGCGCTGGCGCCCTTCTACACCGCGGGGCGCGGCGGGCTCGAAAGCTGCCAGATTAACACCTTTCGGCTGCGCAGCCGGCCGCTCTACAATATCCCGGCGCTGACCCTTCACGAATGCTCGCCGGGGCACAGCCTGCAGGCGGCGCTGGCCGAGGAAGGGCCGGCGCTGCCGCGCTTCCGCCAGCATATCTATTTCTCGGGTTATGGCGAGGGATGGGGGCTCTATTCCGAATGGCTCGGCATCGGCATGGGCATCTATCGCACGCCCTACGAGAATTTCGGGCGGCTAAGCTATGAGATGTGGCGCGCGGCGCGGCTGGTGATCGACACCGGCATCCACCTCGACGGCTGGTCGCGGCAGCGGGCGATCGATTATCTCGCCGCGCACACCGCGCTGTCGCAGCACGAGGTCGAGACCGAGGTCGACCGCTACATCAGCTGGCCGGGGCAGGCGCTGTCGTACAAGCTGGGCGAGCTGACGATCCGGCGGCTACGGGCGGCGGCGGAGGCCGCGCTCGGTCCAAGGTTCGACCAGCGCAAGTTCCACGACGTCCTCCTGTCAGGCGGCGCGGTGCCGCTGCCGGTGATCGAGACGCGGGTGCGGGCGTTCATCGCGGCGAGCCAGGCGGGGTAGCTCCGCGAGAGATCGCGGGCGGGCGCGACGGGAGAGCCGAATGACACCGCGACCGCTGTTCCTGTTCGACGGCCAGTGCGTGCTTTGCTCGACCGGCGTGGCGTTCCTGATGCGGCACGATCGGCGGGGCCGCATCGATTTCGCCTCGGCACAATCGGACCTCGGCCGAAGCCTCTATGCCAAGTTCGGCGTGGACCCGAACGCGACCTATCTGCTGGTCCTCGGCGAGCGCGCCCTCGGCGACTCCAGCGGCTATCTGGAGCTTTGTTCGATTCTCGGCGGCTGGTGGCGATTGCTGCGGATATCGCGGGCGATCCCGCGCGGGGTTCGCGATCGGCTGTACCGGCTGGTCGCGCGCAATCGCTATCGCTGGTTCGGGACCAGCGCCCAGTGCGCTCTTCTTTCGCCCGAGCAGCGCCGCCGTCTGCTCAGTTGAGGAGCGGGACGCCGAGGTGCCGCGCGGGTTGCGGATATGCGGGACGCTGCCGCCCTATTTCGGCATGATCAGATATTGCTCCCAACGGCCGGTCGCGCCCGGTTCGGCATAGGTGATGAGCGTGAGCTCGCGGCCGCCGGGATAGCGAAGCGTGTAGTTGCGGTTGACGAAGCCGCCGCGCAGGCGGGGCGGCTTCGGCATGGCGATCGTCGGCGTGCCGAGGGCGGAGAGACTGGCGCGGTAGTCGCCGAGCGTGGTCGGGTCGAAATAGGCGCCGAGGTTCGAGGTCAACGTCGAACGATCGGGCGCGCCGTTCACCAGCGCCTTATAGAGCGCTCGAACATCGGCGAGGCGGTCGCCTTCGCTCACCCGCTCGGTCTGCGGCGCATCAAGGACGATCTTTTCGATGCCCTCGGTGAGCGCTTCCGGGGTGCCGGAAAAGTCGGCGTTGGTCAGCACGACGATGGCTGAGCGGGAGTCGGGATAGACCGTGTTCTGCGAGACGAACCCGACCGATTCCCCGCCATGATCGATCACCCGCCGGTCGCGCTGAAGGTGATTGAACACGCCGAGACCATAGCCGCTGCTGGTCCCGTCGGTGAGGATGACGAGCTGCTCCTGCATGGTCCAGTCGCGGGCCGGCAGCACGGCGCGATCGAGCCGGGCGATGTCCCACCTGGCGAGGTCGCCGGCGGTCATCGACAGTTCGCCCGCCGCCCATAGCCAGCCACGGGCCGGCGGCGTGGCGACGCGCACCGGGCCGAGCGCGTAGCGGTGGTAGCCGGTCGGGAAAGCGGGCGTGTTGCTGTCGTCGATATCGATCGGGTGCATGCCGAGCGGCGTGAAGATGCGGCGGCCGAGGAAGGTCATCAGCGGCTCGCCGGCGACCTTCTCGAGGATCAAGCCGGCGACGACATAACCGGTGTTGCTATATTGCCAGCGGGTGCCCGGCGCATAATCGAGCGGCTTCTTCGCCCAGCGGTCGACGATGCCCTGCGGCGCCGTCGGGCGGGTCATGGTTTCGAACATATAGTCCTGCCGCCAGAAGTCCTGCAGGCCCGAGGTGTGCGACAGCAGCTGGCGGATGGTGATGGTCTCGCCGCCGCTGATCTCCGGCAGATATTTCGAGACGTGGTCGTCGAGGCTGAGCTTGCCTTCATCGGCCAGCAGGATGAGGCCCATCGCGGTGAACTGCTTGGAGTTGGACGCGATCTGGTAAGGCATGGCGGCGGTCGCCGCGCCGAGCCGGTC
>JAIVIZ010000147.1 GCA_020200315.1 Sphingomonadales bacterium | reverse complement strand
AGGGGATGGACCGCGCCCAGGCCGATTACATGGGCATGCTGGCAACGGTGATGAACGCCCTAGCGCTGCAGAACGCGCTCGAGCAGATGGGAGTCGAGACCAGGGTTCAATCGGCGATCAAAATGGACCAGGTGTGCGAGCCGGTCATCCGCCGCCGCGCCGAGCGCCACCTCGCCAAGGGTAGAGTGGTGATTTTCGCCGCGGGAGTCGGCAGTCCCTATTTTACGACCGACACCGGCGCGGCGCTACGGGCGGCCGAGATGAAATGCGGCGCGCTGTTCAAGGGCACCAGCGTCGACGGCGTTTACGACAGTGACCCCAAGCGCAACCCAGGCGCAAAGCGTTACGAATCAATTGGTTTCGATCGAGTCCTCGCCGACGATCTGAAGGTGATGGACGCGTCTGCGGTGGCGCTGTGCCGCGACAATAATATCCCCATCGTCGTGTTCAACATTCGTGAGCCCGGCAACCTTGCCACGGTGCTGGCAGGCGGGGGAACCGCGACGATCGTTCAGAGCGAGGAGTGAAGCATGGCCGCCTACGACAAGTCCGACCTTCAGCGCCGCATGGCCGGCGCGCTCGATGCGCTGAAGCATGATCTGGTCGGGCTGCGGACCGGCCGCGCCTCGACCGCGCTGCTCGATCCCATCACGGTGGAGGTCTATGGCTCGCACATGCCGATCAATCAGGTCGCGACCGTCTCCGTACCGGAACCGCGCATGCTGTCGGTTCAAGTGTGGGACCGCTCGAACGTCAGTTCGGTCGAGAAGGCGATCCGCTCGGCAGGGCTCGGCCTCAACCCGATTACCGACGGCCAGATGATTCGACTGCCGATCCCCGACTTGACTGAGGAGCGGCGCAGGGAGTTGGCAAAGCTCGCCGGCCAATATGCCGAGAAGGCGCGCATCGCGGTGCGCAATGTCCGCCGCGACGGGATGGACGCCCTCAAGACCGACGAGAAGAAGCACGAGATCAGCGAGGACGAGCGCAAGCGCCACGAGACCGAGGTGCAGAAGATGACCGACGAGACGATCAAGGACCTCGACGCCGCCGCCCACGCCAAGGAACAGGAAATCCTCGGCAGGTGAGATCGCCGTCCAAGCCCTTCGTGCCGAACGTCGTCGAGGGACGTGGCTCGACTTCGCTCGGCACGGACGGAGGAGGCGGCCAGCAACCCCGCCATGTGGCGATCATCATGGACGGCAACGGCCGCTGGGCGGCGAAGCGCGGTTTGCCTCGCGTTGCCGGACATCGGGCGGGGGCGGAGGCCGTGCGCGCGACGGTTCGTGCAGCTGCGGAGCGCGGCGTCGAGGTGCTTACGCTCTACGCCTTCTCAAGCGAGAATTGGCGGCGATCGAGCGAGGAGGTGTCCGACCTCACCGCACTGATGCGTTTCTACCTCGACCGGGAAATCGCAACGCTGGAGCGAGACGGCGTGCGCCTGGAGTTTATCGGCGAGCCTGCGGCATTCGGTTCCGATCTTGCCACGAGGATGAGCGATGCGGTCGAATGCACGCGGAACAATCGCAAGATCACGCTTGTCATTGCCCTCAACTATGGTTCGCGGGCGGAGATCGCCGCAGCCGCGCGGCGTTTGGCCGAGCGCGCCCTCGTGGGCGAACTCAGTCTGGATGCGATTGACGAACTGGCGATCGACCGTCAGCTGCAGACCAGCTCCTGGCCCGATCTCGATCTGCTCATCCGCACATCGGGCGAGGTGAGGCTGTCCAATTTCCTCCTGTGGCAGGCGGCCTATGCGGAGCTGATCTTTCTCGACACGCTGTGGCCGGACTTCGACGCCGCCGCGCTCGATGCGGCTCTTGGCCAGTACGCGGCGCGGCAGCGTCGCTTCGGGGGCCGCAGTTGAACGAGCTCACCTGGCGAGTCCTGACCGGCATCGCGATGATAGCCGTGGCGCTCGGCGCGGCATTTGCCGGCGGCTATGCGTTCGCAGTGCTGGTCGCTGCCGTCGCGGCGATGATGTTCGTCGAATGGACCCGGATCGTGCGCGGCTGGGGCTTCCACTGGGTGGTTGCGGGGTTTTTCTATGCGTTGATCCCGGCGTTGGCGATGCTGTGGATCCGGGAGCGGGCGGACCACAGCCTGATCCTGCTCCTGTGGGTGTTCATCGTCACCTGGTCGACCGACATCGGCGCTTATTTCGCGGGCCGTGCGATCGGCGGCGCGAAGCTGGCCCCCTCGATCAGCCCCAACAAGACTTGGGCCGGGCTGATCGGCGGGATGGCGACGGCGGCGCTGCTCGGCGGGCTGTGGGCCGCCAACACCGGCTTGCCGCGCATGCTCCTGATGCTTGCGCCGCTGTTCGCCGTCGGCGCGCAGACGGGCGACTTGTTCGAGAGTGGCCTCAAGCGCCGCGCGGGTGTCAAGGATAGCGGAACGTGGCTTCCTGGCCACGGTGGTGCTTTGGATCGGCTGGACGGGCTAGTCGTGGTCGCGTTCCTGACGGCATTGTTCGCGATCTGGATGCGACCGTGACGCGCACGCTGTCGATTCTCGGCGCAACCGGATCGATCGGCACCTCGACGCTTGATCTGGTCGCGCTTCATCCGGAGCGGTTCGAGGTCATCGCGCTGACCGCCGCAAGCCAGGTCGATGCGCTCGCCAATGCGGCGCGACGCACCAGCGCCCGGCTGGCGGTGATCGCGGACCCGGCGCTGCTGCCCGTCCTTCAGGAGCGGCTGGCGGGGACCGGGTGCCGTGCGGCCGGTGGAGCTGAGGCGCTCAAGGAGGCGGCGGTCTCGGCTGACCTCATCGTCGCAGCCATCGTGGGTTGCGCCGGGCTCGAGCCCGTGATGGCCGCGATCGAGTCCGGGCGGACAGTCGCTCTGGCCAACAAGGAAGCGCTGGTTACCGCAGGCGCGATCATGATTGACGCCGCCGTCCGCAGCGGCGCATCCATCCTTCCGATCGACAGCGAACATAACGCGATTTTTCAATGCATTGCCGGTAATCGCTCGCAGGATGTATCGAAGCTCATTCTGACCGCGAGTGGGGGTCCTTTCCGTCAGAAGAGCCTTGCCGAGATGGAGGCCATGACGCCCGAACAGGCGATCGCGCATCCCAACTGGTCGATGGGCGCGAAAATCTCCGTCGACTCGGCAACGATGATGAACAAGGGCCTCGAACTGATCGAGGCACACCATCTGTTCGGCCTGCCGTCCAACCGAATCGACATTCTCGTCCATCCGCAGTCGGTGATTCACTCGATGGTCGAGTTCGTCGACGGCTCCGTCCTCGCGCAGCTCGGCAGTCCGGACATGCGCATACCCATCGCCCATGCGCTTGCCTGGCCGGAGCGGATAGCGACGCCGGCCGCTCGCCTCGACCTCGTGAGCATTTCGACGCTGACGTTTGAAGAGCCGGATGCCGGACGCTTTCCCGCGCTGCGTCTCCTGTCGGCAACCGCCGTGTCCCCGCCCCGCTCTGTCGCTGAGGTCATCGACATCGACCGCGAAACACGCGACACGCTGCGCCAGTTGATGATCGCTCTCGCCGCCTGATGCTCCACCAGCCGCCGATCTGGTTCATCGCCATCGCCTTCCTGTGCGCGTTGGGGCCGCTCGTGTTTCTGCACGAGCTCGGCCATTATCTTGCGGGACGCCTGTTCGGCGTCGGTGCGGACAGTTTTTCGATCGGCTTCGGGCCGGAGCTTGCCGGGTGGACCGACAAGCGCGGTACACGCTGGAAGCTGGGCCTGCTGCCGCTCGGCGGCTATGTTCGCTTTACGGGTGATGCCGACGCGACCAGCCGGCCCGACGCAGCATCGCTGAGCGATGAGGATCAGGCGCGCAGCTTCCATCTCAAGCCGGTATGGCAACGCTTCCTGATTGTCCTCGCGGGGCCAGCCTCCAATTTCGTCGTTGCAATCCTGATCTTCGCCGCGTTTTTCCTGAGCTTCGGAATGCCGAGTAGCCCGCCGGTTATCGGCCAAGTCCTTGCGCACACTTCGGCTCAGTCGGCGGGACTGCAAGTGGGCGACCGCATTCAGTCGATCGGCGGTCGCACGATCGACACGTTCGACGACATCAAGCGGTACGTGGTGCTCCGGCCCGATCAGCAACTCGTGATCCATTTTGAGCGCCACGGAATTGGACAGGACGCGACCGTGCACGTTGGCAGCAGTGTCGTTCGCGATCAGTTCGGGCAGAGCGCGCGCATCGGGTTGCTCGGCGTCCTTCCGGCGGATCGGGAATGGCACCGGCCGCCGCTGCTGACGGTGCTGCCCCAGGCAACGATCTTCACCTTCCGGCTGACCCGGTGGATGGTCGATGGGCTGGGTCAAATCCTCAGCGGCGAGCGCTCGGTGAAAGAACTCGGCGGCACGCTCAAAATGGCGCAGATGGCCGGTCAGCAAGCCAGCCTTGGCATCTACGAGTTTATCGAGCTGGTCGCGGTCTTCTCAATTAATCTGGGATTCATCAACCTCTTGCCAGTGCCGATGCTCGATGGCGGCCACCTGCTGTTCTACGCCGTGGAAGCGGTGCGGCGGCGGCCGGTCAGCTTGCAGGCCCAGGAATGGGCCTTCCGGGGAGGTCTCGCGCTCATCCTGGCGCTGCTGATGTTCACAACGTTCAACGACCTCGGATCGTTTGGCGTGTGGTCGAGTTTGGGTCGCTTGATCGGCTGAGCGCCGGATGGGTGATGCTTGATTGGGGGCGGGGCTTAGGGCAGGGCCGCACCGGGCGCCCGGATGGCGTTCAATCGAATGATTTAAAGGCGGGGAACGCGTGAAGGTAGCGAATAATAGCAGGATCCGGCGCTTGGGGGCGATGCTCCTTGTCGGTACCGTTCTCGGCACCAGCGCCGCGCCAGTCATCGCGCAAACCGCTCCAATCACTCCGCCTGCCGTGCCGGCGGCTTCCACACCTGCACAGCCCCAGGCACCCGCGACCGTCGCCACCGCGACCGCGCCAAGTTCGGGCACGATTCGCTCGATCGCGATACGCGGCGCGGAACGGCTCGAGCCGGAGACGATCCGCTCCTACGCTAGCCTGACGCCGGGCCAAACCTATACCGGCGAGACGCTTGATGCGGCGCTGAAGGATCTTTACGCCACGCAGTTGTTTGCCGACGTCGTCATCACCGGCGGCGAAACGGGTAACGTCGTGATTACCGTGCGTGAGAACCCGGTGATCAACCGCATCGTTCTGGAGGGCAACAAGCGGCTGAAGTCGGACAAAATCACGCCCGAGATCAAGCTCGCTCCGCGCCAGATCTTCACGCGTCCAGCCGTCCGTGCCGACGTCGACCGGATCATCGAACTCTACAAGCGCCAGGGTCGCTTCGCCGCGACGGTCGAGCCCAAGATCGTTCAGCTCGACCAGAACCGCGTCGATCTCGTTTTTGAGATTCACGAAGGCGACAAGTCGAAGATTCAGGCGATCAATATCATCGGCAACGAGCATTTCCCCGCCGGTGTGCTGCGCAAGCAGATGTACACCAAGCAGGCCGGCGGTCCGCTCGGCTTTCTCAAGTCGAACGACAGCTACGATCCGGATCGGCTCGCCGCCGACCAGCAGAAGCTCCGCGCCTTCTATCTCACCCAGGGTTACGCGGATTTTCGCGTTGTCAGTGCGCTGGCCGAGCTGACGCCTGATCGCAAGAATTTCGTCATCACCTATGTCGTCGAGGAAGGGCCGCGCTATAAGTTCGGCAAGATCGACGCCGAAAGTCAGATCCGCGACCTCAACGTGGCCAAGCTGAAGTCGTTGATCAAGCTCAGGGAAGGGACCTGGTTCAACGCCAAGGCGGTCGAAGACACGGTCACGTCACTCAATCAGGTGGCGGGCAACCAGGGCTACGCCTTCGCCGACATCTCGCCCAACTACGACCGCGACGCCGACAAGAAGCTGATGAACATCACCTTCCAGGCCGGCGAGACCCCGCGGGTGTATGTCGAACACATTAACATCCAGGGCAACACGGTCACCCGCGACAAGGTCGTCCGTCGCGAGTTCCGGGTCAACGAAGGCGACGCGTTCAACGCCCTCAAGGTGAAGCGTAGCCAGGATCGCATTCAAAGCCTCGGTTTTTTCCAGGACAAGCTGGAGATCAAGCAGGCCCAGGGTTCCACGCCCGATCGGGTTGATCTCGGTCTCGACGTCGAGGAGAAATCAACGGGTCAGCTGCAGCTTTCCGCCGGATATTCCAGCCTCGAGAAGTTCATCGTCTCGGCCTCGGTCGAGCAGAATAATTTCCGCGGTATGGCGCAGACGCTTTCGGCCGGCATCAATTATTCGCGCTATTCCAAGTCCGTGCAGTTGGGATTCACCGAGCCGTATCTTTTCGACAAGCAAATCCTATTAGGCGGCGACGTTTTCCGACGCGATCTCAATAGCTTCAACTTCGTTGGCACGAACCGCCACACCACCTACTCGCAGCTATCCACCGGCGGTGATCTTCGCTTGGGGTTCCCGATCACTGAGTTCGCGACGTTCGGCACCCGCTACTCGCTAATCCAGGACAAGGTGACGCTCGATCGCGCGACCTTCTACACCGATCCAGACGGCACCGGACCGCTTGCACCGGTCTGCGATCCGCTGCTAGCCGGCCGATATCTATGCGACGAAATCGGAACGCGGCTAACTTCATCCGTCGGTTATTCGCTTGGCTTCGACGACACCGATGGACTGCATCCAACTCGCGGCCAGCGGCTGATCTTCAGTCAGGATTTTGCCGGACTGGGCGGCGACGTCAGATATGTCCGTACTCAGGCCAATGCGACCAAGTACATCGGCCTGCCGCGGGGTTTCGTCTTCTCCGCGCATGCGGAGGGCGGCTATATCGCTCCGCTGACGTCGTCTCCAGGGCCGGGCCGCGACGCCATCCGCTTGACGGACCGGTTCTTCGGCACCGACCTGCGCGGTTTTGACATCCGGGGAATCGGCCCGCGCGTCATTCGCCAGAATTATGATCTTACAGGCGCGTTGACTCCTCTGGATCTCAAATCACGGTCGACGATCAGCGAAGCATTGGGCGGTCGTGCTTACTACATGGGGCGGCTTGAGCTGGAGATTCCGCTCGGCGCGGGTGCTAAGAGCTTGGGGCTTCGCCCGTCTGCCTTCATCGACGCGGGGTCCGTCTGGAGCCTTAAGAGGCCGATCTTGACGAACTTCATCGGCACATGCGTACCGACATCGACGAACACTACGGGCACGACGCAGACCCTGCATCCCGGCGACAATGTGGGCTGTATTACGGACACCGCCAACTATACGTTCGCGCCGGGCTATTCCGAGAACTTCTTCGGCAATTCGCCGAAGCCGCGTCTGTCGATCGGCATCGGCGTCAACTGGGTTTCGCCCTTTGGCCCGTTGCGTATCGACCTTGCCAAGGCGCTGCTCAAGCAGAAGGGCGACAACACCAAACTCTTTTCGTTCAACGTAGGAACCCAATTCTGATGAAAAATCTTCTCATTCTCACTGCCGCCGCCGCCGTCGTGCTTCCCGCCGCCGCGCAGGCCGCTCCCGCCAACATCGTCGTCGTCGACCGCGAGCGCGTCTACGGCGAGTGCACTGCCTGCCGCGCGGCACAAACCCAGCTGCAGACTCAGGCGACCGCGCTCCAGTCGCGCCAGGCCGCGCTTGCCGCTCCACTCAAGACGGAGGGGCAGTCGCTCCAGACCGCTGTCGACGCGCTGAAAGGCGCGCAGCCGGGACCGGCGCTTCAGGCGCGGATCACCGCTTTCCAGACCAGGCAGCAGACGGGCGCCCAGGAACTGCAGCGTATGCAGCAGAGTCTGCAATCGAGCCAGGCCAATGTCGTTCGCCAGATCGATGCCAAGCTCGACCCGATCTACTCGCAGGTGATGGCGCAGAAGGGCGCTAATCTAGCGCTCGACGTCAATGCGACGTTGGCGCACGGCACTGCGTTGGACGTCACCAACGACGTCCTCGCGGCGCTCAACGCGGCGTTGCCGTCCGTCAGCGTCACCCCGGCGCCCGCGGCGGCGACGCAGGGCCGCTAAACTAGGGTGAGCGAAGAGGCCCAGCCTCGGCCGGCGCTCGGCCCGCTCGACGTGCGCACGGTGATGGCGGCGCTGCCCCATCGCTACCCCATGCTGCTCGTCGACCGGGTCGAGACGCTCGAACCGGACGTGAGAATCGTCGCCACCAAGGCGGTGACGATCAACGAAGGCTTCTTCGCCGGCCATTTCCCCGGGCGGCCGATCATGCCCGGGGTGCTGATCGTCGAAGCGCTGGCGCAGGCCGCCGGCGTCCTCGCGGTCGAAAGCCTTGGGCTCGCCGGCACGGGCAAGCTGGTCTATTTCATGGCGATCGAGAACGCCAAATTCCGGACGCCGGTCGAACCGGGCGTTCTGCTGACTCTGGAAGTCGAGTTCGTGCAGAAACGATCGAGCGTTTGCAAGTTCGCGGGCCGGGCGCGCATCGGCGACAAACTCGCGGCGGAAGCGAGCTTCACCGCGATGATCGCGGACCCGCCCAAAGACTGATCAGGCCCGGTCGATGCGCCAGCCGCCGCCTTGTGCGGGTGCAATGCCGAACAGGGTGCCAAGACGGTCCATCAGAGCCTCCGGCCGTCCGTCCTGCCCGCTCGCCGGTCGAAAGGCTGCCGATCGGCCGATCCGCGAAGTTGCGCAAGTCGAGGGCGTCCATCAGTTCGTCGACGCGCTGCAAAGCCATCGAGTTGACGCCGAGCGCGATGATATCGCGAACGGCAATTGGCCACGCCACTTCACGCGAGGCGGGTAGAAACGACAGGAGTCGACATCGCCGGGCCTCACCTAACCCGTCAAGATTTTCGCCGTCGATCCGCACTTCACCGGTGGAATCTTCGACCCGCGCGAGCGCTCTCAGCAGGCTCGTCTTCCCGGCGCCGTTTGGGCCGACCAGCGCGACCAGCTCGCCGCCGATACTGGCGAGATCAAGCGAGTTGAGACGGCCTTGCAAGCTGAGTTGCCGCGCATCCAGCAGCGGCGTCATGGTGTCAGCCCGCGGCGCTGATGCACGATCAGCCAGAGGAACAGCGGCGTTCCGGCGAGCGCGGTGACGATCCCGATCGGCACCGCACGATCGAGGCCGCGCGTGACGAGGTCGGCGAGCAGGAGCAGGATGGCGCCGACCAGCGCTGCCGGGACCAGCGCACGGCCGGGGTGACCGCTAGTCAGGGCACGAGCGAGGAACGGCGCAATCAGTCCCACGAACCCAATCGCGCCACACACCGCAACGCAAGCGCCGATCGCGATCGCACTCAGTGCGACGACTTCGTTGCCGAGCCGCCGCGGGCGATGGCCCAGCGAGGCTGCGACATCCTCGCCGAGCGCTAGGAGATCGAGGGCGTGAGCGCGACGGACCAGCAGGATGCACGCACTGCTCGCGGGCACGAGCGCCGCAGCGGCCTGGCCCAGGCTGCGATCGGTGAAGCTGCCCATTAGCCAATCGAACGCGTCGTAGAATGCGAAGGGGGAGGGGGCGAGCGCGAGTGCAAGGCTGGTCGCCGCGCCGCATGCCAGCGAAATGCCGATGCCACCGAGCAGCAGGGTCGCGGTATCGGCGCGTCGGCCCGCCAGGAGCAGCAAGGCGGTGAGTGCGATCAATGCGCCGGCCGCACCGCAGGCGGCGAGCGCAAGTGGCTCGGTCACTCCTAGCCAATAACCGCCTAGCACCGCGCCTAACACCGCGCCGCTGCTGCTGCCGGTCACATCGGGCGAGGCGAGGGGGTTGGCGAACAGGGCCTGCAGCGCCGCGCCGGTCACGCCGAGCGTCGCGCCATAACCGGCGACCAGCAGGGTTCGGGGAAGGCGCAACTCCACCAGCAATACCCGGCGCAGGTCGACGTTGAGCGACAGGATGGGCCACGGCGTGAGCAGGTGCGCCGCCGCGAGCAGGACCGCTGCGGTGAGAAGAGTCAGGGCGGAGCAGCGCGTCACTTGGCCATGCGGCGAAGCCGCTCGACTTCGCCGACCATCAGCGGTCCAGCGCAGGTCCAGCGTCGGCCGTCTGTCGGCAGCCTTCGCGAGGGCAGGTGCGCCAGCAACGGATGCTTCAGCCAGCGCTGTCCCTGAGACATCTGGCCGGCGCGATAGTTGCTCGTCACCAGAACGGCCGGCGGATTGGTGATCAGCGTCTCTAGCGTAGCGTGGCCGCCGGGAAGGCTCCGCTGGCGGAGGCCGGCCAACTCAAGCCACTGCGCGCCAATCGAACCGGGCGCCAGGCTCAGCCCGCCGCCACCCAGCCAGAGGGCCTCACGCTGCTGCGCTGGTCGCGTGTCTTTCAGGCGAGTGATCCGCTCAATGAAGGCATCGGCCCGATGGCGATCGCCGAGCGCCGAGGCGACCCGTCGAAGATTGGCGCTCACATCAACCAGCGAGGCGGGCTGCGGCAGATCGACAACTTGGAGGCGCAGCTTGCGGGCAATGGCGCCGCTCGATCGCCCGCCACCGCCCATGGTCAGAACGACGGTGGGGCGCTCATCGATGACGTCTTCGAGCCGGCCGCGATTGCCATTCACCCTTTGCGCCTGACTCGCAAGCACGCTCTCCTCAGGATCCTGCGCCAGCCTCGTCACGCTCACCACCTCGTTGGGGCGGGCGAGGAGCAGCAGATATTCGTCGCTGCACAGGTTAAGAGACGCGGCGCGAACCGCGCTAGCGGCCAACAGCAAGGCGAATGCCGCCATCGACGCTCCTTCCCGACGGACGATAGCCGACGACGTCCCGGTACGATCGGTCGAACGCGTTGGCGACCCGCACGAACAGTTCGGCCTGT
>JAIVIZ010000048.1:2724-17706 GCA_020200315.1 Sphingomonadales bacterium | reverse complement strand
TTGGCATTGAGCGCGTCGACCTCGAACGTCAGCCGCTTGGCGCTGGGCTTGCCGAGGTTGAGAATGGTCTCGCGCAGCACCAGCGTACCGCCCATGAACGGCCATTCGCCGCGCTCGATCTTGACCAGCTGGCCTGGCAGCAACTGATAGTGAAGCGTGCCGTTCTCGACGAGGATGCCGGGATTGACGCTGCCGAGGCTCAGGGTCTGGCCGGGCGCCGTCTCCAGCCCAAGCAGATCGGTGAAATGGATCGTCCCTTTCAGGCCGGCAATCGGGCCGAAGGCGGCGGCGAGAGCGGTCCCGTCCGTCGAGAAGTCGCCGGTGGAAGTAACCTTGGTGCCGTTCCAGTCAATCCGCCCCTGCCCCTGCACACTACCGTCGACCAACGCAATCACGCCTTCGGTCAACGGGGTCAGATTATCCGGCTGGAAACCCGTCGCCGCGAAGCGAATGCCGGGCACATCGAGCGTCGCATGTCCTTGGCCGCTTGCCAGATGATGAACGATGTCCACGTTGGTCACCGGCGTGCCGCTCGCCGGATGCCGCAGGGTACCGGTCGTCGTGATGTCGTTGCCCGCCAGCACGAAATGGACGTTCCTGCTCGCCAGCGGATAGAATTTGGTCTTCTCCGAGCGATCCGACACGGTCAGCGCGCCGTCGACGATGAGCGACTTGCCGTAGGCCCAATGGCCCGTGGCGTCGCTCATCGCCAGGGTTCAAACGGTTCGCGACGGCGCCGAGCTGGAGCGCGCCGCCCGGACGCTGGGAAACGATCGCGCCGCTGAGCGGGCAGAGCGGCACTTTCGCCGCGCCGAGCCGCATCGCGCCGACGCTCAGCGACTGAAAGCTCGTGTCGAGGCAGGCATGGCCGAAGGCAAAACCGCCGGGACCGCCAAGGCGCCCGTCGATCGGGACGCGCAGGCCTGTCACCCGGCCGCCCTTGAACGGGCCATCGAGCAGCGCCGTCGTCATGATCCGGGTCGATCCATCCGCGGCCGCCGCAAAGCGGACGGGATCGAGCGCCAGACGCGAACTGCCGGCAGCATAGGGTGCAAAGCGTGCTTCGCCGCTGAAGGGAGCGCCATTGCGCGGTTGGTGGAGATCGACGCGTGCGGTCGGCAGGCCGCCGCCATCGGTTGCGATCAGGCTGTCGACGCGGATCCGCCCCGAAGGCCAGTAATAGCTAATCCCATCCCGCCCGGCGACGCGGATCCGCGCGCCTGTCGGAGCGGAAGCGTTTGCGCTTTCGATCCGCACCGCCCCGCCGCCGGGAAAGTTGACCAACCGGAGCGAGCCCCTGGCGTCGAAACCGCTCACGGTTTGGGTCAGTGCATTGCCGATGGCCGTCGCGATTGGACCGATCGGAGTCGTCGCGGCGGCGGCGAGGGGGCCGGTGATGCTCGACGCCATCGACTGCGGCAGGCTCGCGCCGCTCGCATCATAGTCGGCGACCAGCGCGAGATCGCCCTTCCCCGCGCCAAGATGATAGCGTCCGCGCAGCCGCGTCGCATTGGCAGTGATCGCCGCCAGCCGGGCCTTCTGCGCGGCGAGGTCGATCGTCCCGTTGGCGCTGGTCGGCGTGCCCTTGAAGCTGACGTTGGCGATGAGGTTGGCAAGGGCGTTGTCGCCGGCAGCGAGCGTCTGCGTGGACAGACGTCCTTTGCCATCGAAACTTCCGAACGCCTCGCTAAAGTCGCTGTCGAGATCGAGCCGCGGCTGGGTCAGCGCGATGCGGCTTTGCGGGCAGGCGAAGCTCTGGGCGGTCAGCGGCCCGATCACATGCGGCCGGCGCGCCTCGATCGAGACGCGCATGGAAGCATGCATGTCGACCAGGGCGCATTTGCCGGGGTCAAGGCGCGGGCTCGCTGCCGCCAGTCGCCCCTTGAACCCGCCCGTCAGATTGCCCTGTCCGGCAACCGCGAAGCCAAGCGACCCGAAGGGAGTGCGCAATGCGATCGTCGAATCGGCGATATCGACCGCGATGTCGGGCAGCTTGAACGGCGTCGCGACGGTCTTCGGCTTGGGCAGCAGCCTGTCGACCTCGCCCCAGCTGACGCGGCTGCCGATCACCTGCCCGCGCAGCCGCACCCCGCGGGCGACGACCCGGAACACCTCGGCGCTGCCGTCGAGCTTGAGGTGCATCTCGACTTGCGCGCTCCGCGCGGTTAGGTCCGGGTGCGCCGGATCGCCGATGACGAGATTGCTGATGCGCTGCGTCCTCAGCCCGATGCGGTCGAGATGATAGGTGCCGTGAACGCCGCGCCGCGCAAGCTCGCGGGCAATGAAGTTATTGGCGATCGGCTTGCGCGCCAGCCACAGGCCGAACAGGGCGATCAGCAGCAGTCCGACGATCCCGGCGCCGAACAGGCCGAGCGTGCGGCCGAGCCGATGGCGGCGCACCACGATCGTCTCGTGCGCCGGCCGGCCGCCGTTCTCGCTGTCCTCGCTGTCGCCTGCCCGCACGATCATCCGTTTCTAAACCCCAGGGGGCCACCACCGTTCCGTGGACGACATGAACGCGGCCTTGGCGGCGCGGTCAACCGTTGGCGCAGTCGCACCGATGGAGGCGGACGTCGTGGCCGATGAGGAATCCGGCAACGGCGGTCATCGCGCGCGGCTGCGGCAGCGGCTGTTCGCCGGCGGCGAGGAGGCGCTGCTCGATCATGAACTCGTCGAATATCTCCTCGCGCTGGCGGTGCCGCGGCGCGATACGAAGCCGCTCGCCAAGCGCCTGGTCGCGAGCTTCGGCGGCATCGGTCCCCTGCTCGGAGCCGATCCTGAGACGCTACGTCGCGAAGGACTTAGCGAGGGGATGATCGGCGCGCTGAAGATCGCCGAGGCGAGCGCATTGCGGCTGCTGGAAACGCGGGTCGAGGGCCGTCCGATTCTGTCGAGCTGGGATGCACTCGGGGACTATCTTCAGGCGGCAATGGGCCATAGCGCGATCGAGGAGGTTCGCGTCCTGTTCCTCAATGCCAAGAACTTGCTGGTCGCGAACGAGGCGATGTGGACGGGGTCGGTCGACGAATCCGCCGTCCACGTCCGCGAGATCATCGCCCGCGCCATCACACTCGGCGCGACCGCGCTGATCATCGTCCACAACCACCCGAGCGGCGATCCGACGCCGTCGAGCCAGGACATCCGCCTGACGCGCGACCTCATCGAAGCGGGCCGCCACATGAAAATCGCGATCCACGACCACGTCATCGTCGGCGCGCAGGGGCGCAGCAGCATGAAGGCGACGGGGTTGATTTGATCGGTGTCCGCTTTCGACCCATTGCGAACATTGCGAGTGCGGGCACAGGTCGCTAATCATCGTTCATGGGTAAGGCACTGGCGATTGCGATAAGTGGTCTGCTGCTGGCGCCGCCGGGTCATTCCACTAAAGCTAACCCATTCGCGTACAAGTTCGAGATGACCCCCGAGGAAGGGCCGGTCGATCCCGCAATCGAAAAGCATTACACGGCTACGTTTAACCGATGCCAAAAGGCAGCGATTGCAACGCAAGCGAACGTCGCCTGCTTCGAGGATGAGTTCGCACGACAGGACAAAACGCTGAACCGCGTGTGGCAGGCGACCTTCGCGCGCAGCACTCCGGGCATGCGTGGTCGCCTGAGAGCAGCGCAGCGACAATGGTTCGCCAGACGTGACCCATTCTGCAAATCCAAGTCCGACGAGTTCGGGCGTGGGACAATCGAACCCGTTGTCTACGTGAACTGCCGTGTCGAGCAGACCATGCGACGAACTATGTGGCTGCGCGCGCTACAGTAGCCGTAATGTCCGCTAACTACCCATTACAGACATAAGCAGAGCGAGCTGAAAACGCGATTTGATGCAGTGCGGCGGCTCTGCTAGCCGCCCCATCATGGTCCCGCGCTATTCCCGCCCTGACATGACCGCCATCTGGTCGCCCGAGAACCGCTATCGAATCTGGTTCCAGATCGAGGTGTTCGCGGCCGAGGCGATGGGGGAGATCGGCGCGATCCCAGCCGACGACGCGCGGACCATCCGCGCCGCCTACGACGCCGACGTGCTGGGTGAGATCGACGTACCGGCGATCGACGCGATCGAGGCGGTGACCAGGCACGACGTCATCGCCTTCCTCACCTGGGCGGGGCAGAAGATGGGGCCCGAAGCGCGCTGGCTGCACCAGGGCATGACGAGCAGCGACGTGCTCGACACCAGCCTCGCCGTGCAGTTGAAGCAGGCCGCGGACATCTTGCTTGCCGACCTCGACGCGCTGCTCGCCGTGCTCAAGCGCCGCGCGTTCGAGCATAAGCTGACTCCGACCATCGGGCGGAGCCACGGCATCCATGCCGAGCCGGTGACGTTCGGTCTCAAGCTCGCGCAGGCGCACGCCGAGTTCGCCCGCAACCGCGAGCGCCTCGTTGCAGCCCGCGCCGACATCGCGACCTGCGCCATTTCCGGCGCGGTCGGCACCTTCGCCAACGTCGATCCGCGGGTCGAGGAGCATGTCGCCCGCGAGCTTGGCCTGACGCCGGAGCCGACCTCGACCCAGGTCATCCCGCGCGATCGCCACGCGATGTTCTTCGCCACGCTGGGCGTGATCGCCTCGTCGGTAGAGCGGCTCGCGGTCGAGATCCGCCACCTCCAGCGCACCGAAGTGCTGGAAGCCGAGGAATATTTCGCGCCCGGCCAGAAGGGCAGCTCGGCGATGCCGCACAAGCGCAACCCGGTCCTGACCGAGAACCTCACCGGCCTCGCCCGCGTCGTCCGCTCGGCAGTCGTCCCCGCTATGGAGAATGTCGCGCTGTGGCATGAGCGGGACATTTCGCACTCGTCGGTCGAGCGCTTCATCGGCCCCGATGCGACCATCACCCTCGACTTCGCCCTCGCCCGGCTGACGAGCGTCGTCGACAAGCTGCTCGTCTATCCCGAGCGGATGCAGAAGAACCTCGACCGCATGGGCGGGCTTATTCACTCGCAACGCGTGCTCCTCGCCCTCACCCAGGCGGGGCTGAGCCGCGAGGAGAGCTACACGCTCGTCCAGCGCAACGCGATGAAGGTGTGGGAAGCGGACGGCCAGCTTTCGCTGCTGCAGCTGCTGAAAGAGGATCCCGAGGTCGTGGCCCACATTGCGCCTCCGGACCTCGAAGCGCTGTTCGACCTCGGTTATCATCTGAAGCGGATCGACACGATTTTCAAGCGGGTGTTCGGAGCCGACGCGACTTGAGCGATCGCGGACCTCATTCCTCGCCTGGCGCGATCCAGCCGATCGGCTTCCTCGTCGCCCTGTCGCGCGACTGGACGATCGCCTGCGTCTCGGCCAACATCGCGCAGTTCGTCGGCAAGCAACCCGACACGCTCATCGGCCATTCGGTCAACGATCTGTTCTGCCCCGATGCGGTCCACAGTCTTCGCAACCGCCTCGCCCTGCTGCGCAACCGGGACTCGATGGAGCGGATGTTCCGCTGCGCCCTGCTGGGGAATGCGCGCCTGTTCGATATCGCCCTGCACATGAGCGGTGGCCATGTGATCGTCGAAGGGGAACCGTCGACCGAGCACCATTATGGCGATGCCACCGGCACCGTTCGCGGAATGATCGGTCGCGCCGACCAGACGCGCACGATGGCGACCTTCCTCAACGAGGGTACGCGCCAAGTGCGAGCGCTCACGGGGTTCGAGCGCGTGATGATCGCTCGCTTTGCGCCCGATGGATCGAGCGAGGTGGTGGCCGAAAGCGCGAAGAGTGGCATCGCCAGTTTCCTCGGTCTCCTTCGCCCGCCCGGCGACATTTCCGCGGAGACGCGGGAAGTCTATAAGCGCTGCCTGCTGCGCGTTGTGACCGATATCGAGGCGCCGCCGGTGCAGATCGTGCCGGCAGGTCGCCAGAGCCGCGACGCGGCCGACCTGTCCCTGTCGGTTCTGCGCGCGGCATCGCCAACGCTCATCGAATCGCTCCGCAGCATGGGCGGCCGAGCCTCGATGACCATTGCGCTCATCGTCGGCGGCGAGCTGACTCAGGCAGACGCTCGAAGAGGAGCGCCGCGCGCGCAAAGCCGAGCAGCAGCAGCAGCGCTAACCGTCGAGGAACTCGCGAATGCGTGCGAAAAAGCTCCGGCTCGCCGGACATTCGTCGCCGGTCTCGGTCGCGCGGAACTGTTCAAGCAGCGTGCGCTGTTCCTTCGACATCCGGGTCGGCGTTTCGACCATGATCCGCGTCACCAGATCCCCGCGGCCACGCGCGTTGAGCACGCTCATGCCGGCGCCGCGCTGGCGGAGCATTTCGCCCGACTGGATGCCGGCGGGAATCCTGATCTCGATCCGCGCGCCGTCGACGCCGGGCATCTCGATCGTGCCGCCAAGCGCCGCCGTCGTGAAGCTGACCGGGCATTCAGCGATCAGCGTCGTCCCCTCGCGTGAGAAATAGGCGTGCCGCTTCATATGCACGAACAGGTAGAGGTCGCCGGGCGACGCACCGCGCATTCCCGCCTCGCCTTCCCCGGAAACGCGGATGCGGGTGCCTTCATCGACGCCCACGGGGATGTTGACCGACAGCGTGCGTCGCTTCAGCGCACGGCCTTCGCCCTCGCACGCGGGGCACGGATCGGCGATCACTTCGCCCGAGCCCATGCAGGTCGGGCAGCCGCGCTCGACGACGAAAAAACCCTGCTGTGCGCGGACCTTGCCGGCCCCGCCGCAGGTCGCGCAGGTCGCCGCCTTGGCCTGCCCCTTCGAGCCCCGCCCGCCGCACGGCTCGCATCTGGCAAGGGCCTCGACCGTCAGGGATTTCTCGACGCCGGCGAAAGCTTCCTCGAGGCTCAGCTCCAGATCGTAGCGCAGGTCCGCCCCGCGCGCGGCGTTGGCGCGTTGCCCGCGCGGGTCCATGAACTCGCCGAAGATCGACGAGAAAATATCGGAGAAGCCGTCGAAGCCCTGCCCGCCGCCAGCGCCGAATGGACCACCGCCGTTCTGGAACGCCGCCTTGCCGAAGCGATCGTAGGCGGCGCGCTTCTGCGGATCCTTGAGGCAGTCGTACGCCTCGCTGATCGCCTTGAAATGCGCTTCCTTGTCGGTGCAGCCGCCGTGGCGATCGGGATGGCATTCCATCGCCAGGCGGCGATAGGCGGCCTTGATCGTCCTGTCGTCCGCGCTCCGCTCGACCTGCAGCAGTTCGTAATAGTCGGTATCAACCACGCGTTTACCCTCTCCCCTTCAGGGGAGAGGAAGAGCCGCCGCAGGCGGCGAAGGAGAGGGGCAGTACGCTTTTCGACATACGGCTCGCCTTTCCTTGAACTCCCCCTCTCCCCGACCCTCTCCCCCGAGGGGGGGAGGGAGGAGTCATTATCCCTTGTGCTCGTCGTCGACTTCCGAAAATTCGGCATCGACCACTTCGTCGTCGGCCGGCTTGGCCTCGGCCGTCGCGTCAGCGCCCGCAGCACCGGTGTCACCGCCGCCGCTCGCCTGGCTCTGCTCATAGACCGCCTGACCGAGCTTCATCGCCGCCTGGGCAAGCGCTTCGGCCTTCTGAGTCATGGCGTCGGGATCGCCCCCTTCCACCGCAGCCTTGGCGTCGGCCACCGCGGTTTCGATCTCGGTTTTCACCTCGGCCGATACCTTGTCGCCATGTTCCTTGAGCTGCGCTTCGGTCGAATGGATCAGGCTCTCCGCCTGGTTCTTCGCCTCGGCGCCGGCGCGGCGCTTCTTGTCCTCGTCGGCGAACTGCTCGGCGTCCTTGACCATTTTCTCGATGTCAGCGTCGCTGAGCCCGCCCGAAGCCTGGATGCGGATCTGCTGTTCCTTGCCGGTGCCCTTGTCCTTGGCCGAGACGTTGACGATGCCGTTGGCGTCGATGTCGAACGTGACCTCGATCTGCGGCACGCCGCGCGGCGCCGGCGGGATTCCGACCAGGTCGAACTGGCCGAGCATCTTGTTGTCCGCCGCCATCTCCCGCTCGCCCTGGAAGACGCGGATGGTGACCGCATTCTGGTTGTCGTCGGCGGTCGAAAAGGTCTGCGATTTCTTGGTCGGAATGGTCGTGTTGCGGTCGATCATGCGGGTGAACACGCCGCCAAGAGTCTCGATGCCGAGCGACAGCGGCGTGACGTCGAGCAGCAGCACGTCCTTGACGTCGCCCTGCAGCACGCCGGCCTGAATCGCGGCGCCCATCGCGACGACCTCGTCCGGGTTGACGCCGATGTGCGGTTCCTTGTTGAAGAATTCCTTCACCACTTCGCGAACGCGGGGCATGCGAGTCATGCCGCCAACCAGCACGACATCGTCGATCGCCTTGGCGTCAATCCCGGCGTCCTTGATCGCCTTGCGGCACGGGTCAAGCGTGCGGTTGATGAGATCGGCGACGAGCTTCTCGAGGTCCGCGCGGGTGATCGTCTCGACGAGGTGGAGCGGGGTCGTCGCGCCGCCCTCCATCCGCGCGGTAATGAACGGCTGGTTGATCTCGGTCGTCTGCGCGGACGAGAGTTCGATCTTCGCCTTCTCGGCGGCTTCCTTCAGCCGCTGCAGCGCGAGCCGGTCGGTGCGCAGGTCGATATTCTCCTTCGCCTTGAACTTGTCGGCGAGATATTGGACGATCTTGGCATCGAAGTCCTCGCCACCGAGGAAGGTGTCGCCGTTGGTCGACTTCACTTCGAACACGCCGTCGCCGATCTCGAGGATGGACACGTCGAACGTGCCACCGCCGAGATCGTAGACCGCGATCGTCTTGCCGTCGTTCTTCTCGAGCCCGTAGGCGAGCGCCGCGGCGGTCGGCTCGTTGATGATGCGCAGTACTTCAAGGCCGGCGATCTGGCCAGCGTCCTTGGTCGCCTGACGTTGCGCGTCGTTGAAGTAAGCGGGAACCGTGATCACCGCCTGCGTGACCGTCTCGCCGAGATAGGCCTCGGCGGTTTCCTTCATCTTCTGGAGAATGAAAGCGCTGATCTGCGAGGGCGAATAATCCTTGCCGCCGGCCTGGACCCAAGCATCGCCGTTCGCGCCCTTAACGATCTTGTAGGGGACCAGCTCGGTGTCCTTCTTGGTCACCGGGTCGTCGAAGCGGCGGCCGATCAGGCGCTTGACCGCGAAAATCGTGTTGTCGGGATTGGTCACCGCCTGGCGCTTGGCCGGCTGGCCAATGAGGCGCTCGCCGTCCTTGGTGAACGCGACTACCGACGGCGTCGTCCGTGCGCCTTCCGAATTCTCGATGACCTTGGGCTTGCCGCCTTCCATCACGGCGACGCAGCTGTTGGTCGTTCCCAGATCGATCCCGATCACTTTAGCCATATGTTTCGTCCTCTTACCCCGTTCGGAGCCGTCCCCCGGCTCCACTTGATTACGACGGCGATATAGGTGCCCTCGGGCGAGCGACAAGGTTTCGGCCACGGGATGAAATTGTCAGTTATTTCCCGCTAGGGCTGCGGAATGACGGCATTTCTTCGACAAGGCGCGTGGCTGACGCAGGGACGGGTGCGGCGGATCGCCATCATCAACGCGATTGCCGGGGCTGCAATGCTGCTGTTCCTGCTGGTGACGACGCGGGGCACGATTGACATTTTCGGCCGTCCGCTCGGCACCGACTTCAGCGTGTTCTGGAACGCCGGGCACCTCGCCAACGAAGGTCGCGCAGCCGGCGCCTGGACCCTGATTCTCCGCGACCGGGTGGCGGTGCTGATCTGTCTTGCATCGCCGCTAACGCCCCTCGTGCTAGGCCACGGTCAGAATGCCTTTCTCACGGCGGCGCTGCTTGGCGGAGGACTCGTCCTGCTCGAGCGGCAGCCGGGTTTCGCGGGAGGCCTGCTCGGCGCGCTGGCCTACAAGCCGCAACTCGGGCTGATGATCGCGCCGCTGCTGATCTTCACCCAAAGCTGGCGCGCGGTCGCCGCAGGTGCGCTGGTCGCCACGATATTGTGCGCGCTGTCCTATGCCCTGTGGGGCGCGGCGGCATGGCAGGCATTCTTCGCCAGCCTGCACCTCGGACGCAGCTTCATGGAGGTCGGCGCGGTCGGCTTCTACAAGAGCGCAAGCCTGTTCGCGATGGCGCGCCAGTGGGGAGCGCCGGTCGCGCTGGGCTACGTCATCCAGGCGCTCGGCGCGGTCGCCGGGCTTGCCATGATCTGGCGGTTGCGCTTCGCCGAGGCAGACATCCGCGCCGCGGGCGCCTGTGCCGCGCTGGCGATGTCGACGCCCTATTTGCTCGATTACGACGTGGCGATCGTCGGTGTCGGCGCGGCCTTCCTCTACGCTGCCGCGGCGCGGAGCCGCTTCCTCGGTTATGAGCGGACTGCGCTCGCGTTCATCTGGGTTGCGCCCTGGCTCGCCCGGCCGGCGGCGCAATATCTGACGTTGCCCCTCGGCCCGCTGGCGATGTTCGTGCTGGCCGCGCTCGCGCTTCGCCGCGCGGACATCACGGCATCGCCATCCCGCCATTCACATGCAGCGTCTGCCCCGTGACATATCCGGCCTCGCGGCTGGCGAGATAGACCACCGCCACGCCGATATCCTCGCCCGCGCCCATCGCCCCGGCCGGAATACGCGACAGGATCGACGCCTTCTGCGCCTCGTTGAGCGCATCGGTCATGGCCGAGGTCATGAACCCCGGCGCGACGCAGTTGACGGTGATGCCGCGGCTCGCGACCTCCTGGGCGATCGCTTTCGACATGCCGATCAGACCGGCTTTCGACGCGACATAATTGGCTTGCCCCGGGTTGCCGGTGACCCCGACCACCGACGTCACCGAGATGATCCGTCCGAAGCGCGCGCGCATCATCGGTTTGCACGCCGCCCGCATCAGCCGGAACGCGGCCTCCAGGTTGACGCGAATGACCTCGTCCCACTCCTCGTCCTTCATCCGCATGGCGAGATTGTCGCGCGTCACGCCGGCGTTGTTGACGAGAATGTCGAGCTTGCCGCCGAGCGCCTCGACCGCCCGCGGCACGAGCGCGTCGACCGCTGCACGGTCGGACAGGTTGCACGGCAGCGCGACAGGATCGCCGCCAAGCGTGCCCGCGAACCCATTGAGCTTGTCGACATTGCTCCCCGACAGCGCCAGCCGCGCGCCCTGCTGGCTCAGCGCCCTGGCGATCGCCGAGCCCAGTCCGCCCGACGCCCCCGTGACCAGCGCGGTCATTCCTGTGAGATCGAACATCAACTGCTCCAGTTTTCTTGATTCACGCGGAGACGCGGAGGCGCGGAGGGGGTGTAGTCATTGACCACGCGACGCAGTCCCTCCTTCAGCGTTTCGCCACCAAAGTTGATGAGCAGCCCAACGGGCTGCTTCAGGAGGCGAAGGTAGGTCAGCAATTGTTTTCCATGAACAGCATTGAGCCGCTCAGTCGATTTGATTTCGACAACCAGCGTGCCGGCGACTAAAAGATCGACGCGGAACGCTCCTTCGAACACCATTCCCTCATAAGCAATGTCGACAGCTCGCTGGCGTTCGACGGCATGCCCCATCTTGGCCAGCTTACTGGCCAAGATTATCTCATAGACGCTCTCAAGCAGCCCCGGGCCAAGCTCACGATGGAGCTTTATCGCCGCATCGACGACATCGCCACTGACCGCTTCGAGGTCGACCATCCGCTTTCTTTCCTTCTCCGCGCCTTCGCGCCTCCGCGTGAACCGATCAAAAACTGTTCGCCAGCGCCTCAATGTCCTCGATTGTCACGACGCTAGTTACCCTCACATCAGGCGCGATGCGTTTGACCATTGGAGCAAGGACCTTGCCGCCGAGTTCGACGAACTCCTCGACGCCGGCCGCCGCCATCGCCGCGACGCTTTCGCGCCAGCGGACCATGCCGGTGACCTGCTCGACGAGTTGCGCGCGAATGATGTCGGGGTCGCTCTCGGGAGCGGCGGTGACATTGGCGTAGAGCGGCACCGCGGGCCGCGCGATCTCCGTCTTGCCGAGCGCTTCCGCCATCGCCTCGGCGGCCGGCTTCATCAGCGCACAGTGAAACGGCGCCGACACCGGCAGCAGCACCGCGCGCTTGGCGCCCATTTCCCTCGCCAGAGCAATCGCCCGGTCGATCGCGCCTTTCGCGCCGGAAATGACCACCTGACTGGGGTCATTGTCGTTGGCGACGGCGCACACTTCGCCTTCCGCGGCCGTCGCGGCGATGCGCCGGGCCAGATCGAGATCGGCGCCAAGCAGCGCCGCCAGCCGTCGTCGGCAGGTCGAACGCCCCCGCCGCGCACAGCGCCGAATATTCGCCGAGGCTGTGGCCGGCCACGAACCGCGCCGCCCTGGCCAGCTCGACCCCGCAATCCTTGGTCAGAACGGCGAACACCGCAAGCGCGTTCGCCATGATCGCCGGCTGCGCATTTTCCGTCAGCTTGAGCTCGTCCTCCGGCCCGTCGCGCATCAGGCGCGCGAGGTTCTGGCCAAGCGCCTCGTCGACCATTTCGAACACGTCGCGCGCGGCGCGGCTCGCCTCGCTCAGCGCCACGCCCATGCCGACCGCCTGGCTGCCCTGCCCAGGGAAAAGAAATGCGCGCATCGGCCCCTCGAACACAATAAGATGATGGCGCGCGAAGTAAGGCGACAGCGGCGAGAAGCCAAGCCTTGGAGGACCCATGTCGACTGCACCGGCCTTCGTTCCGCCACCCCTCTCCAGTCGTCAGCAGATGGGCGTGCCGATGACCGTCGCGTTCGTCGTTGGGACGATGATCGGCTCGGGCATTTTCCTGCTGCCGGTAACCCTTGCTCCCTTGGGCTGGAACGCCATTATCGGCTGGGGGATCAGCGGCCTTGGAGCGATCGCAATTGCCTTCGCGCTGGCGCGCCTCACCAGCCGAGGGTCCGGCGGCATCCAAGCCTATGTCGAGCGCAGCTTCGGCGCGACCACGGCGTATCTGGTGACGTGGGCATTATGGTGCAGCAACGCCGCCGCCAGCGCCGCGCTCGGCATTGCCACTGCGTCCGCCGTAGCCTGGATGGCACCGTCGATCGGCTCGGGCGTCCCGTTCATCGCCATTGCCGTCGGGTCGGTCGTCCTTCTGCAGGCGGTCAACGCCATGGGCGCGCGCGCCTCTGGCGGGATGGCGGTCGTGACCACCGCCATCAAGATTCTGCCGCTGTTGGCGGTCCTCGTCGCCGCCGCCTCACGCGGTGCCGAGGGAAGCCTGCAGCCGCTCGCCGCCGCTCCACTGACGATGGCCGGTATCGGCTCGGCGGTCGCCCTGACCCTGTTCGCGCTGACCGGATTCGAAAACGGAACCGCGCCCGTCGACAAGGTGCGCAACCCGGCGCGAACGCTGCCCATCGCGATCTTCGGTGGTACGAGCTTCGTCGCTTTGCTCTACCTCTTCTCGAGCTATGCGGTGCTAAGCTTGTTACCCGCAGCCGTGGTGGAACGATCATCCGCCCCGTTCGCCGATGCGGTTGGCTTCATGTGGGGCAATGGGGCGGCGGTCGGAGTCGCCGTCGCGGTTGCAATCGCTGCCTTCGGGGCGCTGAACGCGATGATCCTGGCGACCGGCGAACTCGGCTATTCGCTCGCTCTGCGCGGCGATTTCCCGCGCCTGTTCGCCCGGACGCACGGCGCGAACACGCCAATTATAGCGCAAGTCCTGGGTTCGGGTTTCGCCATCCTCCTGATTCTCGCCAATGCCAGCCGGACGACAGCCAATCTGTTCAGCTTCGTCATCCTGCTTTCGACCGCGTCCGTGCTGCTCCTCTACCTCGTCGGCGCGCTCGCGGCATGGAAGGAGAATCCGTCATCGGCGGCGCGCTCCGTCATTGTCGTTGCGCTAGGCTTTATCGCCTTCGCCTTCTGGGGCGCTGGCGCCGAAGCGGATTTGTGGAGCCTGGTCCTGCTGGCGATCGGATACGCCCTCAGGTTGCTCATGCATCGCCTCAATTCGCCCGTATCCAGCCCGGCGGTGGAGGCCGCTCCAGCCGCGCCTCGGGGACCAGCCGCCTGAGCTTCTGCGCGAAGCTTCGCAGGCAGACCTCGCTCGTCCCGAGGGGACCCGGAATGTAGCTCGGGCTCTGCATTCCCGCCTGGACCCGCGCGATCAGTGCGGTGTCTTCGGCGTTGACCCGCCGGTTGATGCGCCAGTTGAGGAACCGCGCCGCCTTCATCTCGCGCCGCCAAGGATCATCGGGCGCATCGGGCAACGCATAGCTGATCTCGCGGATCACCGTCTCCGTCGCGCTGACCGGGAGGAACTGCATGAAGTCGACCTGATCCGGGTAGATGTCGAACGCGACGTTGGGGAACAGCTTGTAATAAAGCCATTTGCGGCGGTGCGAGACGGGCAGATGCTCCACCTCGGGCAGCAGTTTCTGATAGGCGCGCTCCGATGGGTTGGCGCTCGGCCGCTCGACCAGGTCGCCCTCCATTCGGTCGACATGCTCGCCCGCGTCGATCCGGTAATCGCGCCCGAACAGCCGCGTCAGGCCGGGGTGGCCGATCGGGATGTGCAGCCCGTCCGAATAATTGTCGGCGATCGTCTTCCAGTTGAGCGCGCGCGGGCGAAGCGTCACCCGGCCGATCGGGCGCAGATCTTCCAACCGGTACGGCGCGATCTCTGGCTCATAAGGCGCCATCATCTCGGCCACGCTCGCCGCGCCCGGCTCCAGCGTGACGAACAGGAACCCGCGCCACTGCTCGAGCGCGACCGGGATCAGGCCGAGCTCCGCCGGATCGAGCCCCGGATATTCCGTCCGATGCGGCACTCCAATCAGCCGTCCGTCGCCGGCATAGCTCCACGCATGATAGGGGCAGGTCAGCCGCCGCGCGCAGCCGCCCTCGCCGTCGACCAGCCGCGAGCCGCGATGCCGGCAGAGGTTGAGGAACGCCCGCACGGCACCGTCGTCGCCCCGAATGACGATGACGCTCTCGCCGAGATAGGCCAGCGAGCGCCACTCGCCGGGCCGCGCGATCTCACTCTCGTGGCACACCGGCTGCGGCGCGGCGCGAAGGAACGCACGCTGCTCGGCGGCGAAGAAATCCTCGTCGTGATAGAGCCAGCCGGGCAGGCTCATGCCGTCGAGAGGGTCAGGCGCGGGTTCGACGGGGC
>JAIVIZ010000048.1:0-2711 GCA_020200315.1 Sphingomonadales bacterium | reverse complement strand
CACCGCATCTGCGGAACCCGCACCTCGCGATGGCCTGCGCGCTTTAGGGCAGCTGTCCCGTATCCCGCTGCGGCAACCGCTCAGTGCATGCCACCCTCGCCATGGCGTCCGGTCTCCCGGAACGCGGTGGAGGATCGCCCAAAGCGAATGTCCGCTTTCGACCCCTGCGGACATTCCCACGTCGCAGTCACGCGCTAAGCATCGGCTATCGGCCAAGGATAGGTCGCCGTCCGCCGCGCTGCGAAGTCAAGGCTCCCGCGTTGACCTTGCCTCCGCCAAAATGCGCGACAGCGCCTCCACTGAATAGGGCTTGTGAAGCAACGGGAAACCGTGATTAGATCCGGCGGCCAAGACGTGGCTGTATCCACTCGTAAGGACGACCGGTAGCTGGGGCCAGCGTTCGCGCAGCTTCCTTCCGAACTCCACCCCATCCATTCCAGGCATCACGACGTCGCTGAACACGATGTCAAAGTCACTCCCCGGCTGTTCCAGTTGTCGAAGAGCATCTTGAGCATTGCTCGCTGACGATGTCTCGAACCCAAGCTCACCTAGAAGCTCGGCCGCAAACTCACCTACGCTCGCATTATCTTCAACTATTAGAACATGGCCGCGACCGCCCGCCGGGCCAGGAACTCTGCGGGATTGATCCTCATCGCGCTGCGCGGCTGCTCGAGGGAAGCCTAAAGTGAATTCCGTCCCCACGCCGACGTCGCTCACGACAGTGATTTCCCCATCAGATTGCTTGACGAATCCGTAGACTTGGCTGAGGCCGAGGCCTGTGCCTTTGCCAACCTCTTTCGTAGTGTAGAAAGGCTCAAAGATGCGATCTAGATGTACGGGGTCGATGCCTTGGCCAGTGTCGTGAACGCTCACTGCAATCATGGAGGTCGCATCGGCCTCATCCGATGGGCCGATAGAAATGCGTAATACGCCCTCGCCTTCCATAGCGTCGCGCGCGTTCACAGCCAGATTTACCACAACGGTTTCAAACTGCCCAGCATCGGCCTTTATAAAGCAGTCGTTGCAATTGTCCTCTATTTCGAGTTGCACACGGGACCCAAGAATGGTGCGGAGCATATCGGCTATCCCGTGGATCCGAATGGCGGCGTCAAAGACCTCAGGCTTCAGCGACTGACGCCGTGCAAAGGCGAGGAGCTGGCCGGTCAGATTGGCTGCACGATCGGCGGTATCCGCTATTGCCTTGACGTAACGCCCACGTTTTTCCTCGGTCAGATTGACACGCGCCAAGAGATCAGCGGAGCCTTTAATGACGGTCAGCAAATTATTGAAATCGTGGGCAATACCACCAGTGAGTTGCCCTATGGCTTCCATCTTCTGAGCCTGCCGTAAAGCCTCATGCGCTTGCTCGAGCTCTCCTGTCCGTTCCCGAACACGTTCTTCGAGATCTTGCTTCGCTCGCTGCACCACTTCAAAGAGGCGCGCGTTATCAATAGCTACCGCCGCCTGAGCAGCGAGACCGTCCATTATTCGCGCCGAACGTTCGCTAAAGACGCCTGGCGTGCCATGTCCGAAAAACAAACCGCCGATAACTTCACTGGACCTCGAAATTACCGGCACTGCAAGGTAGCTCCTGACTGGCAAGTGGCCAGGGGGCATACCGGAATGCGGCAAGTTTTTTCCGTAGCGGGAGTCCTTCGTGATATCCTGCGAACAGATGACGCCTTCCCCGCGAAAAGTGGGTGCGAACACCTCGGTCGGGCGCGGTAACCCAAACTTTTCGAAATCTGCGATGTCGGCTCCTGCGAGAGTGTAGAGCATAAGGCGCTCACCATCTTCGCGCTCGACGTTGTAGAAGAAGGCGCCGAATTGTGCGCCGGTCAGTTCAACTCCCGCATCAACGACGAGCTGGACAACCTTTCCTAGCTCAAGTTCCGCGGCTACCCGCGCGCCAGTGCGATTGAGCACCTCGAGGGCGTGTTGCTCGTCGGCAAGCCGATCGTGGCTCGCCTGCATCTCCGATACTGCCTCTCTTGCTTCCAGACGGAGTTCGAGCTGATCGACCACCAATGCCGCCAAATCTTGAAGCTGGGTGATCTGCTCCTCAGTGATCTCGCGGGGTTCGTGATCTATCACGCACAGGGTACCGAGATTGTACCCGTGCTTGGTGCGAAGCGGCGCTCCAGCATAGAAACGTAGGCCGAACTCTCCCGCTACCAATGGATTTGCCAGCGACCGGGCATCCGCCGCAGCATCGGTTAATACCCAAGGACCATCGTGGAGAATAGCGGAGGCGCAGAGGCCCGGGGAGCGGTCGATCTCTGTCACGTCCACGCCGCGATGAGACTTGAACCAGATCCTGTCATGATCGACGACACTGATGATCGAGATCGGGACAGAGAAGAGTTTAGCCGCAATCTCGGTGATCCTGTCGAAGGCTCCATCGGGAGGCGTGTCTAGAATTGCGAGGCGCTGCACCTCCTGCATGCGATCGCGCTCATGATGGGGCGAGAGGTCAGGAAACTCGTCTAATGACGGCATCGTAAAGCGACCTTGCTGAGGCATTCCGGGTCAGGAGTTCCCGCGACATCCGTGACTTAGCACCGCGATTAAACGTTGCCGTATCCGCGCCAGCCCTCTGTGTCACTAGCCCGTGCCCCCAGGCCATGTCCGCTGATCCAAAAGCGCGGCGTGCTGAAGCCGGAATCATGCGGCGAGTCGTGAGGTACACTGCTTGGTGAATGTCCACTCTC
>JAIVIZ010000078.1 GCA_020200315.1 Sphingomonadales bacterium | reverse complement strand
AATCGAACCCGCGCGTCCAGCTTGGGAAGCTGGCAGGCTACCATTACATCATACCCGCGACGGTCCGCTTACTAGCCACGCTCGAGGAGCGGTGCAACGCGGATGCCCGGCCATTTGGTTCGCTTCCTATCTGGTCCACAGGATTCCCGTCGATGCAAGCAGGTATGTGGGTCTGTTCGCGTGACGGGAGATCCATGGCTGGTCGTCATCCGTCGTGGCGAAGCTTTCCACCGCCCGCGCCTTGACTGACCCCTGCGCAGGTCTTGTCGAGGGCGGCGCAGAAGCGCATAGGACGAGGGCTTTCATTGGAGGGCGCTCGTCGTGGAGGCACTCAGGAAAAAGCACTGGGCCGGCCGCCTCACCTTCCTCGCCGCCATCCTCTGCTTTGGCGCGGTCGCCGTCGCGCTGATTGCCGCGCTCGGCTCGGCGCGCGGGGCCTGGCCTTTCCGGATCGGCTTCAAGCTGCTCGAATATGCGCTCTATGGGGGCGCCGCCGGCATTCTGCTTGCGCTGATCGCCGCCTTATTCGCCCGGCGGGTGAAGCCGAAGCTGGTCATCGTCAACCTGCTGGCGATCCTCGTCGCCGGCGCCTTCGTCGGCTTCCTCGGCAACCAGGTGCGGATCGCCCGCTCGGTGCCGCGGATCCACGACATCGCCACCAACCTCGACGATTATCCGCGCTTCTACCGGCTCACGGTGCGCGCCGACAATCTCGAGAACGTTCCGGACATGGGCCGGCGCGACCTGGCGGCGCTGCCGCCGCGCGAGCGCTGGAAGGCGGTTCACCGCGACTATTATGGCGACATCGCCCCGATCCGGGTGCCGTGGTCGGTCGAGGAAACCGCCACGCGGGTGCGGCGGCTGGCCGACGAACGCGGCTGGGAGATCGTCACCTTCGACCCGGCGAACGGCATCCTCGAGGCGGTCGACACCAGCTTCTTCTTCCGGTTCAAGGACAATATCGTCGTCCGGGCCCGGCCGGTGAGCGGCGGCGGCGGCGGCTCGATCGTCGACATGCGCTCGATCAGCCGCGTCGGCGTCAGCGACGTCGGCGTCAATGCCCGCCGGGTCCGCAGCTTCCTCGCCGATCTGCGCCGAGGCTAATCCTCCCCTGCATTTGCAGGGGATGAGCAGGTGCGCAGTGCCCCGCACTGCGCAGCCATGCCCGGGGGGCATGGCGAGCCTGCTCATGACCATGCGAAGCATGGTGGAGGGGCTGCCTGCAACAATTGAAACAACAATGCCGCGCGCGCGGCACAGCGTCGCAATGAAGCGCGGTTAGGACGCCCGCCGCCGGCCATTGAGGCCGAAG
>JAIVIZ010000047.1 GCA_020200315.1 Sphingomonadales bacterium | reverse complement strand
ACCTTGATGACATTGGCGATCGCGCGAATCGGCGAGATCGCGGTCAGCGTCTCGCCGATCGCCTGGTCGATCTCGCGCGGCACGGCATAGCCGCCGATCGCGTCGCTCGACGATCCCAGCGCCTTCTGCTCCAGTCCCGCCTCGATCCCCTGCCGCAGATAGCGCGTCACGAACGCGCTCGACTCTTCGGACTTCACCCCGTCCAGCAACGGCCGCTGCGCGGCGATCGTCCCATCGGCAATCTTCTTCTTGAGTAGCGCCAGCTCCGCCTGTAGCGCCGCTATCCCATCGTCCCCCCGCTCGATCGCCTCGAAACTCGCCTCAAGCGCATCCGCCTTCACTTCGATCATCTGCCCGTTCTCCATGCCAAACCTCCCCGCTCCCGCCAGCGCCGCGCCCGCGAGTTCCAATCCTCGTCATCCCCGCGAGCGGGGACCCAGCTCTTCAAAAAACGCGCGCGTAGCGCGCAGCATGTTTCGCACGAAGGCACGAAGGCGCGAAGGAAGGTAGGAGAGTGATAGCGCTTCGCGCGAAGCGCCTTCTAATCTCTTCCTTCTTCTTCGCGCCTTCGCGCCTTCGTGTGGAACCCCTACCTTCCTCCGCGCCTCCGCGCATCCGCGTGAACCCCTAAGCGGCTTCCACCGCATGCACCCGCGCCAACCGCTGCATCGGCTGCGCCACCAGGCTGACCTCGACCAGCTCCAGCTCATGCAGCTCGCGCACCCCGCCGCGCCGCTCGGCGCGCCCGACCCGATAGCCAAAGCTCAACCCGTCGAGCTTCCCGCTCGCCAGCAGCGCCGCCGCCCGCCGCGCCTCGTCGTTTTCGCCCAGCGCCCCGATCACCCGCAACCCGCGCCGATCTTCGGCGACCTGCTCGATCCGCCCGATCACCGCGCCGGCCCTATGCTGCCACAACAGCGGCACCGATCCCTTGCGCGCCAGCGTCTCGGCGAACGCCCCCTTGCGAACGACATCGCCCCCGCTATCCACCCGATCGAACACCGCCGCATAGCCAGCGAAGCGGACGCCAGTCCGCTGAAGCTGCCCCGGCGAAGGCGGGGGCCCAGTCAGAGCGGAACTCACCCGACCAATCCCGCGACCAGCCGAAACCGCACCGCCAGTCCCACCAGCAGCAGCGCGCACAGCAGCCGCGCGATCCACGCCACCACCGCCCTGCCCGCCGACCGCTTGGCATCGCGCCAGGCCGACAGCAGCGCACGCAGCTCGTCCATGTCCCGCCGCGCCCGCGGGTCGTCGAGCCCAAGCGCCCCAAGCGCCCGCGCCGCCCCAGCCTCGCTCGCCTCCTCGACCAGCGCGCGCAGCGTCACCAGCTCGCCGCCGCGCGCTTCCGCCTGCGCCATCAGCCGCGCCAAAATCGCCTGCTCCGTCACGCCCCATCCCCCGTCTCGAACCCGAGCATCGCCCGCTTCTCCTCGGGCGACAGGAAATTGGCTTTCGACACCGCCTCCCATAACTTCAGCCGATCCTCGGCCAGCTCCGACAGCTCGTCGGTGTTCACCGCCAACCCGACCGGCCCGACCCAGTCCTCGATCATCGCTTCCAGCCCGGCCAAAATCTTGCGCGCCATCGGCAGCACCGTCTGCCGGGTCAGCGCCCGCCCCGCCTCGCGCGCATTCGAATAGGTCGCATCGCCCGGCAGCCCGACCAGCACCGGCGGCACGCCGAACGCCAGCGCGATGTCGCGCGCCGCCCCTTCCTTCAGCGCGACGAAATCCATGTCGGCCGGAGTCATGCTCAGCGACTGCCACTTCATGCCCCCATCGAGCAGCAGCGGCCGCCCCGCATGATCGGCGCCCGAAAACAGCGTCTCCAGCTCGCTCCGCAGCCGCCCGAACTGCTCCTGACTGAGCACGCTGCCGTCGCCCGGATCGTAGGTCAGCGCCCCCGACGGCCGCGCCGCATTGTCGAGCAGCATCTTGTTCCATCTGGATGCGCGGTTGTGGACCGACGCCGGCGCGATCGCCGCGTCCAGGCACCCCAGCCCATAATGATCGTCGAGCGGATTGAGCGCCTTGATGTGCGCCACCGTCCGCCGCCCCAGCGCATCGGCCAGCGCCATCCGCACCGCCTGCGCCCCGACCCCGCTCGACACCAGCCGCACGGAGCGCTGTCCAATCGGATTGGTTCGAAATACCTCGTCAACCTGAGCCTCATAGCCGCGCACGAACTCGCCCCCGCCGTTCGCCCGCAGCCACTCCGGCACCCCCGGCGCGCACGGCAACCCAGCCGGCGCCTCCGCCGACTTCTTCCAAAACAATCCCATGAATCTCTCCTATGCCCCTCCCGCCAGAGCGGGAGGGGAAGAGGCGCACAGCGCCGAAGGGGAGGGCCTGTCGCCCAGTCCAAATTCGATGATTCAACTCGTCGCGAAGCGACGGTCAGATTTTCACACGAAGGCACGAAGCAGAAGACTTCACCCGGAGACGCGGAGGCGCGGAGAGGAATGATCGAGCGCCTTCGCGCTCAACCCTCCCTTCCTTTGTGCCTTCGTGCCTTCGTGTGAAACCCCTATGCCTTCTCTCTCCGCGCCTCCGCGCCTCCGCGTGAAACCCTCTTCCTTCTACCTTCGCGCGTCCGCGCCTTGAAACAGCCGGCCTACAACCGCATCACCCGCGGCACTCCCGACCGCGAATCCCCCAGCTCGGTCATCGCCCACACCATCGCGTCGGCCCGGTCCGGCGACCGCCCCGGGCCGTCATACCGCCCGCCCGCGCACAGCCCCGCCAACTCATCCTCAAGCTCCCGGAACACGCCGCCGAACCAGCCCCGGCCCGCCTCGAACCGCAGCGCCACCGGCTCTGCCCGCGCCGCCTTGCCGCGCGAGGCGTGGACCAGGCGGATGCTTGCCCCCTCGGCCCCACTGGCGCGAAGCACGCTCCGCACCATGTCGCCGCCATTGTTGGCCTCGGCGACGATCCGCTCGGCCTGCCATTCGCGCGCCGCCGCGCTCACCGCCGCCGCCCAGCGATCCGGGCTCGCTTCCTCGACGCTCGCATCCGCCAGCACATAAAAATGTTCGCCCGCGCGCCCGGCGACGACGATGCCGCACGCATCGCAGCCCGCCTTCGACCCCGACCACCACCCGGTCCATCGCCGGCAGCGCCGCCGATCCGACCCGGCACCGCTCGATCAGCTTGCGCGGCCACAGCGACCCCGGCACATCCTCGATCAGCTCGCCGTCCATCTCCTGGCGCCCGATCCGCGTGCCGCCATAGGTCTCCATCATCACCTCGAGGAACTGCTTCGGCAGATTCCAGTTGTCGCCGCTCTTGCCCCTGGTCACCACCGTGCGCCGCTCGTTCATCAGGCGCTGGAGCAGCGGCATCGCCGACTTCGGCGTAGTGGTCACGAGCGTCCGCGGCCGTTCGCCGCGCCGCAGCCCAAATTGCAGATTAGTCCACGCATTGTCGGCATCGCTCCATTTGGCCAGTTCGTCGCACCAGGCGAAATCATGTTCCGGCCCGCGCAGCCCGTCGCCGCTCTCGCCCGAGAACAGCGTCGCGACCGATCCGTTGCGCCACGTCAGCCGCCCCAGGCTCGGCTCCCACTTCGGCT
This sequence comes from Sphingomonadales bacterium, assembly GCA_020200315.1. GTDB lineage: Bacteria > Pseudomonadota > Alphaproteobacteria > Sphingomonadales > Sphingomonadaceae > Sphingomicrobium. The sequence continues at coordinate 13,463 of JAIVIZ010000047.1, read as the reverse complement.
TGGGACCATATCCCTCCGCGACCGCCAGCAGCCCGCTGACCCCCTCGACCATCACCTTGCGCGCTTCCTCGATGGTCGCGCCGACCAGCGCGATCCGCACCTTGCGCTGCCGCGCCAGCCGATGAACCCACTCGGCGCCGGCGCGCGTCTTGCCGAAGCCGCGCCCGGCCATCATCAGCCAGGTCGACCAGCCCTTTCCCTCCGGCGGCCGTTGCCCCGGCTGCGCCCAAAACTCGAACTCGGCGTCGAACTTGAGCAATTCGGTCATCGACAATTTGCGCAGGAAGCGCATGATTTGCGCGACCGTCATGTGCGCCAGGGCGATGACGCCGTTGCGCGCGGCGTCATAGTTCACGCCTCCTCCTCGCGCCCATCGCCGTCATATCCAATCGCCAGCGGCGCCGGCGTGCTCAGCCGCACCCGCTCCAGCTTCGCCGCAATCTTGGCGCGAAGCTCCTCGACTTCCTCCTCGCTATAGCTCGCCTCTTCGCGCTCGCGCCTGGCCGGCGTCTCCGCCGTGTCGCGGTGCATCCGCAGCAGCGCCAACGCGACCCGGTCCGAATATTCGATCTGCACCTCCTCGCGCCCGTCCTTGTGGACGATAGTGTGGATGCTGCCGTTGAGCGCCCGCTCGAGCGTCTCGATCTCCAGCCGCGCATAGCCTTGGGCGATCGCATTGGCCCAGCCGTCGCGAAACGCCGCATCCTTCGCGCGACGCGCATAAACCGTGGTATTGCCGACGCCGGCCTTCTTCGCCGCCAGCGTCACGTTGCACGTGCCGCTCAGCGCAGCGAGAAATTCCTTCTCTTTATTCTTGGTCCAATCCTTCGTTCGGACTGCCCGCTTCTGCGTCGTCTTGCCGCCGACCAGCACCAGCTCCTTCGCCTTGCCCATCCTTCCCCGGCAACACCCGCTCCGACGGCCTTGTCGAACCGGGCCGCCCCCGCCCCGACTCGCAATTCGTCACTGTTCCTGACTTGTGCCAGATGAGCGTCACGATGTCAAGGAGTTTTTACCGCTACGGTTACCTTTTGCTCCGACTAATACTCATCTGCGGTTGCGTTGGCCTTTGAATTCTGTCAGGGTGAGAAGCGAGATGACGATCGAACTCAAGGTACATGTCGCCCGCGACGAAGAGACTGGAGTCTGGTACATCGCCGCTTCCGACATCCCCGGCTTGCGTGTCGAGGCGGATACCGCCGATGAATTGATCCGGAAAGTGGATGACATCGGTCCCGAGCTGATCGAGCTGAATATCGAAGAGATCGTCGCTGCGCAAAAGCCAAGCCGAGCCGCGAAGACCAGAACGAAACCGGATAGTCCGGGAAGGCCCCCTGACCGGCCCCGAACGGTTATCAGACCCGTTTTCGACTCGCCGCTTGCCGTCGCTTGCTAATTTGTGGGGGGTGCATACGGACGTGAGATTGAGCGAAGGCTCAAGGAGGCGGGTTGTACCTTTGTTCGCAAGAGCAAGGGCGACCATGAGATATGGTTCTCGCCGATCACCAACCGGAATTTCGTGTTCGACCGCGGCGTTCGCGTGAGACATACCGCCAACGGCACACTCAAGGATGCCGGTCTGGGAAAAGCATTCTGAACCTTCGCTCAACTGCCGCGCTGCTTCGTCAAACGGCGGTGCTCACGCTCGACTCCCGCCCTTGCACCGGGCACCATCGCGCCGATGGACCGCGCCGCTCCCGCGACTGACGTCATGCCCGGTGCGGCCGCGTCGCGCGAGCCGATAACCCCTTCACCCTCCTCGCGCTTTGGCGACTGGCGGCTGGCGGTGAAGTCGATCATCGGCTTCTGGCTGGTCTATGCGCTGACCGTCCTCGTCCGCGCGCTGCTCGGCGGCGACATCGCCACCGTCCTGCTCAATCGCGCCGTGACGATCGCGGTCGGCGTGCTGCTCACTTTCGGCATCTATTCAGCGATCGCTGGCTTCGGTCAGGGCCGCTCGACCCGGCGCCGCGCGACGATCGCCTTTGCCGCCTCGCTCACCGCCGCCTTCGCGCAGGCCGGCGTGCTGATGGTCGCCGACGGCCTCATGCGCCGGCCGCAGGACGAGTTCCGCTTCCAGGCCCGCGAGGGCTTCGTCGTCATCCAGAAGGGTCTGCAGATCCGCATCGAGCGCGCCGCGACCGAGCCGCTCGTGCTGACCCTGCCCAAGATCGGCGAGCTCGGCCGCCACGACATCTTCCGCGTCTTCGCCGACGCAACCGTCGTCTGGCTGTTCTTCTTCGCCGCGTGGAGCGCTTTCTACCTCGCCGTCCAAGCCCAGGCCGAAACCCTCGATGCCCGGCGTCGCATCGCCGAAGCCGAAAGCGCGGCGCAGCAGGCGCAGGTCCGCGCGCTGCGCTATCAGGTCAATCCGCACTTCCTGTTCAATACGCTCAACAGCCTCTCCTCGCTGGTCCTCGCCGACCGCTCGGCCGAGGCGGAGTCGATGATCCTCAAGCTCTCCGCCTTCTTCCGCTCCTCGCTGACGCTCGATCCCACCGCCGACGTCACGCTCGCCGACGAGATCGCGCTTCAGCAGCACTATCTCGATATCGAGACCGTCCGCTTTCCCAAGCGACTGCGGGTCGAGATCGCCGTGCCGCCCGAGCTCGAGCGAGCGCGCCTCCCCGCCCTGCTGCTTCAGCCGCTGGTCGAGAACGCCATCAAATACGGCGTCGCCGCCACGCGCGAGAAGGTCGTGCTGACGATCGCCGCGGCCTTCCTCGAACCCGACCGCCTGTTGCTCACCGTCACCAACCGCCCCGACGGCAAGGCGTCGGGCGCGGTTCGTACCCCACCGGACGGCGGCACCGGGGTCGGCCTCACCAACGTCTGCGAACGGCTTCGCGCCCGCTTCGGCAATCGGGCGAACTGCTCGTTTGGCCCGCGCAAGGACGGCGGTTATGAAGTGCGCATGACAATGCCGTTCGAGCCCGCCCCGGCTCCAGCACCCGAAGCCTCCGCCGCTCATGGCTGACGCCCACGCCCTGAGCCCCGACGCTTCGGGAAACACCGACTCCCGCGACCTCAAGATCCTCATCGCCGACGATGAACCTCTCGCCGCCGAACGGCTGCAGCTGCTCCTCGCCCGCTGCGACGGAGTCGATCTCGTCGGCACCGCCAGCGACGGCGACAGCGCGGTGCGCATGGCCGATGCACTGACGCCCGACCTGATGCTGCTCGACATCGCCATGCCCGGTCTCGACGGGATCGAGGTCGCGCGCGCGCTTGCCGGCCGCCGCCCGGCGCCGGCGATCATCTTCATCACCGCCTTCGACCAGTTCGCGGTCGCGGCGTTCGAGGTCGCGGCGGTCGACCGCGACTATATGCGGCTTCACGTCGCCGCGCGCAGCTGGCTGATCCACAGCTCGATGAACGCGCTCGAAGAGGGGCTCGACCCCGCGCTGTTCATCCGCCTGCACCGCTCGGCGATCGTCCGCCGCGACTTCGTCACCGGCTTCTCGCGCAACGCCTCGGGCCGCTGGATCGCCCGCCTCGCCGACGGCAGCGAACAGCCCGTCGGCCGGCTCTACGCGGACAGCGTCCGCGAAATGGCCGGCCGATAGACCAGATTACTCCGCCGGCTTGACGAGCGCGGCGGCGACCGACGAACGGCGGTCAGTCGATCTTCTCGCGCTCTCGCCTGAGCCCCACCGCTCCGGCGACGGCGACATCCATCGTCACATTGCCGACGGTGCGGAACAGGTCGGGGATGGTCTCGACCGCGATCAGGATCGCCAGCGGCTCGATCGGCACCCCCATCGCCAGTGCGATCGGCGCGATCGAGGTGACGAAGCTCAGCTGCCCCGGCAGGCTGACGGTGCCGAACGTCGTCGTCGCGGCGACCGCGACCCCGGCCGCCAACGCCAGCGGCCCGAGCGCAATACCGAGCCAGTGCGCGACGTAGATCGCCACCCCCATGTTCATCGCCGGCCCGGTCGCGCGGAACAGCGCCACCGCCAGCGGCAGCGTCACGTCCGCCGCCTTGTCCGGCACGCCGAGTTCGCGCGCCGCGGCGAGCATCGCCGGCAACGAGGCGAGGCTCGACTGGGTCGAAATCCCCACCGCCTGCGGCGCGATCATGGCCCGGGCGAAGCGGCCGAGCGGCCAGCGCACGATCAGCACCGCCACGACATAGGCGGCGAGCAGGATCGCCAGCCCCAGGCTTGAGATCAGCACGATATAGTGGAGCACCGCGCCGAACGCCGCGCCGCCCGCGCCGACTCCAACCACGAACGCCAGCGCCAGCACGCCGGCCGGCGCCAGCCACAGCACCCATCCAATCACCACCAGCATCGCCTCGGTCAGCGCATCGAAGAACGCCGCCAGCGGCCGCCGCTTCGCTTCGTCCAGCCTGGCGATGGCGAAGGCGAACAGGGCGGTGAACACCACGATCTGGAGGATCGACCCATCCGCCGCGGCCTTGACGACATTGGCCGGAACGATCGACCGCACGAAATCCGCCAAGCCCGGCACCGCCGCCGCCGCCGCCTTGGGATCGACTCCGGCAAGGCCGGCGCGAAGCGCTTCGCCCGCTGCCTGCGGCAAGGGAAAGGCGGCGAGCAGCAGCGGCATCACCACCGCGCCGAACACCGCCGACCCGGTCAGGATGACGACGAACCACAGCAAAGATCGGCCGGCGACTCCGCCCTCGCGCGCGGCATCGGACCCACCGACGATGCCCGTCACCAGCAACGCGACGATCAGCGGGATGACGGTCATCTTGAGCGCATCGAGCCACAGCCCGCCGACGGTCGAGGCGATTTGCACGGCGGGCTCGCTCCACGGCGCGCCGGCGCTCAACGCGCCGACCAGCAGGCCGCCGATCAGCGCTCCGAGCACGCGCCAAGTCGGTCCGATGGTCATTGCTCAACCTCTCCATGCGGCTCGATCGGGACGAGCAGCGCCGCGGCCGCCAGATCGCCGAGCACGTTGCACGCGGTCCGCGCCATGTCCCCGAACGCCTCGACCGCGAGCAGCAGCGGCAGATAGGTCACCGGCACCCCGGCGACCTGCGCCGCCGGAATCATCACCGCGAAGAAACTGACCGCGCCCGGCAACCCGGCAACGCTGAGCGTGCTCACCACCCCCATGCCGGCGACAATCGCGACTTGCGCCAGGCTCAGATGGTGCCCGTCGATCGCCGCCAAGGCCGCGATCGTGCCAATGATCGTGCCGGGGCTCGACAGCTTGAACAGGCTCACCGCCAGGCTCAGCACCGTCGCCGCCCCGCTTCGCTCCAGGCCCATCGCGTCGGCGGCGCCGATCATCGACGGCAGGCAGGCGATCGACGAGCGCGAGCCCAGCGCCAGCGCCAGCGGCCCGCCCGACGCACGCACGAACCGCGCCGCGATCCGCCGCCGGGCGACGACCACCACCGCCACCGTGGCGGCCATTACCGCGACCGATACGATGACCTGCGACGCGACATAGAGGAAGGCGATCCCCGCCAGCCCCGATACGTCCCCGCTCGCCGCCACGAACGCCAGCGCCGCGACCCCGATCGGCGCGAGCAGCAGAATCCAGCCGACCAGCATCAGCATCGCGTCGCGCAGCGCCTCGAACCAGCGCAGCAGCACGTCGCGCTTGTCGGGCTCGATCCGCGCCGCCGCCGCGCCGAACAGCAGCGCGAACAGGACCACGCCGATGATCCGATCCTCGGCCGCCGCCGCGACGATATTGGTCGGCACCAGCGCGCGCAGCCACTCGCTGACCGAGGGAATCGGCGGCACCTCCAGCGGCACCGCCGCCGCCGTCACCGCCGCGTGATGGCCGGCGAACATCGGCGGCACGATCGCCATGCCGATCAGGCCGGACATCGCCAGCAGGACAGCGAACAGCAGCACCGCCTTGCCCGATATCCGCCCCTCGGCCGCACCGCCGCGCGTCGCGACGCTGGTCACGATCAGCGAGGCGATCAGCGGCACGATGGTCATCTTCAGCGCATCGACCCACAGTCCGCCAATGGTGGCCGCGACCGCCTGCGCGCTCGTCAGCCACGACGCATGCAGCCGACCGGCGAGCGCGCCGACGGCGAGCCCGACCGCCAGCGCGGCCAGGATCCCGCCGGCGTCGGCGACGCGCGCTAGCTTCAACGCGGCTTCTTGAAGCGATAGACGAAGCGGTCGGTCTTGCCCCGGATTGTCGGGTCGAACACCAGGAGGCTATGATCGTCGGCCGGGTTGCGCAGCAGGTCGCTGGTCCCGTCGAGCACGAAGCCGGCGCGCCTGAAGTCGGCGCGCACCACCGCCGGATCGATGCGGTGCAGCTTTTCGACGATGGCACGCGTATCGCCCGCCGGGCCGACATGGTCCACGACACCGACGATTCCGCCCGGCTTCATCGCGGCGCGAATTCGCGTGAGCCAGGCGCCGGGGTCCTGCCGGACGATCCCGTTCTTTTCGCTCTGCCAATAGGTATCGTGATAATCGAGATTGATCAGCATGAAGTCGAACGCCCGTGACGGCAGGTCCGGCGCTTCGAACGGCGACGTCAGGATCGACACGTTGGGATGGCTCGCGGCGAAGGCCGTCAGCTCGGCCTTGGTCTTTTCCTTGTAGAATTGGGTCGGCTCCCACACCGTGACGTGCCCGGTCGGTCCGACCGCCTGACTGAAAATCTCCGCCCAGTAACGATTGCCGCCGAACATATCGGCGACGCGCATGCCTTTGCGAAGACCGAGGAAACGCAGCACTTCGGCGGGCCTACGCGAGGCATCGAGCTTCATATTGTCGGCGCTCCGCCCCGGCGCAGCGACCGCGGCCGCGACATCCGCCGGTCCGCCGCCCGGACTCGTCCGCGCCGCTCCCGGAACCGCCAGCACCAATGCCAGCGCCACGCCCAATCCAAATTGCCTAATCATCGCTTGGCTCCCCTCTTGGCAGCACCGCTTGTTCGCTGCGCCGCGCACCCTATCTCGCACCGCAAAGGAGAACCAGCCATGACCACACTTTACCAGGCGCCCGGCGCGTGCAGCCTCGCGCCGCTGATCGCGCTCCACGCCGCCGGCCTGCCGCACGACACCGCCAAGGTCGATCTGCGCGCCCACCAGCTGGCCGACGGGTCCGACTATTACGCGGTCAACCCGAAGGGCGCGGTGCCGGCGCTCAAGCTCGACAATGGCGACGTGCTGACCGAGAACGCCGTCCTCCTCCAGTACATCGCCGATCACGCGCCGAACGCGCGCCTCATCCCGGCGAGCGGCATCGACCGCTACCGTCAGCTCGAACTCCTCAATTACATCGCGACCGAAGTGCACAAGGGCTTCGGGCCGCTGTTCAATCCGGCGACTCCTCCCGACGTCCGAAGCGCGGCGGTCGACAACCTCGGCAAGAAGTTCACCTTCCTTGCCAAGCGTCTCGACGGCGGCGGCTTTCTCTGCGGCGATCGCCTGACCGCCGCCGACGCTTATCTGTTCACCGTGCTGCGCTGGGCCGACCTGTTCAAGATCGACCTCTCGCCATGGCCCGCGATTGTCGCCTACCGCGAGCGTGTCGGCAACGAACCGCCGGTCAAAGCCGCGCTCGATGAAGAAAGTTTGGGTCGCTAATAACGGCGCGCACCCGCTTCCGATTGCCCTCCAGATGCGCTATGTCGAAGACCTGACAGTGACGTCTGGGGGGCACTCATGGCGACGATTGCACACACGACCACCGACCGGCTTTCGGCGGAACGCAAATTCTACTCGCGTTATGCACTGGCGCTGACCGCCCTGGTGTTCCTCGGGTTCGCGCCGAGCTTCTATCTCCACAATCTGTTTTCCTATCCGCGGCCGAACCCGACCCTGACCGCGACGGTTATCGCCCACGGGACTCTGCTGACGCTGTGGATGCTGGCGTTCGTCGCTCAGACCCAGCTTGTCGCCGCCGGCCGGCGCGACCTCCACATCAGGCTCGGCCAGGCTTCGTTCGCGATGGCGCTGGCGATTCTTCCGCTGATGTATCTCGTCAGCGTGTGGGAGGTCGCGCGCAACAACGCGCCGCCGTTCACCGATCCGCTCAACTGGTCGGTCGTGCCCCTCGCCACCATCCCGGTCTATGCGATCATGTTGTGGATCGGCTGGAGCCGCCGCCGCCAAGCGCCAGTGCACAAGCGGGCGATGCTCGGCGCCGCGCTGATGCTCATGCACCCCGCGATCGGCCGGCTTCCGCTCGGCCCGCCGCTGCTGGCGGTGTTCGCGCTCACCGGCACCTTATCGGTCGCGACCTTCGTGCCGCTGCTGCTGTGGGATCGGCGCACGCTCGGCCGGGTTCATCCGGTCTCGCTGCTTGGGATTTCGCTCGCCGGGCTGTCGCTCGCCGTGCAGCTCGCCTTCCTCGCCACCGGCGCCTGGGCGCCGATCGCGCGGCATCTACCGGGTGTGGGCAGCTAAGGCGCGATCCGCCAGACGACGCTCTGGTCGGCGACGCTTTTCACCGGCTTGCCGTCGACGTCGAGCGCCGGGTGGAACTTGGCGCGCTCCTGCAGCACCACGCAGGTCATCGCATCGAGGATCGCGCTGCCGCTCGTGTTGGTGGTCAGGCAGTTCTTGAGCACGCCGGCTTCATCGACCATCAACCGGACGCCGACCTGACCGGTGTTATGCTATCTTATACTCGGCCGGCGTCAGCGTGACTCGACTGACCATGCTGTGTCCCTTCGTCGAAGGATAATCGATCAGCGTGCTCTTCACCGCGCCGCCGGGCCCTTCGAGCGTCACATCCTGCTGGAGCGGGCGGCTCGAACCGCCCTTGCGCACCATCGATATCTGGGTGGCGCCGAACGTCGGCGCGGGGATGAACGCGATCGCGACATCGCCGTTCGGCGTTGCGTAGGACCGCACCGCGAGGCAGCGGCTATCGCCGTAATCGACCTGCCACTGGCTCGAAGGCGGCGAGACGTCCGCCGGTAGCGGAGCGGAAGTCGCCGAGGCCACGGCGGCGAAGAGAAAGATCAACATGGAAGGAAGCTGCCAAACGGTTCGCCCCAAGGCAAGGGCGCGCCACCGCGCGCCTCGCAAAATTTGTCGCGCCCTCGCATCGACAAGGGCGCTGGTGCGTTGAGCCCCGTGAAGTCACCCCCGCAGCACAGGAGCCTCGACATGGCCGAACATGACGGCGAAATCACGACTCTCAACACCCTCACCGCGACCCTGATCGACAGCATCAACGGCTATCGCGACGCCGCCAGCGACGCCCAGTCGACCCGCTTTCAGGAGATGTTCCGCAAATGCGCCGACGAGCGCAGCCAGTCCGTCGAGACGCTGCGCAGCCGGGTCCGCCAACTCGGCGGCGACCCCGAAGACTCCGGCAGCTTCATGGGCAAAACGCACCAGCGCTTTCTCGATTTGAAGTCCGCCGTTACCGGCCAGGACGACAAGGCGATCGTCAACGAAGTCGAGCGCGGCGAGGATTATCTCAAGGAGAAGTTCGAGGCCGCGCTCAACGACGCCAACCTCAGCCCCGAGAGCCGCTCGGCGGTGCAGAGCGCCTATCAGTCGGTGCGCGAAGGCCATGACAAGATGAGCGAACTCAAGCATGGCATGGAGGCCTGAATCATGGGTATTTTTTCCTCGATCAAGAATGCGATCTTCGGCCATCCCGCCGCCGCGCAGACGCAGCAACAGACCGCTGCCCCGGCGCAAGAGCAGCAGCAGGCCCAGCCGACTTCGACGCAGACCCTGCAGCAGCCGGTCGACGTCGAGGCGGTGCTGAACGAGATTTCGTCGGAAAAGGGCAATCCCGATCTCAACTGGCAATCCTCGATCGTCGACCTGATGAAACTGCTCGGGATCGATTCGAGCCTGTCGAACCGGGAGCAGCTCGCGACCGAACTCGGCTATACCGGCTCCAAGGACGGCAGCGCCGAGATGAACATCTGGCTGCACAAGGCGACGATGAAGGCGCTCGCCGACAACGGCGGCCGGGTGCCCGCGAACATGATGGTCTGAAGCTATAATCGTCACGCAAGCGAGGCGGCGGTTCTCCAAGGATCGCCGCCTCGTGTTTTTGCGCGAAAGCGCCTAGCATCACCGCTCCCTTGCTGGAGGCCTGCATGATGCGTTCGACCCTCGCCCCTGTCCTTGCCTGCATCGCGCTCCTCACGACCCCCGCCGCCGCGCAGGACGGCACGCCGACCGTGCCGATCGCGTTGTCGAGCTTCCACATCGCCCCGGCGACGATCCACCTCGCCGCCGGTCGGCCGGTGCGCCTCGCCTTCACCAACGACTCGGGATCGGGCCACGACTTCACCGCGCCGGGCTTCTTTGCCGCATCGAAGATCGTCGCCGGCAGCGCACCCGAGGGCGAGGTCGAGCTACGCGGTCACGCTGCGACCAGCGTCACCCTTGTCCCGACGCGCGGCACCTGGCGCGCGCACTGCAGCCACTTCGGCCATAAGCTATTGGGCATGAGCGCCACGATCGTCGTCGACTAGGCTCGCCTGCGCTTCGAAAATCATTTGCGCAGCGGCTCGACCCCGGTGCCGGCCCCATCCAGTTGCTCGACCGATTGCGTGATCAGCGCCTGGCGCGGTGACGGTTCGGCTGCGATAAGCGGAATGGCGTCGAAGCGGACCTCTCGCGCCCGCGCGCAAAGCGCTGCGACGGCGAAGGGCGCATCGCTTCCGCTCACCGCCTGACAGCTCAGCACGAATCCCGTCGGGTCGACGGTGAGCTTCGCCGACTGGCGAAAACTGGGTAGGCCCTCCAGTGCCGGCGGGACATCGTCAATCGACATGATCGTCGTCACTCGCAGCCGATAAGGCTCGACTGCCGCTGAGCCCAGCGCCGCTCGGGCTAAGCGCGCGACACCCTCAAGCTCGCCGCACGCGTCGCGGACCAGCGCGGGTGGCGCGTCGGCGCTGCTGATCGTGCAGGCGCCTGGCTTCCCGTCGCGAACGACATAGGTGACGCTCGACCGTGAGTTGATCAGCGGGACCGGCGAGACTTCCGCTTCGATCGGCGCATCCTCGGGAATGCGCCAGATGACGCTTTGACTATCGTGATCCGGCACGGCTCGCCCATGCCGGTCGCGCGCCGGATCGAACACGGCGCGTTCGGCGAAGATGCGGCATGTCGCCGCATCGAGCGACGGCGATTTCGACGAGGCGAGGATGGTGCAGTTGGTGATGCGTCCGGTGCGGCCGATCGTCATGCGGGCGAGCACCCGCCCCTGCTGCCATTTGCGGAGGGCGACCCCCGGATAATCGTCCGAGCTGAACAGCGAGACCAGCGGTGCCTTCGCCCGTGCGCGCCGCGGAAAACGGTCGTGGTGACGAACCGTGGGCGAAATCGACGCGAGCGGCTTCGAAGGCGGCGGAGTCGACAGCTGCAACGACACCAGCAAAATCAGCATGCACGCTCCCCGATCAATTCGGCGATCATCAGATTTGCCGCAGTCTTTAGCGCGGCCGTCATTGGTCGGCTATTTAGCCAGTCGGTCTTTGATCGGATCTGGGCAGCGCCCAGACGATCCGTGCCGTCGCGGTGCCGATCGTGGGTTCCCCATGATTGTCCAGCGGCGGAATGTATCGCGCGCGCCGCGCGAGGATGCTGCAGGTCGCCTCGTCGAGCGCGGAAGAGTGCGACGTTTCGACGACGACGCATTCGCTCACACGTCCCTGGGGATTGATCGTCAAGTTCACCGCGACCGCCCCCTGTTCGCTTTTCTGGAGCGCCGCGGCCGGATAATCGTCCCGGCTGAAAAACGTCTCGACCGGCAGACTACCGCGCAATTGCGCGATCACCGGCGCGGACGTTTCAACAATCGTAGGTGCGGCCTGACTGCCCAGCATGCTTATCAGCAACGCGAACATTTTTTTCACCCCACATGATCGACAGATCCGGTCCAACCGCAGGCTAAATTCGTCGCGCCGCAAAAGCGACCGAAATCTGTCGGCGCTCGCGGCTGCGACGCTCAGTCCTGCTGCGGATCATGCCCCCAGTTCATCATCGACGCCGCCCAGCGCGTTCCGGCGACCAGCGGCGGGCGCTGCGCTCCGTGGCGGCGGATGAAGCCGACGACCTTGCGCATGTGGCTATAGTCGCCAGGCGTCAGCTCTCCGGTCCGCTTGCGCAGGATGGCGACGATCCGCCGGCCACTGGCATGGCCGACGCTTTCGCTCGCTTTGCCGTCCTTGCCTTTCCAACCCACCGCGAGGCTCTCGCGAGTCGCAAGCCACGCCTCCAGTTCTCCCGCGCTCATGTTGACCAGCGAGCGGAACCGCTTGCGAACGTCCGCATCCGTGCCTCTCTGCGCCATCATCACCCCTGTTGCGTAGGTCGGGCAGAGTGCGTTTGCGCACAAGTGGCCGTGGACCCGTTAACCTGCAGTCCTTGCGCCCGTTAGCGAACCGGCTATGCTGCGCCCCTGCAAGGGGGAATGAAAATGCAACGATCGGTTCTAGCTGCAGCTCTACTGTTCTACGCCACACCGGTGCTCGCACAGCAAGCACCCCCAGCAGAGCAACCGAAGGCAAGTGACGCGAAGGTCCATGAGCGGGTGATTTGCGAGGATACCGAAGAGATCGGCTCACGGCTCGCCACGTCACGCGTCTGCATGACTGCCACACAATGGGCGACCAAGCGCCGTTCGGATCGTGACGAAGCTGAACATATGCAGCGACTGGCTCGCTGATCTTCCGCTCGATCCAGAACAGAGGTCACGTGAAGGAGCGCTCCAATGATTGCCGCTGCTATAGCGTTTTCGATGGCCCTGAGCGGCGTGTCATCAGGGAATGTCACTAATATTGATAACCTGCCAAAGCTCTTCACGGCCGCATGCCTGGACGGACAGGCGAGACTATCGGCCGGCGCGGCGAATCCCGTCAGTTTTGCCAAGCTTCCATCGATTTTGCGCGACCGATTGGGAAGGCCATCATCTGGACAGGTTTGGCAGCTGAACACGTCGGGTCGCGCTTACTTGTACGTTCTGAACTACGACTCACATCGGGGTGTTTCGCCAAAGATTTGTGGCGTCGCGGCCGACGAAATGAACCTTCAATCCGCGCTCGCTACAGTAGAAATGCGTGTGGTGGGGACTATCGGTCCGCACGGACTTCGGGGAACGCAGTGGATGCAGCCGCAAGATGGCTATGAGGCAACGGTAACCACGGCAGCAGAGTTCAAGGTGCTTCAAATCAACTGGCTGAACGATTCCGACCGAGCCACCGCCTTGCATGAGGTGCACGCCGTCACTCCTTAGCTCATTGAGGAGAGCCTCGGCCTCACACGAAAGCGGTGAGATAACTCGGCTTTCACCCGATATTCGAAACAGCGGCCTTCACGCGGCGCGGTCGAGGCGGTCGGCCAGGGGCAGGAGTTCGCGGTTTTCGCGGGTGATGCGGCTGGTCAGTGCGGCGATGATCGCGCGGCTGTCGCTGCAAAACCCCTGCCAGTCGGTCGCGATCGTCGTCGCGTCCCACTTCTTGGCATAGTCGCCGAATGCCGCGCCAAGCCCGCCCATTTCCTCGCTGAACGCCTTGGC
>JAIVIZ010000077.1 GCA_020200315.1 Sphingomonadales bacterium | reverse complement strand
GCTCCCTAGCGGGCGGTCACCCGGCCATCAATTGCGCGACTTCGGCCGGGGTTAGTGCGTGGCCAAGCTGCTCCATCCTGCACTGCCGCGGCGCCTTGTCGGGGCGCCGCCGCATCAGCCTGGTGCCGTGGCGAAAACGGTCGCCGGTAACCTGGTCGTATAGCACTTCAACGACGATCTCGGCTTTGAGCGGTTGCCATTCGGTCGAGCGCTCGTTGCTCCACCGGCTCGGCCCGCCCGGCGCCTTGCCGGTGAAGCCCGGCGGCCCGATCAGCGGCGCAAGCTCGATTGCCCAGGCGTGGCGACTGCTGGCCGGGATCGACGAAGTGAATCCGACATGGTTGAGCAGCCCCTGTTCGTCATAAAGACCAAGCAGGAGAGAGGCGACGCCGCCGCCTTTCTGTTCATAGCGGAAGCCGCCGACCACGCAATCGGCGGTGCGCTTGACCTTGACCTTGATCATCGCCCGCTCCCCGGGCCGATAGGAGTCGTCGAGCCGCTTGGCGATCACCCCGTCGAGCGCGCCGCCGCTCTCGCTCAGCCATTTCGCGGCTTGGTGGCGATCGAGAGTCGCCGGGGACAGCAGCAGATCCGGCCTGGGCTCGCGCTCAAGCAGATCAGCAAGCGCGGACCGCCGATCACGAAGCGGCGCATCGACAAAGGATTTGCCGTCGCGGCCAAGGCAGTCGAACGCCATGAACCGCGCCGGCGTTTCCCGCGACAGCCGCTGCACCCGGCTTGCCGCGGGATGAAGCCGCGCCTGAAGCGCTTCGAACGACAGCGTGTCGCCGCGCTCGATCAATAGTTCCCCGTCGATGATGAAACGCTCGCTTTCCAGCCCGCCGACCAGCGCTTCGACCTCGGGAAAATAGCGGGCCAGCGGCTTGCCCGACTTCGACCACAGCTCAACGCGCTCGCGCTCCTTCACCGCAATGCAGCGAAACCCATCCCACTTGGGCTCATATTGCCAGCCATCGCCTTCGGGTAGCTGCTCGGCGAGCAGGGCTTCCATTGGCTCGACAGGGGCACCGCTCATCGGGCAAGCTCGATCCATACCGGGGCGTGGTCGCTGGTCTTGGGCAGTGCGCGCGCCGATCGATCGACACCGGCGCTCCCAAGCCGCTTTGCCGCGATCGGATTAAGCAGGAAATGGTCGATCCGCAGCCCGGCATCGCGCGCGAAGGCGTTGCGGAAATAGTCCCAGAAGGTGAAAATCGTCTCGTCGGGATAGACGGTGCGAAGCGCGTCGAGCCAACCCTGTTCGGCAAGCCGCACGAAGGCGGCGCGGACTTCGGGCGCGAACAAGGCATCCTCGACCCAGCGCTCGGGC
>JAIVIZ010000197.1 GCA_020200315.1 Sphingomonadales bacterium | reverse complement strand
TCGCCGGCGAGCAGCATGACGATGCGGTCGATCCCAGGCGCCGATCCCCCGTGCGGCGGCGCGCCGAACTTGAAGGCGCCGATCATCCCCGGGAAGTTCGTGTCCACCTCATCGCGCGAATAGCCGGCAATCTCGAACGCCTTGTACATGATGTCGGGGCGATGATTACGGATCGCGCCCGACGATAGCTCCACGCCGTTGCAGACGATGTCATACTGCCAGGCGAGGATGTCGAGCGGGTCCTTGGTTTCGAGCGCCTCAAGCTCGCCTTGCGGCATCGAGAAGGGGTTGTGGCTGAAATCGACCTTCTTGGCCTCCTCGTCATATTCGAACATCGGGAAGTCGACGATCCAGCAGAATTCGAAGCGCTTCTCGTCGATCAGGCCGAGCTGCTCGGCGACACGGGTGCGCGCGAGCCCGGCGAGCCGCGCCGCTTGCGCTTCCTTGCCGGCGGCGAAGAAGATGCCGTCGTTGGGACCCAGGTCCATGGCTCCGGCAATCGCCTTCATGCCGTCCTGACCGTGGTTGTTGGCGATCGGGCCGCCGAACACGCCGTCCTTCTGCGTCGCATAGCCGAGCCCGGCGAAGCCTTCGGACTGTGCCCAGCTGTTCATGTCGTCGAAGAATTTGCGGCTTTTCTCGTGCGTCGCCGGCGCGGGGACCGCGCGGACGACGTCGCCGCTTTCGACGATCGAGGCGAAGCGACCAAAGCCCGAGCCGCGGAACTGATCCGAAACATCGGTGATCAGCAGCGGGTTGCGCAAATCGGGCTTGTCGCTGCCGTAGTTCAGCATCGATTCGGAATTCGCCCGGGCTGCGGTCGGCGCGGGCGTCCTCATCGCGGAAGCACGGAGCGATCTGGAAGTAGCGATCGAAACCGGCGACCATCAGCAGCTGCTTGAACATCTGCGGCGCCTGCGGGAGCGCGTAGAATTTGCCGGGGTGGACGCGGCTTGGCACCAAATAGTCGCGCGCACCTTCGGGGCTGGAGGCGGTCAGGATCGGCGTCTGGAACTCGGTGAAGCCCTGGTCGATCATCCGCCGCCGGATCGAGGCGATGACCGCCGAGCGAAGCATGATGTTGGCGTGGAGCCGCTCGCGGCGAAGGTCGAGATAGCGATATTTGAGCCGGATATCCTCGGGATATTCGGCATCGCCCGCGACCGGCATCGGCAGTTCGGCCGCGGCGGAACGGACCTCGACGCTGCGCGCCTGGAGTTCGATCTCACCGGTGGCGAGCTTTGGGTTCACCGCGTCGGCGCCACGCGCGACGACGTCGCCGGTGACGGTGACGACGGATTCCACCCGCAAACCGTCGAGCATCTGCATCGACTCACTGCCCGCCGCCGCGACGATCTGGGTCAGGCCGTGATGATCGCGCAGGTCGACGAACAGCACGCCGCCATGATCGCGCTTGCGGTGAATCCAGCCGGATAGCCGGACGGTTTCACCGACGTTCGCGGCGCGAAGATCGCCGCAGCTGTGAGTGCGATAGGCGTGCATTGATGCGCTCTCTAGAGCGTCATTCCAGCGAATGCGGGAACCCAGTTTCTTGCTTTCGCTGGGTCCCCGGGTGCGCGGGGATGACGGGAATGGGGAAGCGCGCGCTTCCCCTTCCCCTCCCCTTTTGTCAAGGCGCGCAAGCCCGGCTATGGCCCGCGCGGACATGAAGATTCATCCCCTGATCAACACCAACGACGAGCTTCACAAGCTCGTCGAACGCCTCGCCCAGCACCCGTTCGTCGCCGTCGACACGGAATTCATGCGCGAAAACAGCTATTGGCCGGAACTGTGCCTGCTGCAGATCGCCAGCACCGAGGAAGCGGCCGCGATCGACCCGATGGTCGGCCTCGACCTCACGCCGTTGCTGGCGCTGCTGGTCGACAATCATGACGTACTCAAGGTGTTCCATGCCGGCGGGCAGGACCTGGAGATCGTCCACAATCTCACCGGCAAGGTGCCGACGCCGCTGTTCGACACGCAGATCGCAGCCATGGCGCTGGGGCATGGCGAGCAGATCGGTTACTCGAACCTGGTGGAATCGATGCTCGGCCACAATCTCGACAAGGGCGCGCGCTTTACCGACTGGAGCCGGCGGCCGCTGGACAAGCGCCAGATCGACTATGCCATTGC
>JAIVIZ010000146.1 GCA_020200315.1 Sphingomonadales bacterium | reverse complement strand
GCTGCTGGGTGACCAGGCTGTAGGGCCCGATCGAGCGCGCGTGGATCTTGTCGTCGACGAGGTGGTGGAGCTTCAGCATGTAGATATAGCCCACCGTGACCTTGCGGTCGAAGCTGTCGCCGGTGCGGCCGTCGTACAGGGTGACCTGGCCCGAATTGTCGAGCCCGGCCTTGTCCAGCATCGCCGACACGTCGGCCTCGCGGGCGCCGTCGAACACCGGGGTGCCCATCGGGATTCCGCCGACCAGATTCTGCGCGAGTTCCATCGTCGCTTCGTCGTCGCGGCCATCGATGTCGGCGAAGTAATTCTCGCCGTAGATGTCCTTGAGCTTCGATTTCATCGCGCCGACGTCGGTTCCGGCGATGCCCTTGCCGCGTTCGTGCATGCCCTCCAGCATCTCCCCGATCTGCTGGCCGAGGCCGCGCGCGGCCCAGCCGAGGTGCGTCTCGAAGATCTGTCCGACGTTCATGCGCGACGGCACGCCGAGTGGGTTGAGCACGATGTCGACCGGCGTCCCGTCCTCCAGAAACGGCATGTCCTCGTTGGGCAGGATGCGGCTGATGACGCCCTTGTTGCCGTGACGGCCGGCCATCTTGTCGCCCGGCTGAAGCTTGCGCTTCACCGCCACGAACACCTTGACCATCTTGAGCACGCCCGGGGGCAGCTCGTCGCCGGCCTCGAGCTTGGCGACGCGATCCTCGAGGCGGCGGACGATGACGTTGACCGCCTCGTCATATTGGCCCTTAAGCGCTTCGATGTCGGCTTGGCGGCCGTCGTCCTTCACGGCGATCTTCCACCAGTCGTAACGATCGACGCCGTCGAGCGTCTCGTCATCGAGGCTCGCCCCCTTCTTGATGCCCTTGGGCGCGGCGGTCACGACCTGCCCGAGCAGCATTTCCTTGAGGCGCGAGAAGGTGGCGCGATTGAGAATGCCGCGCTCGTCGTCGGCGTCCTTCTTGAGCCGCTCCTTCTCCTCGGTCTGGATGGCGCGGGTGCGGTCGTCGATGTCGATGCCGTGCCGGTTGAACACGCGTACCTCGACCACCGTCCCGGTAACGCCCGGCGGCAGGCGCAGCGAGGTGTCCCGCACGTCCGACGCCTTCTCACCGAAGATCGCCCGGAGCAGCTTCTCTTCCGGTGTCATCGGGCTCTCGCCCTTCGGCGTGATCTTGCCGGCGAGAATGTCGCCCGGCTCGACCTCGGCACCGATGTAGACGATGCCCGCCTCGTCGAGGTTGCGCAGCGCTTCCTCGCCGACGTTGGGGATGTCGCGCGTGATGTCCTCCGGCCCGAGCTTGGTGTCGCGGGCCATGACCTCGAACTCTTCGATGTGGATCGAGGTGAAGACGTCGTCCTTCACGATCCGCTCGGAGATGAGGATCGAGTCCTCATAGTTATAGCCGTTCCACGGCATGAAGGCGACGAGCACGTTGCGGCCGAGCGCAAGCTCGCCGAACTGGGTCGAGGGACCGTCGGCGATGACCTCGCCAGCGTTGACCGTCTCACCGACCTTCACCAGCGGACGCTGGTTGATGCAGGTGTTCTGGTTCGACCGCTGGAACTTCATCAGCGTGTAGATGTCGACTCCGCTCTCGCCCGGGCGAAGATCGCCGGTCGCGCGGATGACGATGCGGGTCGCATCGACCTGGTCGACGATGCCCGAACGGCGGGCGGAGATCGCTGCCCCGGAGTCCCGTGCAACCGTCTCTTCCATGCCGGTTCCGACCAGCGGAGCGTCCGCCTGCAGCAACGGCACCGCCTGGCGCTGCATGTTCGATCCCATCAGCGCGCGGTTGGCGTCATCGTTCTCGAGGAACGGGATGAGCGAAGCCGCGACCGACACCAGCTGCTTCGGGCTGACGTCCATCAGGGTGATCGTGTCGCGCGGCGCCATCAGGAAGTCGCCGGCGCGGCGGGACGAGACGATCTCCTCGCCGAACGTGCCGTCGCCGGTGATTTCGGCATTGGCCTGCGCGATCGTGTGCTTGGCCTCTTCCATCGCCGACAGATATACGACGTCGTTGGTCACCTTGTTGTCGATGACCTTGCGGTACGGCGTCTCGATGAAGCCGTACTTGTTGACGCGGCTGAAGCTTGCGAGGCTGTTGATGAGGCCGATGTTCGGCCCTTCCGGCGTCTCAATCGGGCAGATGCGGCCATAGTGCGTCGGGTGAACGTCGCGCACTTCGAAGCCCGCACGCTCACGCGTGAGACCGCCTGGCCCGAGGGCCGACACGCGCCGCTTGTGGGTGACTTCCGACAGCGGGTTCGTCTGGTCCATGAACTGCGACAGCTGCGAGGAGCCGAAGAACTCACGCACCGCGGCGACCGCCGGCTTGGCGTTGATGAGGTCGTTCGGCATCACCGTCGATACGTCGACGCTGCTCATCCGCTCTTTGACCGCGCGTTCCATGCGCAGCAGCCCGACGCGATACTGGTTCTCCAGCAGTTCGCCGACCGACCGCACGCGCCGGTTGGCGAGGTTGTCGATGTCGTCGATTTCGCCCTTGCCGTCCTTGAGGTTCACCAGCTCCTGCACGACGGCGAGAATGTCCTCGCGGCGCAGCGTGGTGACCGTGTCCTCGGCGTCGAGGCCAAGGCGCATGTTGAGCTTCACCCGGCCCACGGCGCTGAGGTCGTAGCGATCGGGGTCAAAGAACAGGCCGTAGAACAGCGCGTCCGCGGTCTCGCGCGTCGGCGGCTCGCCGGGGCGCATGACGCGATAGATGTCGGATAGCGCCTGGTCGCCGTCCTCGGCCTTGTCGGCCTTCAGCGTGTTGCGAATCCACGGACCGGTGTTGACGTAGTCGATGTCGAGCAGCTCGAGCCGGTCGACGCCGGCCTTGTCGAGCTTCTCGAGATTCTCGGCCGAGACCTCGTCGCCGGCCTCGATATAAATCTCGCCCGTCGCCTCGTCGATGAGGTCGTAGGCGGAGAAGCGGCCGAAGATTTCCTCGGTCGGGATGATGAGGTTGGCAAGGCCATCCTTAGCCGCCTTGTTGGCGAGCCGCGGACTGATCTTTTCATGCGCCTTGAACATGACTTCGCCGGTGTCGGCGTTGATCACGTCATGAGTCGGCTTCTGCCCGCGCCACTGCTCGCTGACAAAGGGGATCTGCCAGCCGTTAGGTCCGCGAGCGTAGGAGACGCGGCTGTAGAAGATGTTGAGGATTTCCTCGCTCGACAGGCCGAGTGCGTGGAGCAGCGCCGTCACCGGCAGCTTGCGCTTGCGGTCGATACGCACGTTGACGATGTCCTTGGCGTCGAACTCGAAATCCAGCCAGCTGCCGCGATACGGGATGACCCGCGCCGCGAACAGGAACTTGCCCGATGCGTGGGTCTTGCCACGGTCATGGTCGAACAGCACGCCCGGCGAGCGGTGCATCTGGCTGACGATCACGCGCTCGGTGCCGTTGATGACGAACGTGCCGTTCCGCGTCATCAGCGGCATGTCGCCCATGTAGACGTCCTGCTCCTTGATATCGATCACCGACTTGGCCTCGGTGTCGGGATCGATCTCGAAGCTGGTCAGGCGCAGCGTGACCTTCATCGGCGCCGCATAGGTCAGCCCGCGCTGGCGGCATTCGTCGGTGTCGAACTTGGGATGCTCCAGTTCGTAGCGATCGAAGTCGAGATGCGCGGTGCCGGCGAAATCCTGGATCGGAAACACCGAGCGAAGCGTCTTCTCGAGCCCCGAGACGTAGCCGATGGCCGGATCGGAGCGGAGGAACTGCTCATAGCTCTCGCGCTGAACCTCGATGAGGTTCGGCATCTCGCTGATTTCGTGAATGTTGCCGAAAATCTTGCGGATGCGCCGCGAATTGCCCGGAGTCGTGCCGGTCGAGGCTACGTCGATCGCTTTGGTGGCCATGGTCGTCCCTGCGCTGGGCTCGGCCGCGGATGAACTGCGGGCCGAGGGAACCCCGCTTGCGCGGGGAAACTAAGGTGGAGCGCTGCTCCTGCTGCTCCCTCTCCAATGCTTTGGGCCCGTGCGCGGTTCAGGCCCTGTCCCGGAGAGGGCAGGAAAAGCCCCGGACGCACGTCACCGTGCGGCAGAGCCGTCATGTGTTGGATTGGCCCGATATAGCGATTCGGCGCGGCGCTGCAAGGGGTGCTCGGCAACCAATTCGCGCGTGAGCGGTTCCATGAGGTTTCCCCTCGTCCGGAGCCGTTATGCGAGCTTGTCTGATCCTGCCGCTGTGCATTCTGACCGCTGCCTGCGGTCAACAGGAAGGCGGCGGCTCGAACGACCTCGGCGCCGCTGCCCGTCAGTCGGACCCAAAGGCCGCGGCCGTCCTCGAGAACGCGGCGCATAACGGCACCGATCCGCAACAGGCGCTCCAGGAGGCAGGCAACGCCCAGGTCAGCGGTGCGGTGCCGGTCGATCGGGAAGCGCAAGCTCGCCACGCCACCTCTGTAGCTGGTGCCCGGCCCAATCTGCCGCAAAGCCCCAACCGCAAGGACGGCTCGCAGCCGCCGGACAAAGTCGCAGTCCCGGTTCAGCATTAGGAGGCGCGGCAAAGAAAAAGGGGCGACTCCTTGCGAAGCCGCCCCTTTTCTGTTCCCCTGCGAAGGCAGGGGCCCAGAGTCTTGGCCTAGATCCCGGATCAAGTCCGGGATGACCTCGACTACGCCGAGGTCACTTTAGCTCAACCGTGCCGCCGGCTTCCTCGATCTGCTTCTTGATCTTCTCGGCTTCGGCCTTGTTGATGCCTTCCTTGACAGCCTTGGGCGCACCCTCGACCAGCGCCTTGGCTTCGCCGAGGCCAAGCCCGGTGATCGCGCGGACTTCCTTGATGACGTTGATCTTCTTGGGCGGCCGCCGGGCCGGCGACCGCGACGGCAGCGGCGGCCGAAACGCCCCACTTCTCTTCGAGCGCCTTCGCAAGGTCGGCGGCTTCGAGCACGGTAAGCGCCGACAGCTGGTCGACGAGGTTTTGAATGTCAGCCATGTTATACTCCTAAGCGGGGCAGGGCCCCAATGCATTGCGTTGAAACGGAAAGAAGAACTATGCGGCTTCCTTGGTGGCATATGCCTGGAAGACGCGAGCAAGCTGGGCCCCGGGCTCCGCCACGGTGCGCGCGATCTTGGTCGCGGGCGCCTGGATGAGACCGATCAACGTCCCGCGCAGCTGATCGAGCGAGGGCAGGGCGGCGAGCGCCGTGATCCCCGCCACGTCGAGCAGCGTGTCGCCCATCGCTCCGCCAACGATCTCCAACTTGTCGTTAGTCTTGGCGAAGTCGACCGCGACCTTGGCTGCGGCGACGGGGTCGGTCGAGGTGGCGAGCGCGGTCGGGCCGGTCAGCAGTTCGCTGATCCCACCGTAACGCGTTCCCTCGAGCGCGATCTGGGCAAGCTTGTTCTTCGCGACTTTGAACTGGGCGCCGGCGTCGCGCATCTTCAGGCGCAAGTCGGTGGACTGGGCCACCGTCAGGCCGAGATTGCGGGTGACGACCACCACGCTGGTCTCGGTGAAGACGCTCTTCAGCTCGGCAACCAGATCGGCCTTTTGCGAACGATCCATGCCAACTCCTAAGTTTCGCTCGAAGTGGACCTTCGAGCGAGGTTCAAACGGCCTTGGCCGCAAGGACCTCGGCAACTTAAGTCCGTGGGGGCTGGATCAATGGCGTCGCACTACCGCAACGCACGGCGGCCAAGAGCTTTTACAGCGAGGCCACCCGAATTCCTGTCCCCGCCTCGGTCGCAAATTAAGAGGGAACCCCCAGCGACTGTCTCGGACGGATGCGCCGGGCGAACCCGGTGCGAGGGCGCCTATAGCGGGTTGCCGGATTTGATCAAGGGTTGGGATGGGGCGAGGTTTAGCGACGCGAAGGTCCGCTTTGGGTGGAAAACGGACATTTGCTGATCACTGCGTGCCGCCAATCGTCGGAGCGGCCGCGATGGCAAACAGACCGGCCATGCCAAGGCCATAAAGAATGAGCACGAGAAGCGAGTCCACTCCAACGCCAGCAACCGTTCGCTTCGACCGGAAGATGAGTCCGCCCAGATAAATGGAAGTAAGCAGCACCCCCAGTGCAGCAAGATAAATGTCCGTTCCCTGCGCGTGCGGCAGGACCGCGCGTCCTGAGATCAGCTCGGCGAGAAGAAAGAGCACTGGCAGAAAGGCATTGCCGCCCAGAATGTCGCTAACGGCCAACTCGTAGTCATGAAGCTTAGTAAGTGCGAATCCGGTCGACACTTCTGGAAGCGCAGTTGCGGCGGCGAGCGCCGTGGCCCCGAAAACAACTCCGGACATGCCGAGGTGATTGGCGATCGCACTCCCACTCTCCTCAAGCAGCACTCCGCAGACGAGCGTCGCAACAGCTGCCAGCAAGAAGATCACGGCAGCTTTGGCCGTGCTCCCGTCTGAGGTGACTTCCGTGTTGTTGCCCCGATCGTTTGATGGCTCCTTCTCTCCCGGGTCTCTGGAGCGGGAAGCGTGCGCGGCATCTTGCCAAGGCAACCCTGACTTTGCCCGGCCGATGAGCCACAAGCCTAGAAGCCAGAACAGAGTGATCATCACTCCCCCCGGCGTAAGTCGGAAGACGATGACAGAGGGAGGAAGCTGCGTAGCCATGATGGTCAACACCAGCACGCAAACCACCAGCAGCCCCTCAATAACGAGCTTCAGGCTTCCAGCGCGATGCGTGAGGGAGATAGTCGTGTCGATGCCAAACCGATCGAGCAGCACGAGCACGACTGTCTGGATGGCGACCCCGCCCAATATATTTCCGACCGCCACGCCGAGGTTGCCGGAAAGAGCCCCGCTGGAAGTGATAGCAATCTCAGGCAAGTTTGTTGCCACAGCGAGTAGGATGGCTCCGCCAAGTGCTTCGCCGATTCGAAAGCGTTTGCACAGAATGTCAGTTGCTTTTGATAGCCGTGTCCCCGCCAGCCACACGACCGCAGATGAAACCGCAAAGATGGCGACCAGCACTGACTCTGAGAAAGTTGCGAACAACCGATGCTCCCGGAATGACCATGATTGGCCAAGACATTCGCGCGAATGTTCCCAATGTTCGCGGTGGCCATGGGGTTTGGCGAACCCCCGTCTGGCGCGAACGCATGGTCGATTCCAATGTCAAACAGCCGCCACCCGCGTGGCACAGCGGCAGGGCTGTAGGACAGCGAAAAATCAATCCTTTTTGGGCGGCCAGGCGGAGATGGGCTCGACGACGGCGTAGGTCTCCTTTGCCAACGGAGCATCGAGCTTGCCGAACAGCGGCAGGTCGAGCGGGGTCTTGGTCTCTGGCAGCCGGTCGAGAAGGTCGCGGATGAGGGTCAGGCGGCCACGACGCTGGTCGTTGAAGTCGACCAAAGTCCACAGCGCCCACTTGCTGTGGGTGGCCTTGAGCATCGCTTCCCGCGCGGCGGTATAGTCGTCGTAATGCTGGCGGGCGGCGAGGTCGATGGGCGAGAGTTTCCACTGCTTGAGCGGGTCGGCGAGGCGCTCGGCGAAGCGCTCCTCCTGCTCCTTCTGATCGCAGCACAGCCAATATTTGAGCAGGATGATGCCCTGGTCGACGAGGCTCTTCTCGAAGGCGGGCACGGCGGCGAGGAAGTCTTCCGCCTGTTGCTCGGTGCAGAAGCCCATTACCCGCTCTACGCCGGCGCGGTTGTACCAGCTGCGGTCGAACAGGGCGATCTGGCCGGGGCCCGGCAGGTTGGCGGTGTAGCGGTCGAAATATTCCGGGACGTCGAGCACCTTGTCGGGCTTGCCGAGGGCGACGATGCGGCAGTCGCGCGGGTTGATGTGGGCGTGGATGGCGTCGATCGCGCCGCCCTTGCCGGCGGTATCGCGGCCTTCGAACAGAATAATGATGCGCTGGCCCGTCGCCTTGACCCATCGGGCCATGGCGACCAGTTCGAGGTCGAGCGACTTCAGCCGCTTGTCGTACTTGTCGCGCTTCATCGCCGTCTTGCCTCCTTAACGCGCGAGCCTAGCAGGCCGGAGTGGAAGCGCCAGCAGCCGCGTTGCCCTCGTCCGGCGCGGCGCTATAGCCGCACGGGATGACTAGCGACCCGCCCTCCACTCTTCTGCTGTTCGGCGCGACCGGCGACCTCGCGCACCGCATGCTGCTGCCGTCGCTCTACGGACTGCATGCGGACGGACTGCTGCCGCCGGATCTCAAGATCGTCGGAACCGCGCGCAGTGCGCTCAACGATGCCGACTATCGCGCCAGCGCACTGCAAGCGCTGCGCGAGCATGTCCCGACCGACTTCTTCACCGAGGACAAGGCAGCGAGCTTCGTCGAGCGGATCAGCTATGTGACGCTCGACGCGACCAAGGCCGAGGGGTTCGCCGCGCTGCGCGAGCGGATCGACCCGGCGCAGGGGCTCGCCATCTTCCTCTCGACCGCGCCGTCGCTGTTCAAGGCGACGATCGACGGCCTTGAAGCGGCCGGACTGACGGGCGAGCGCGTGCGCCTCGCGCTGGAGAAGCCGCTCGGCTCGAACCTCGCGTCGAGCCGCGAGATCAACGACGCGGTGGCGGTCGCCTTTCCCGAGGCGCGGACTTTCCGCATCGATCATTACCTCGGCAAGGAAACGGTGCAAAACCTGCTGGCACTGCGCTTCGCCAATTCGCTGTTTGAGCCGCTGTGGAACTCGGCGCATATCGACCATGTCCAGATTACGGTCGCGGAGACGGTCGGGCTCGAGGGGCGCGGCGACTATTACGATGGCGCAGGCGCGCTGCGCGACATGGTCCAGAATCACATGCTCCAATTGCTCGCGCTGGTGGCGATGGAGCCGCCGGCCGATTTCGACGCGACTTCGGTACGCGACGAAAAGGTCAAGGTGCTGCGCTCGCTGCGCCGCATCGGTCCCGCCGAGGTCGGCGCCAGCGCGGTCACCGGGCAATATGCCGCGGGTGCTGTCGGCGGGCAGCCTGTGCCCGGCTACGCCGATGAACTTCAGCGGACCTCCTCGACAGAGACCTTCGTGGCGTTGAAGGCGCATGTCGACAACTGGCGCTGGGCCGGCGTTCCCTTCTACCTGCGCACGGGCAAGCGCATGCCCGAGCGGCGGACAGAGATTTTCATCCAGTTCAAATCCGTGCCGCATTCGATCTTCGCTTCGCGCGGCGCAGCGGCGCAGCCCAACAAGCTGCTGATCGCGATTCAGCCGGAGGAGAATATCCGGCTGTGGCTGATGGCCAAGACGCCGGGACTCGACCGCCAGGGCATCCGCCTCCGCGAAATGCCGCTCGCCATCGGCGTCGACAATGCCTTTGCCGATCACCGTCGGCGGATCGCCTACGAACGGCTGCTGCTCGATCTGATCGAAGGCGATCCGACGCTGTTCGTCCGGCGCGACGAGGTCGAAGCGCAATGGGACTGGATCGATCGGGTGCGGAGCGCATGGGGCGAGGCGGGCGTTGAGCCGAGACCCTATGCGGCCGGCAATTGGGGACCATCGGCGGCAATCGCCCTGACCGAACGCGACGGAGTACATTGGCATGATTAGAGGTGCGGCATGATCGAAGCCGAATTCTGGGACTATGACTCGGCGGACGAGATGGCCGACGCGGTTGCCGGCGACGTCGGCTTCATCATCGAAAGCGCGCTTGATGCGCGCGACGCGGCGCTGCTGGCGCTGCCCGGCGGGACTACGCCGCAGGCCGCCTACGCGAAGCTCGCCAGGGCCAAGCTCAAGTGGAAGAAAGTGACGATCGTTCCAGGCGACGAGCGGCTGGTGCCGATGGATAGCGAGCTCAGCAACATTCGGGCGATCGCCAAGGCGTTCCTGCCTGCCGGTGCGCGGGTGATCCCGATTACCGGCGACATCGCGGACTATAAGCTCGCGGGCAATTCCGCCGACGCGCGGCTGCAGGATCTGCCGTGGCCACCCGACCTCGTCTGGCTCGGCATGGGTGAGGATGGGCATACCGCGTCGATCTTTCCCGGGCCCGATCTCGAGAGCGCGCTTGACGCCCCCAAGGCGCGGCGCGCGATCGGCGTGATGCCCGATCCGCTGCCGAAGGAAGCGCCGGTTCCGCGCGTCACGCTGACCCGCGCCGCGATCCTGTCGGCGCGGACGATCCTCATCACCATCACCGGGCAGAAGAAACGCGACCTGCTCGAACGGGCGATCGCGGACGGCCATTCGTCGAAGCTGCCGATCGGCCGCGTGCTGGCCGAATGCGATCAGCCGATCGACATTCACTGGTGCCCTGAATGACGCTCGACGCGCGCGTCGCCCGAGTCACCGACCGGATCATCGAACGGTCGAAACCGGGCCGCGCGCGCTACCTGCAACTGATGG
>JAIVIZ010000046.1 GCA_020200315.1 Sphingomonadales bacterium | reverse complement strand
GGATCGTTGGGACCAAGTTTCGCATATTGCGACGTCACTTCACCGATAATTTGTACCTGCCCAGAGACGATTAGCTGTTTCAATAGGGCAAGATCCGTATCCTTGGCGTTCGTTTGAAATGCAGCGATCACTCGTTCTGGAGCTTCCTGTTTCCATTCGTCGAAGATGGCCTGCTTTTCCGCGCTGATAACTCCGGTAATGTTGTATTTCCGCATCGCCGCCAGCGTCTCTCGGCGTTGAGCTGACCTCGTTCGAGATGGACGCAGGGGCGCTTTGCATATCGGAGTGCCATCGAGCTGGATCACTTGGGCAACACCCACCCCGGCGCAAATCGGATAATTCAACGGTGCTTCTTGGGCGTGAAGATGAACGTCGATGATCGGCAGCCGGTTCTGGGCGGGCGCACGAACGGAAATGGACAAGAATAACAGCGCAACCGCCGTCCTAAAAAGATCCATCACAAATCCTATTCAGCTATTACGAGGCGACGTATGACAGGGCTTGTTTGAAGCGCAATCGTCAATGTCCGCTTTCCACCCATTGCGGACATTCGCAATTGACGAATGCTCTGTTCGACGGCGGAGCGACCTTGATCAGTTGTTCGATGCGGCATTGAAAACCGCCAACTGCGCGGCGAATGCACGTCTGAAAGCGGGCCGCGCTTCGCCCCGAGCGACATAGGCTGCGAGGTTCGGATAACCGTCGACGATGCCCGATCCGCTCAGCCGGCGCAGCACCTCCACCATCAGCAAATCACCGGCGCTGAACTCGCCATCGAGCCACTCGGAGTCGCCAAGGCGAACGGATAAATCCTTCAGGCGGCCACGGATTCGATCTTCGACGATGGGCAGGCGCTCCTCGTGCCAGGGCCTGTCGCGCTCGAAGACCACGGCGATTGAGCGGTCGACGATCGGCGGCTCCATCGTGCTGAGGGCGGCGAACATCCAGGCAATCGCGCGCGCCCGGGCATTCGCATTCTTTGGCAGGAGGCCCGCATGGCGTTCCGCGATGTGAAACACGATCGCCCCTGACTCGAACAGGGCGAGCTCACCGTCTTCATAAGTCGGAATCTGTCCAAAAGGATGGATCGCGCGATGCGCGGGCTCCTTCATTGCACTGAACGAGAGGAGGCGAACGTCGTAAGGTTGACCCACCTCTTCCAACGCCCACCGGACGTGCATGTCCCGCGCCAGTCCTCTGCCGCGATCGGGAGACTGCTCAAAAGCGGTAATCGTCGGGGTCATTTGGTCCTCCGGATTTGCGGCGAGCATTTTCGCTGTCCTACAGCGCTTTTGTCATGCCATGAGGCGAAAGCGATTTGGCCATTGAAATCGGACTCTGCGCGAAGCCCATGGTCAGTGCGAACATTGGGAACATTCGCGGGTTGTTGCTGGCCAGATCCGATGCCTCAAGTCCGCCGATACCGCAAATAATAGGGCCGGCGTCCCTCTCGCCGGGCCTTCGCCCCATACCGAGTCTCGACCCAGCCGCCGCTCGGTTCGAGGAAATTCTTCGGCTTCTCGGCGAGCCAGTCGAGCGTGCCGGTGTGGCGCTGCATGACCATCAGGGTCCAGTCGAGATAGGTCGGATGATCGGTCGCGATGCGCAGCTCGCCGCCGGGCTTGAGCTTGCTCGCGATGAGCGCGAGCGGTCCATCGTTAACCATCCGCCGCTTGGCGTGGCGCGCCTTGGGCCAGGGGTCGGGGTGGAGCAGATAGGCCATCGTCAGGCTCGCGTCGGGCAGGCGGCGCAGCACGTCGAGCGCATCGCCCATGTGCAGCCGGACATTGGCGAGGTGCCGGTCGCGAATGTGGGTCAGCGCGGTCGCCATGCCGTTGAGGAACGGCTCGCAGCCGATGAAGCCATGATCGGGCAGCAGGTCGGCGCGATCGGCGAGATGCTCGCCGCCGCCGAAGCCGATCTCGAAATGCAGCGGGCGCGCATCGCCGAACAGCCGCGCCGACGTGATCTCGCCGTCCTCGGGCACCGCGATCTGCGGCAGCAGCGTGTCGATCAGCTGCTGCTGCTGCGCCCGCAGCTTGTGTCCGCTCGACCGCCCGTAGAGCCGGTTGAGCGTCGTCGGATCGCCGACCTTGGCCGCGGTCATGATCGCCGCGGCAGCGCCATCGCGACGACGATCAAGGCAAAGGCGACAAGCAGCGGGAGGAGGTTGCCGAGCAGCGCGAACGGTGTCGGCGCGCGCGCCGCCGGAACGAAGGCATCGATCACCCCGGCCTGGTGCAACGGCAGCGACTGGAGCAGCTTGCCATCGGCATCGACCACCGCGCTGATCCCGGTCGGCGTGGCGCGAAGCACCGGCAGCCCCTCCTCGGCGGCGCGCAGCCGTGCCTGGGCAAGATGCTGCGGCGGTCCCCAGCTGCCGAACCAGCTGTCGTTGGAAGGGTTGAAGATGAAGTCGGGCCGATCGGAGCGATCGACCACTTCGCCCGAGAAAATGATCTCGTAGCAGATCTGCAGCCCCATCTTGCTGAAGCCGGGCAGCGTCAGCGTGCGCGGTCCCGGCCCGCTGTCGAAGTCGAGATCGCCCGGCGCCAGCCGCGACAGGCCGATCGCCGACAGCAGCGGCCGCATCGGCAGATATTCGCCATAGGGGACGAGATGTGCCTTGTCGTACCGCCCGAGATAGCGCCCGCCCGGCGCCAGCACGAACGCGCTGTTGCGCGCGCTCGTTACCCGAATCCCGTCGGTCGAGGCGAGTCCCTCGCTTCCCGCGACCAGCAGATCGTTAGGTCCGAGCGCCGGCGTCACCGATTGTCGCTCCAGCGCAATCGCCGCCGTTGCGCCCGGACGGTCGTCCTCCAGCGGCATGGTTACCGCCGATTCGGGCCACAGCAGCAATCGCGGCTGCTCCGTCGGCGATCCGGACAGTTCCAATAGCTTGACCACGCCCGCCTGCGCCGTGCGGTCGCGCCAGCGCTCCTCCTGCCCAATGTTCGGCTGGACGATCCGCACCCGCTTGGTCGTCGCTGGACCGGCATGCGGCAGCGCGAGGCTCGCAAGACCGGCGACCGCGACGGGTATCAGCACCAGCCCGGTGCTCCTTGCATTCCTTCGTGCCAGCCACAGCGCGCCGCCGAGCAGCACCACCAGCCCAGACAAGCCGTAGGTGCCGATCAGCCCGCTGGAGCGAAGCAGCGGCGTGTCGTCGAGCGACACGCCAACGGGATTCCAGGCAAAGCCAGTGAACATCCCGGCGCGAAGCCACTCCGCGACGATCCACCCGCCGGCGAGCGCGAGCACCAGCGCGATCGGCCGCCGCTGCCTCAGCCGCCACGCCAGTCCCGTCGCGAGCATCGGATAGACCGCGAGGTACATCGACAGCAGCACCACGGCGATCCAGCCGAGCCACGCCGGCATGTTCGCCTGAAAGGTGAAGGCGGTCGCGATCCAGTTAAGCCCGATTGTGAACTGGCCGAGCCCGAACGCCCAGCCGAGCAGCATCGCCTTCACCAACCCTTTGGACCGCGCAATCAGCTCGCACAGTAGCGCGAACGCCACGACCATGACCGGCGCGAACGCCAGCGGCTGAAAGGCGAGCGCCGAACCGGCGCCGGCGAGCAGGGCGACGAGGAATAGCATCAGGACGAGGCGCCCGCCGCCTCTTCAGGAGCGTGGAGTCTCAGGCGGATCATGCGCCTGGCGTCCGCATCGATCGATTCGAGCCGCCAGCCGGAGGGATGCTCGACCGACTCGCCCGGCGGGAGGATGCGCCCGGCCAGCAGGAAGGCAAGGCCGCCCAACGTGTCGACCTCATCCTCGGCCGAGATCAGCTTGGGGTCGACCTGCTCGGCGATTTCCTCGAGTTCGGTTCGTGCATCCGCCTCCCAGACGCCATCTTCCAGCAGCACGAGGTTGGTCGTCTCCTCCTCGTCATGCTCGTCCTCAATTTCGCCGACGATCTCCTCGACCACATCCTCGATCGTGATCAGCCCCTCGGTGCCGCCAAACTCATCGACCACGATCGCCAGGTGAATGCGCTCGGTTCGCATCCGCGCCAGCAGGTCGAGCACGCCCATCGATTCGGGCACGAACAGCGGTGTCCGCAGCAGCCCCTCGATCGTCCGCGGGCGGCCTGGATTGGCCAGAGCGCCGAATACGTCCTTGATGTGAATCATGCCGACCACGTCGTCGAGGTCCTCGCCGGTCACCGGCAGCCGGCTATGCTCGGCCTCCGCGAAGGCGGCGACCAGCTCGGCGAAATTGAGCGTGCTGGGCACCGACACGATATCGCCGCGCGTCACCGCCACTTCGCCGGCGGTGCGGTCTCCGAAGTGGAGCAGGTTGCGCAGCATCTGCCGCTCGATCGGGCTCAAGTCGCCGCGCACCTCGGGCGAGGTCTCGGCCTCGTCGATCGCGTCCTCGATCTGGTCGCGCAGACTGGTCTCGCCATCGTCGCCGAAGATCAGCGCGCGCATCCCGCGCCACAGCCGCGACCGGCCTTCATCGGGTGCCAGCGCCATCAGCGGGCATCCTCGTAGGGATTGGCAATGCCCAGGCGTGCGAGCGCGCGCACTTCGCGGGCTTCCATGTCCGCGGCCGCTCCGTCGTCGTGGTGATCGTAGCCGAGCAAATGGAGCGTGCCGTGGACCATCAGGTGCGCGGCGTGATCGGTAAGCGGAACCTGCTTGTTGGCGGCTTCGGCACCGCACACGCCACGCGCGAGGACGATATCGCCAAGCATCAGCTCGGGTCCATTCGCTACGTCGACGTCATTGAGTTCGTCGGTCTTCGCGAGCGGGAAGGAGAGAACGTTGGTCGGCTTGTCCTTGCCCCGCCATTGCGCGTTCAGCGCGCGCACTTGGGCGTCGCTGGTGAGGCGCAGGGCAATCTCGACCGCGCGGTTGCCGACTGCGAGCTGCGGAAAAGCGCTTTCGGCGATTGCCGCCGCCGTCGCGCGCTGGGCGAGCGCCGCCCAGCCAATGCTACTGTCCCACTCTCCGTCGGCCTCGATCGCAACTTCGAGCATCGTCACGATCCCGGTCCTTCATAGGCCTCGACGATCCGCCCCACGAGCGGATGCCGCACGACGTCCGCAGCGCTGAACCGCACCATCGCAATCTTGGCGATGCCCTCGAGCTTGCCGACCGCGTCGTTCAGCCCGGATTCGACGCCGCGCGGAAGGTCGGTCTGGTTGGGGTCGCCGCACACCACCATCCGGCTGCGCATGCCGAAGCGGGTTAGGAACATCTTCATCTGCTGCGGGGTGGTGTTCTGCGCTTCGTCGAGGATGATGAACGCGTCGCTCAGCGTGCGCCCGCGCATGAAGGCGATCGGCGCGATCTCGATTTCCCCGGATGCGATGCGCCGCTCGACCTGCTCGGTCGGCAGCATGTCGTAAAGCGCATCGTAGAGCGGGCGGAGATAGGGGTCGACCTTCTCCTTCATGTCGCCCGGGAGGAAGCCGAGCCGTTCGCCCGCCTCCACCGCGGGGCGCGACAGGATCAGCCGGTCGACGCTGCCCGAAATGAGCT
>JAIVIZ010000196.1 GCA_020200315.1 Sphingomonadales bacterium | reverse complement strand
GACGGTGGCCGAACGCGTCAATCCCGCGCTCGCCCGCCAGGCCGAGGAGCTGCGGCGTCACCGCGCCGTCGCCAACGGCAATCCGGGCGTGTGGGACCTGCCCGATGGCGAGGCTTATTATCGCTGGGCGTTGAAGGCGGGGACGACGACCAGCCTCACCCCGCGCGAGGTGCATCAGCTGGGACGCGAGCAGATCGCGGCGATCACCGCGCGGATGGACTCGATCATGCGCAAGCGCGGGCTTACCGGGGGAAGCGTCGGCGCGCGTTATGCCGCGCTGAGCAGGGACCCCGGCCAGATCTTCCCCAACACCGCCGCGGGGCGCGAGCAATTGCTGGCCTACCTCAACAATCGCGTCGCCGATATTCGCACCCGCCTTCCGCGCGCGTTCGCGACGCTGGTGCCGGGCAGGCTGGTGATCAAGCGGGTTCCCATAGAATTGGAGGCGAGCGCGCCGGGTGGCTATGCCGGCGCCGGGTCGCTCGACGGGTCGGTGCCCGGCCAATATTATATCAATTTGCGCGATACGGCCGAATGGCCGAAGTTCAGCCTGCCGACGCTGACCTATCACGAGGGCATTCCGGGCCATATCTGGCAGGGCGAATATTCGAACCGCGCTCCGTTGATCCGAAGCCTGCTGGCGTTCAATGCTTATTCCGAAGGCTGGGCGCTCTATGCCGAGCAGCTTGCCGACGAGCTTGGCGTATATGACGACGATCCGCTCGGCGCGATCGGCTATCTCCAGTCGATGAACTTTCGCGCCTGCCGGCTGGTGGTCGACACCGGGCTGCACGCCTTGCGCTGGGGCCGCGAGCAGGCGATCGACTTCTTCGTCACTAACAATGGCGACGACCGCAGCTCGGTCGAAAGCGAGGTCGATCGCTATTGCGCCTGGCCGGGGCAGGCGTGCGGCTACAAGGTCGGGCATCTCGAGATCGACCGGCTGCGCAGCAAAGCCCAGGCGGCGATGGGTGCGCGCTATGATTTGCGAACGTTCGACGATGCGGTGGTGAAGGGCGGGGCGGTGCCGATGACCCTATTGGAAACGGTGATCGATCGCTACATCGCCGGCGGCGGTGCCTGACCCCGGGCGGGCATGCGCGGCGGGTTGAGTCGATCGACCAGCGAACGGATTGCGCGCCGCGCCGCGAACACCAGCCACAGGGAGAGCACGACCAGGCAGGCGGCGATCAGCGCCGCCGCGATCGGGTTGGCGATGGCCAGAGCGAGCAGGCCGCCGGTGGCGGCATCCTCCGCGGTGGAGACGATTACGTTGGAGAAAGGCTCGGGCGAGGCATTGACCAGTGTTCGCGCCCCCGCCTTGCCGGCATGGGCGACCAGCGC
>JAIVIZ010000045.1 GCA_020200315.1 Sphingomonadales bacterium | reverse complement strand
GTCCGGACGGGCGGCGCGGACCTTGCCGATCGTGCGCAGGTAGCTTGCCGCCGAATGGCTGCGGTTCATCGCCTTGAGAACGCGGTCGCTGCCCGACTGCACGGGGAGGTGGAGATAGGGCATCAGTTTCGCCACGTCGCGATGCGCCGCGATCAATGCGTCACTCATGTCGGTCGGGTGCGAGGTGGTGTAGCGGATCCGCTCCAGCCCATGCAGCGGTGCAAGGGCGCGGATCAGCCAGTCGAGCCCGCGCGACCCGTCGGTCCACGCATTGACGTTCTGGCCGAGTAGCGTGATCTCGCGCGCTCCGCCGTCGACCAGCGCCCGCGCCTCGACGAGGATGTCGGCCGCGGGCCGCGAGACCTCCGCGCCGCGCGTATAGGGCACGACGCAATAGGTGCAGAATTTATCGCATCCTTCCTGCACCGTCAGGAAGGCGCTCGGACCGGAGCGCCGCCGGGCCGGAAGGGCTTCGAATTTCGAAATCGCCGGCATGTCGGTGTCGACCGGCCGCCTCCCCGCCACCGCCTCGGCGAGCATCTGCGGCAGACGATGATAGGCCTGCGGGCCTATCACCATGTCGATCATTTTCGATCGCCGCGCGGCTTCCGCTCCTTCGGCCTGCGCGACGCAGCCGGCGAGCGCGATGAGCGGCCGCGAGCCGTCCTCGCGCCGCAGACGGCCAATATCCGAATAGGCGCGGTCCGCCGCCTTCTCGCGGATGTGGCAGGTGTTGAGGACGACCAGATCGGCGTCCTCCCCGTCCGCCGCGGCCGACAGGCCGTGGGCGTCGAGCAGCTCGGCGATCCGCTCGCCGTCATAGACGTTCATCTGGCAGCCGAAGCTTTTGACTCGGAAGGACTTGGGCGCGGCGGTCATGGCGCGCGCCTATAGGGCAGGGGTGCGAAGGTTTGAAGCGGCCAACGCGTCCTCGATCGCTCCCCGGGCATCCCGCGCCATGGCCTTGCGGTCTTCGCCCGAGGCAAGCGGCGCAAGCAGGCGAACGACAACCGGGAAGGTGCCGCGCCGGCCGAGCAGACGCAGGGCGTTCGCTTTGCCGCTCTCCCCGTCGCTCCAGCCGATTTCGGTGCGCATGGCGCCATAGTCGATTGCCACGGGCCGAACGTCGACTCCGGCCGGGGCGGGTGCCACCGCGGCCAACAGCGACGGGCGAAACGGCAGCAGCTCCCGTCCATCGCCCGTCGTCCCCTCGGGAAACAGGGCCAGCGGGCGCGGATCGGCAAGGGCGTGGGCAATCTCCGCCGCCTGGCCATGCACCGCTCGCCGGTCCTGCCGCTCGATGTAGATCGTATCGTTCTGATCGGCGAGCCAGCGCAGCAGCCAGTGATCGCGGACTTCCGCCTTCGATACGAACCGCGTGCCCGTCGCACCGGCGAGCAGGAGAATGTCCAGCCAGCTGCTATGGTTGGCGAGGATCAGGCTGTGCGGCGCGATGCCCTCGCCCTCGGTCGTGACTCGAGCGCCGCAGGTGCGCGCCGCGGCCTTCAGAAAGCGGCGTGGCCAGCGCGATCGGCCGATCGATTTGGCAATCAGATGCGGACCAAGGCAGACCAGAAGCAGCAGCGCCAGGGCCGCGATGCGTCCCGCCGCTGTCACGCGCGACGGCTCAGCGGTTGCGGTCGAGGGCGACGCCGAACAACTCCATGCGATGATCGACCAGGCGGAAGCCGAGCTTCTGCGCGATACGCCGCTGCAAGGCCTCGAGTTCGTCATCGACGAATTCGATCACCTTGCCGGTCTCGACATCGATCAGATGGTCGTGGTGCTCGTCGGACGCCGCTTCATAGCGCGCGCGGCCGTCGCCGAACTCGTGCCGCTCGAGAATCCCTGCTTCCTCGAACAGCCGAACGGTACGGTACACCGTCGCGATCGAAATCCGCGGATCGACCGCGGCTGCCCGCTCGTGAAGCGTCTCGACATCGGGATGATCCTCGGCATCGCTCAGGATCTGCGCGATGGTCCGCCGCTGGTCGGTGATGCGAAGCCCCTTGGCCGCGCACAGTGCTTCGATGTCGATCCGGCGGTGCATCGGCTCCGATTAGGGTAGCCGCGCAACGCGGTAAAGCGATTCTCCTCCCTGCGGTGCCGCGCGGGGAGGAGAAGAAATCAGCGGCCCTTGCCGGCGGTCTTCCGGCGCTTGGTGCCGAGCCCGATCGATTTGGCCAGCGTGCGGCGCTGCTCGGCATAATTGGGCGCGACCATCGGATAGTCGGCGTTCAGGCCCCACTTCTGCCGGTACTGATCCGGAGTCATTTGATAATGAGTCATCAGATGCCGCTTCAGCATCTTCAACTTCTTGCCGTCTTCAAGACAGACGATATAGTCTGGTTTGATCGACGAGCGGATCGAAACCTTTGGTTCCGGCTTGGCTTCAGGCTGCGTCACGATCCCGCCGAGACCAGCCAGCGCGCCGTGCACATTGGCGATCAGTTGGGGCAAATCGTTGACGGCAACGCTGTTGTTGCTGACATGCGCGGCGACGATATCCGCTGTCAGCGTGATCAGCGTGTCGTCGTTGTTTTCAATATCCATTTTTCACATCCCGAGCTGTTGAAGACTAGCGGTTCTGCCAAAGAACAGGGCAGTGCTGGTCTTTTTTACTAGGATTTTCAGAAAAACGCAATCGTGTGTCAAGTTAAGCGGGGGAAGAGCCGCGTACCAGGGTCAGTGCGTCAAACTGTGTCCCGTCGTGCCCACGATAATAGTTGCGGCGGCGCCCGGAAGTCTCGAACCCGGCGGCGCGATACATCCGCACGGCAAGATTTCCGTCGCGCACTTCAAGATGAAGTCGAGTAGCGCCGCAGTGCTCCGCATGACCGATGAAATGATCAAGCAGCCTGCGGCCGATTCCCTGCTGTCGGGCCTTGGGAGCGACCGCGATCAACAACAGTTCGGCCTCGTCGGCGGCCGTGCGCAGCAGGGAAAAGCCCTGCGCCTCGTCCGCTCCGGTGCGGGCGATGGTCAGCAGGACTCCCGACATCGGCAGGATTCCGGCGCATTGGGATCGGGTCCATGCCTCCCCGAACTCGGGCGAGAAGGCGCGCTCCATGACGTGCATGACCTCGTCCAGGTCGCCTGACAAGGCCGGTGCCAGCGTCACCGCCCCGTGGATCGCGGCCGTGCTGCTCATGCCGCTTTGGGCCGCGCATCCGGCGCGCGAATGTAGAGCGGAGACGCTGATAAGGTGCGCAGCTCGGCGGGGAGTCGCATCGCGAACCGCGCGCTTGGAAGCAGAGGCAGTGCCTCGCCGTGACCTCGCGCATCCACCAGCTCCTGCGCGCCGCTGCCGACGGCAAGATCGGCCGCTAACGCCATAGCGGCAGCGGCTGGTGACATGTTCTCAGGATCGCTTTCGGGCGCGAACGGCAATCGGTTGAACGATTGCACGAACAGTTCGCCATGGCCGCCGGCGATGGCCGCGGCGACTCGCCCGTCGCCGGGTGCCGAGGCGGCAAGCAGGGCGAGACTCGGCATCCCGTGCAGGTCTGCGCCCCAGCCGATCGCCATGCCATGAGCAGCAGCCAGGGCGACGCGCAGGCCGGTGAAGCTTCCCGGCCCAATTCCGACCAGGACACTCGTTGGCGGCAGCCCACCGAGAAGCTCGCCGATCATCGGCACCAGCCGCTCGGCATGTCCTCGGCCGATCACTTCGTCGCACGCGCCGAGCAGCGCGCCGCCGTCATCGAACAGCGCGGCGGTGCAGGCGGCGGTCGAACAGTCGAGCGCGAGGATCAGCGATCATTCTCCTGCCATTCAATGAAGGCAGATTGGTCGCATGGGAAAGGGAGGGCAACCCCCTTGCCAAGTCTGCAAGCGTCAGACCGCTTCGACGCTTTCGACCTCAGGAACATAATGTCTGATCAGCCCTTCGATGCCGCGTTTCAGCGTCACCGCCGATGACGGGCAACCCGAGCAGGCGCCCTGCATCAGCAGGTAGAGCCGCCCGTCGCGATAGCCGCGATAGACGATGTCGCCGCCGTCCTGGGCCACCGCCGGGCGAACGCGGGTCTCGATCAGTTCCTTGATCTGCTCGACGATATCGGCGTCGGCGGGGTCCTCCTCGACCGCGAAGCCCTCGTCACGCGACACTTCGATGCCATTGGCATTGCCGGGCGTGAACAAAGGGGTGTTAGTGACAAAATGATCGAGCAGGATGCCGAGCACGTCGGGTTCCAGTGCGCTCCAATCCGCGCTGGGAACCGCGCTGACCGACACGAAGTCGCGCCCGAAGAACACGCCGTCGACATCGTCAGTAGCAAACAGCGCCGCTGCGAGCGGGCTGGCTTCCGCAGCCGCCGCATTGGGAAAGTCGCGGCTGCCCCGATTAGCATGGGCACGATGTGGCCCTCGCCGGTGCTTCGATCAACCCCGTCGGCTATTTGACATTGCCGCCTTCCGCAGGCGCGATCCAGCTGTCGTCGATCATTTTGATGATGCCGGAAAAATCCTTGGTTCCTCCGCCACGCCCGACGAAGCGCTGGTAGAGTTCCTCCGCCTCGCCGCCCATTGGCGTGTAGGCGCCGGCCGCCTGGGCCGCCTCCATCGCCAGCTTCAAATCCTTGAGCATCAGCGCCGCCGCGAACCCGCCCTCATAGTCGCGATCCGCCGGTGTGTCCGGACCGACGCCGGGCACCGGGCAATAGCTCGTCATCGACCAGCTCTGTCCCGACGCCTTCGAGGAAATATCGAAAAAGGTCTGCGGGTCGAGCCCCAGTTTCTCGGCCAGCACGAACGTCTCGCACGTCGCCGCCATGGTCGCGCCAAGCAACATGTTGTTGCAAATCTTCGCGGCCTGGCCGGCGCCTGCCTCGCCGGCATGGATGACCGCCTTGCCCATCTGCTCGAGGAAAGGCCGCGCCCGCTCAAACCCCTCGTCAGTTCCGCCGACCATGAAGGTCAGCGTGCCCGCGTCGGCGGCCGCGATCCCGCCCGAGACCGGCGCGTCGACCATGGTGAAACCTGCGAACCCTGCTTCGCCGGCAACCGTCTTGGCGGTGCCGACGTCGATGGTCGAACAGTCCATGAGAATCGCTTCTTTGGGAGCGGCGAGCAGCACCGATTTGCGATAGACGTCGGCAACATGCTTGCCCGCGGGCAGCATGGTGACGACCGCTTCCGCGCCGTCGAGCGCTTCCTCGGCCGAGGCCATACGGTTGCAGCCCTTTCCTTCGGCCCGATCGAGCGCCGCCTCGCTCAAATCGAACGCGCGCACCTCATGCCCCGCCTTGGCCAGGTTCGCCGCCATGCCCCCGCCCATATTGCCGAGCCCGATAAATGCCACGCGCATCATGTTTCTCTCCTAATATCCTCCCCTGCATTTGCAGGGGAGGGGGACCATCCGCAGGATGGTGGAGGGGCTTTTTCCGCGTGCCCGGAAGGCCCCTCCACCATTCGCTCTGCGGCGAATGGTCCCCCTCCCCTCGAAATCGAGGGAAGGAGTTATCTTCCCGTCCACTTCCCCGGACGCTTTTCGACGAACGCGGCCATGCCTTCCTTCTGATCGTCGGTACCGAACAGGCCGTGAAACAGGCGCCGCTCGAAGTTGATCCCTTGCGCCAGCGGCAGCTCGAACGCCGCATTGACCATTTCCTTGGTCGCGGTTGCGGCGAGCGGCGCCATGCCGGCGATCACCTCGGCGGTTTTCATGGCCTCGGTCAGGAGCTCGGCGGCGGGCACCACCTTCGCAACCAGCCCCGACCGCTCCGCCTCTTCCGCGCCCATCATCCGGCCCGTGAGGCACATCTCCATCGCCTTGGCCTTGCCGACCGCGTGTGCCAGCCGCTGCGAGCCGCCCATGCCCGGCGTCACCGCCAGCTTGATCTCCGGCTGGCCGAATTTCGCGGTGTCGGCGGCGATGATGAAGTCGGCCATCATTGCCACTTCGCACCCGCCGCCCAGCGCGAAGCCGGCCACCGCCGCGATCCACGGCTTGCGGGTGCGGGTGACCTGCTCCCAGCCGGCGAAAAAGTTTGAACCGTACATGCTCGCAAAGCCTTGCGCCTGCATTTCCTTGATGTCGGCGCCGGCGGCGAACGCCTTCTCCGAACCGGTGAGCACCAGGCAGCGTTGGCTGTCGTCGGCGTCGTAGGCGGCAAAGACGGCGATCAGTTCGCGCAGCACGACGCTGTTCAGCGCGTTCAATGCCTGCGGCCGATTGAGTGTGATCAGCGTCACGGCCCCGCGCTGATCAACCAGGATCGTTTCAAAGTCGCTCATGCCATGACCTCCGGAAAGGGCGTCCATTGCTCACCCGATGCAGCCGGCGCAAACAGTCGATCCAGCATCGCATCCGTCACGCCATCGGGTGTCGGCGGATCCCAGTGCGGCGCATTGTCCTTGTCGATCAGCAAGGCGCGGACGCCTTCCAGGAAATCGTGCGTTCGAACGATGTGGCTTGCCAGCGCGTGCTCAGCCACCATTTCCGCCGTGAAATCCGCGCGGCGAGCGCCGTCGGCGAGCAGTCGCAACGAGATCTTGCAGGACAGCGGCGATTTGGTGCGGATCGTGGCCGCTTCGGTAGCCGCCCAATCCGAACCATCCGCGTCGAGCGCGGTGAGGATTTCCTCCAGCCCATCCGCCGCGAACAGCCGCCCGATGGCGGGCAGGTTGGCGGTGATCCGTGCGTCGCCCGGCGAACTCGACGCGGCACCGAGCGCGCCTTCGATCCGTGCCGGCACGGCGACGATCCGCTCGATCAGCGCCGGGAGGTCAGCGCTCGCCACAAAATGGGTCGCGAGCTTGAGGTCGTGGCACTCGGCGCCGTCGAGCCTTGCCCCGGTCAGCGCGAGAAACTGCCCGACGCGCGCCTCCAGCCGCGACAGATACCAGCCGCCGCCGACGTCCGGGAACAGGCCGATCGTCGTCTCCGGCATTGCGAACCGTGTGTTCTCGGTGGCGACCCGGTAACGGCAGGGCAGGGCGATGCCGACTCCCCCGCCCATCGTGATCCCGTCCATCATCGCGACGATCGGCTTAGGGTAGGTGAACAGCAGGTGATTGAGCCGATACTCCTCGGCGAAGAAGCGGGCCGCCTCGGCGCCATCGGCCGCGCCGGACTTCGCGAGCGTCACCACATCCCCGCCGGCACAAAAGCCGCGCCCCTCGGCATGATCGAGGATTACCGCCTCGACGCCCGGATCGTCGCGCCACTGGAGGAGTACCTCGCTCATCGCCCGGCACATCGCCTCGTTGAGCGCATGGATCGCCTTGGGCCGGTTCAGGCGGAGGCGGGCGACGGAGCCCTCGACGAAAGCAAGAATCTCGCTCACTTCCCCGTCATCCTGGGCTTGACCCGGGATCCGCCTGCCTTTGCATGAACAGAGGCAGAAGGCAGGTCCCGGGTCAGGCCCGGGATGACGCTGTTGCAAACCAACATCCCTATTGCCGAAGCAAATCGCGGCTGACGATCATCCGCATGACCTGATTGGTGCCTTCCAATATGGAATGGACGCGGAGGTCGCGCCAGAAGCGCTCGATCGGATAATCCTGGAGATAGCCGTAGCCGCCGTGCAGCTGCAGCGCGCGGTCCACGATCGACGAGCCATTGTCGGTCGCCAGCCGCTTGGCCATGGCCGCGAACTTGCTCTTGTCGGGCGCGTTGGCGGTGACCTTCGCGGCAGCCATGTAGAGCAGCGCGCGCGCGGCCTCGAGGTCGGTCGCCATGTCGGCCAGCGTGAATTGGGTCGCCTGGAAATCGGCGATCGCGGTGCCGAACTGCTTCCGCTCCTTAGTATAGGCGACCGCCTCGTCGAGGCAGCGCTGCGCGCCGCCCAATGAGCAGGCGCCGATATTCAACCGCCCCCCGTCGAGCCCCATCATCGCGATTCGAAATCCCTCGCCCTCGCCGCCGACCCGATTGGCGACGGGTACGCGGACTTCATCGAAATTGACCTGCGCGGTTGGCTGCGAGTGCCAGCCGAGCTTCTTCTCCTGCGCGCCGAAGCTAACCCCCGGCATGTCCTTTTCGATCACCAGGCAGCTGATGCCCTTGGGCCCGTCCTCACCGGTGCGGGCCATGGTGACATAGATTTCGTTCTCGCCGCCGCCGGAAATGAATGCTTTCGAGCCGGACACGACATAGGTGTCGCCGTCTCGCGCCGCGCGGGTCTTGAGCGCGGCGGCGTCCGAGCCTGACGACGGTTCGGTCAGGCAATAGCTGCCGATCCGCTCCATCGTCACCATCGACGGCAGATAGTTGGCTTTGACCTCGGCCGACCCGAATCGGTCGATCATCCAGCACGCCATATTGTGGATCGAAATGAAAGCGCTCGTCGACGGACAGCCGTAGGCCATCGCCTCCATGATCAGTGCCGCCTCCAGCCGCCCAAGTCCGATCCCGCCACTCTCCTCGCTGACATAGATCGACCCGAAGCCGAGCTCGGCGGCGGCGCGGATCGTGTCGCGCGGGAAGATATGCTTCTCGTCCCATTCGGCGGCATGGGGGGTAATCGCGTCCGCGGTGAACTTGCGCGCCATCTCCTGAATCTGGCGCTGGTCGTCGGTAAGGTCGAACTGGCTCATCCCGCGCCGTTAGCGGAACGGATCGGTGATGCGAAGTGTGTCGTCGATCACCAGATCGTGCTGCATATCCTCACTGTAGATCGTGTGCGCACCCCCGGTGATGGCAACCGCGAGCATAAGCGCATCGTAGTAGGAAAGACGGTAACGAGCGCCCAGACGCAGCGCCTCGACGTGGTCAGACTCAGAAATCGGCAACACCGCTCCGACTGCCTCACGAACCTTGTTCGATAGCAACCCAGCAGCGGACCAATCCAGGCGCAGCTTCTTCCGGGCTACGTTGACCAGTTCGTTCAGAAGTTGGACACTGACGAAACTCGCGGTTGCGACGACAACTCGCGCCCGCTCCGCCTTGTGCCCTTCCGTAAGCGCATACACCATGACGTTCGTGTCGATGGTCTGGCTCAACGGGCGTTTGCCTCATCGCGGTCGAACTTATAATCTGAGGGCAGCTGCAAACGTCTTGAGGCGATCCACTTGAGCGCTGCGTCGCGGCGATGCTTCCTGTTCTGCTCGTGCTCGGCCTCGATAGCGGCTTCGAAAAGGGCTGAATCAAGCTCGTCGCCCTCGCGTAACCTCAAGCGGTCCGCCACCTCCTTGGGTATACGCACTGCAAGGCTGTTGCCCCAGCGACCAATCTGCACTTTCATGAGCGCGTCTCCAAGATATCCCACTCGGATATACGACCCTAACCGATTGAGCGCAAGCGAGTAACGTCGCCGTCAATGCGCGCCGCTGATCGGCGTCGCCGCGTCGTCGTCGATCGCGACGCGCGTCCCTTGCGCATTGCCGTCGGGTGGGACGGCTTCGATCCGCTGCTGCACCTTTGTCGAGTGCTCCACCCGCTGTTCCGGCGTCGGCTTGGTGCAGGCGGTCAGGAGCAGCAACAGGAGGAGGCTAGCGCGCATTCCGGATCAACGCTTCGGCCTCGATTTCGACCCGCCATTCAGGGCGGAGCAGGGCCGAGACGACGACCATCGTTGCGGCGGGTCGAACATCGCCGAACACTTCACCGTGCACCGCTCCAACTTTCTCGGCATCGGCCGGATCGACAATGAACATTCGCGTGCGGACCACGTCCCGCATTGATCCGCCCAGTTCCTCGATCGCGGCGCCGATGATCGCTAAGACGCGGCGGGTCTGCGCGGCGGCCTCGCCTGGAGTCGAGGAACCATCCGGCTCGATCGCCGCCGTTCCGGATACGAGAATCCGGTCACCAACTCGTACTGCACGCGAGAAGCCGATCGCGGCTTCATAAGGCGAGCCGGACTTAGTGCAGGCGCGGTCCATCATCCCATCGTCGGGATGACGAAGGCGTTCTCACCCGTCACGCTGCCGTCCGGCCAGCGCTGGGTCACGACCTTGGTCTTGGTCCAGAAGCGCAGGCCTTCCTGGCCATACTGGCCG
>JAIVIZ010000092.1 GCA_020200315.1 Sphingomonadales bacterium | reverse complement strand
CCAGGAACTTGACCGTGGTCAGCGGCGAGAACCACAGCGCGAGCGCGGCGGCGAGTTTGACGTCACCGCCGCCCATCATGCCGAGATAGAAGGTGGCGGCGAGGCCAAGGAATACGGCGATGGAGACGGCGATGCGCGCGCCGGCGTCGGGCCACAGCGGAACGCCCGCCGC
The DNA here is from genome assembly GCA_020200315.1 of Sphingomonadales bacterium. Classification (GTDB taxonomy): domain Bacteria; phylum Pseudomonadota; class Alphaproteobacteria; order Sphingomonadales; family Sphingomonadaceae; genus Sphingomicrobium. The sequence continues at coordinate 19,028 of JAIVIZ010000092.1, read as the reverse complement.
CCACCAGAACAGCGGCGCCAGCAGTGCGACCGCAAGTACCAGTCGGTTCGAAATGGTGAAGGTACGAATGTCGATCGCCGCCGCCATTATCAGCAGCAGGGCGAGCAGCCCGACGAGCAGATCGGTGAAGAGCGGGTTAGTCATCGTGCTAACCCTCTAGACGGCGCAGCTTTCCAAACCGTAACCGGGCAGATCATGGAGCGGTTCGACATCCTTGTCGTCGGCGGCGGGATTGCCGGCGCGAGCCTCGGCGCCCGGCTCGCGGGTGAGCGGCGGGTGCTGCTGATCGAGGCGGAGGAGCTGTGCGGCGTTCATGCCACCGGGCGCTCGGCCGCCTTCTGGCAGGGGAGTCTGGGAGGTGCGAACCCCGCGGTGAAGCTGAGCTTGGCGTCGAAGCCGATGTTCGATTCGGGCTGGCCGGGCTCGCCGACGCCGCTGCTCCGGGGAAGAGGCGCACTGCATCTTACGACGGCGGCGCACGGCGACTTCGCCAATTTCGACGAACTGCCCCCCGAATATGCGCCGCGCTGGATCGGGCGGGCGGAGCTTGACCGGCAGATGGCCGGCCTGCGGGCGCAGTGGACCGGCGCGTGGCTCGAGCCGAGTTGCGCCGATATCGACGTCGCCGCGTTCCACGGCGCCTGTCTGACCGCGATCAAGCGCGCCGGCGGCGTGGTCCGGACGGACGGCGCCCTACGTTCGGCTCGGCGGCAGGGCGAAGGATGGGAGGTCGAAACCGCCACAGGCACAATTATCGTGGGCCTGCTGATCAACGCGGCGGGCGCCTGGGCGGACGAGGTCGCCCGCCGCTCCGACGTGCAGCCACTGGGGTTGGAGCCGCGCCGGCGGACAGTCGTGCAGCTGCGGGTTGGGCGAAGCGGGCTCAAGGACCTGCCATTCGTCACCGACCTTCACGACAGTTTCTATTTCAAGGGCGAGGCGAATCGAAGCGTCTGGGTCTGTCCGCTCGACGAGACTCTGGTCGATCCATGCGATGCGGCGCCCGAGGAACTGGAAGTCGCCATTGCTGTCGACCGGTTCGAAAAGGCGGTCGAATGGCCCATCGAAGCCGTCGAGCGCAAATGGGCCGGGCTTCGCACCTTCGCGCCGGATCGGGTAATGAAGTTCGGCTTCGACCAGGACGACGACCGGTTCTTCTGGTGCGTCGGTCAGGGGGGGATGGGAATCCAGACCGCGCCTGCCGCTTCGCTGTTATGCGCGGCGCTGATCGATGGCGGACCGATGCCGCCGGAGCTGATGGGGGTCGATCCGGCGGCGTTTGCACCTCTCCGGTCCTGATCGGTCAAGCGGCCTTTTGTGCATCCGCTGCGGCGCAGGCGAGCGCGTCGACGCGGTCGTTCTCGGCGTGGCCGCTGTGACCTTTGACCCACTTCCACTCGATGCGGTGCGGTTCGGCGGCGGCGCACAGTGCCTGCCACAGTTCGGCATTCTTGACCGGCTTGCGGTCGGCGGTGCGCCAACCGTTGCGCCGCCAGCCGTGAATCCACTTGGTGATCCCGTCCCGGACATAGACGCTGTCGGTAACCAGCGTGACGCGGCACGGCCGATTGAGCGCATTGAGCCCCTCGATGGCCGCGAGCAGCTCCATGCGGTTGTTGGTGGTCAGCGGCTCGCCGCCGGACAGCTCCTTCTCGCGCGCGCCCGCGCGAATCAATACACCCCAGCCGCCCGGGCCGGGGTTGCCGCGGCAGGCACCGTCGGTGAACATGTCGACTTGCGGCATCTCGCCGGTAACTGGCTCGGTCACGTCAGGCGACGAGCTCACGCGGCAGCTTGAACACCATATTTTCAGGAATATGCCCGGTTTCCTCTTCGCGCACCGTGAACCGCTCGGCCAGCGCATCGAGCACTTCGCGCACAAGCACCTCGGGCGCGGACGCTCCGGCGGTGAGTCCCAGGACAGCGGGCGTTCCGAGCCACGCCCAATCGATTTCGCTCGCCCGCTGGATCAGACGCGCCGGAACGTTGAGGCGCTCCGCCACCTCGGCCAGGCGGAGCGAATTGGAGCTGTTCGGCGCGCCGATCACCAGCATCCGGTCGCATCGCGGTGCGATCGCCTTCACCGCCGCCTGGCGGTTCGAGGTTGCGTAGCAAATGTCCTCGCCACGCGGCGCCTTGATGGCGGGGAAGCGCGCGTGGAGGGCGGCGACGATCTCCGCCGTGTCGTCGACCGACAAGGTGGTTTGCGTCAGGAAGGACAGGTTGCCTGGGTCGCTCACGTCAAGCGCGGCGATGTCCTCTACCGATTCAATGAGCGTCATTGATCCCGACGAAACCTGTCCAAAGGTCCCGATCACTTCGGGATGGCCGGCATGGCCGATGAACAGGATGTGGCGGCCTTCCTCCATCAGCCGCTGCGCCTGCCGATGAACCTTGCTGACCAGCGGGCAGGTCGCGTCCAAATAAGCGAGGCCGCGATCTTCCGCAGCAGCGGGCACCGATTTGGGCACGCCGTGGGCGGAGAAGACGACAGGACGGCCGGCCGGCACCTCGTCCAGCTCCGTTACGAACACCGCGCCCAGCGCGCGCAGCCGCTCGACGACGAAGCGATTGTGAACGATCTCATGGCGGACGTAGACGGGATCCCCGTGCCGCTCGAGCGCCAGTTCGACGATCTTGATGGCGCGGTCGACCCCGGCGCAAAAACCACGCGGCGCCGCGATCAGCACGGTCAACGGTGGACGGCCTGCAGGGGTACGAAGTGGCATGGCATGCGATGTAAGCGATTGCTTGCAGCCAGCCAAGGCGCTTCCTATGAACGGCGCCGATCACGTCCGCGGTCAAGGAAGAAACATTGAACGCTCGCCATATCGCTCTTGTCGTTCTGGTCGCCTCCTCCGCGCTGGCGGCAGGCTGCTCACGCCGGGGCCAGGTCGCCGACGGCGGCGTCTATGTTACGCGGTCGGCCTGTCCGGCCGTCGGAATCGTCGCCGGCACCGGCGATGTCACGACCTTCGATCCGGCGGGCAGCACCGCCGCCTTGGCGATCGACGTGGTCGCGGCGATGACCAACGTTCGTGCCACCTGCACCGACGATGGCACAACCGTTACCTCGACCGCCCGCTTCGATGTGGTCGCGACGCGCGCCCGCGCCGGTGAAGCGCGGCAGGTGGTCCTGCCCTATTTCGATGTGGCGATGCAGGGCGGCGCCAATGTTGTCGCCAAGCAGCTTGGAAACGTGGGGCTCAGCTTCGCTGCCGGGGCACTCCGTGCGCAGACCTCGGCGCAAGCGACGGTTCGTATTTCGAAGGCCGCGGCAACGCTTCCAGAGAACGTCCGCGCGCAACTCACACGCGAGCGCAAGCCGGGCGAAGCCGATGCCGCGGTCGACCCGATGTCGGTGCCTGCGATCCGCGATGCCGTGGCGAGCGCGACCTTCGAGCATTTGCTGGGCTTTCAGCTCAGCAACGCCCAGCTGCGCTACAACGCGACGCGCTAACGTCGCTCCATCGTCTAGCGATGGGCGACCGTCTTCGCCGCCTTGTGCTTGTAGTAATAATGACCCGCCACGCAGCCTGCGGCCGCTCCGGCGATAGCATGGTGGTGCGCGTAGTGACCTGCGACCGCGCCGGCGACGGCGCCGCGGATGCAGCCCTTGGCCATTGCCGGGGAGGCGCTGGCGAGCGTGGCGGGAATGGCGACAAGCGTGATTATCGAACGGATGTGCATGGCGAGAACTCCAGCGGACCCACGATAACTGTGGGTCCTCGCCTGAAACAAGGAAATGAAGCCTTGGTTGCGCACGCTCCGCTCTTTTCATCCGCATAGCGCTTGGTCGTTGACTCCATCCCGGCCGCTCGCCAAGGCTTGCCCCGTCTCCGGTGCTTGCGCCGGGAGGACGCGCGGGAGAGTTTCCGCCTTCCCTCAGGGGATTGCGGGACGCCGAAGGAGCAACCGCCCCGGAATCTCTCAGGCAACGGGACCGCGCGCGCCTGACACTCTGGAAAGCGTTCCGGCTTTGCGGCCGGAACCACCGAAGGGGTAACCGCGGGCTCGTCCCCCGGGAAAGCTCTCAGGTCACGGTGACAGAGGGGGTCCGAACAACAGGCAGTGCGCCAGGCGCGCCGCCGAGCGGGCCTGATGGAGACACCCTTGAGCGAAACGCTTCTGTCCGAAACTGGCGAACGCCCGCTGCAGCTGCCACTCGACGCCTGGCACCGCGCGCGGGGTGCGCGAATGGTGCCGTTCGCGGGCTACGAGATGCCGGTTCAGTATGAAGGCATCATCGCCGAGCATCTCTGGACGCGGTCCAGTGCCGGGCTGTTCGACGTCAGCCACATGGGTCAGCTGATCGTCCACGGCGACCAGGCGGATGCGGCGCTGGAGAGCCTGCTGCCGGGCGAGCTCAAGCTGCTCAACGACGGGCGGCTGCGCTATTCGGTGTTGCTCGACGAGGATGGGGGGATTGTCGATGATCTGATGGCGACGCGGCGGGGCGGGCATTTCTACGTCGTGGTCAACGGTGCTACCAAGCACGACGATCTCGAGGTGATGCGCCTCCGCCTGCCACGCACGGTGATCGATCACATGCATGAGCAGGCGCTGCTCGCGCTGCAAGGGCCCCGCGCGGTGCAGGTGCTGGAGCGGCTGATCCCCGGTGTCGCCGAGCTGTCCTTCATGCAGGGAGCCGCTTTCACGATCGCCGGGAAGCCCGCCTGGGTGAGCCGATCCGGCTACACCGGCGAGGACGGCTTCGAGATCAGCATCGCTGCCTCCGCCGCGGAAGAAGTCGCCGAGGCGATCACGGCCGATCCCTTCGTCAAGCCGATCGGCCTCGGCGCGCGCGATTCACTTCGCCTTGAAGCGGGCCTGCCGCTCTACGGCCACGACCTCGATCGCGCGACGACGCCGATCATGGCCGACCTCGGCTTCGTCATCGGCAAGCGCCGCCGAGCCGAGGGCGGCTTCTCCGGAGCCCTGCGAATCCTCGCCGAGTTGGAGCAGGGCGCGCCGCAGCGTCGGATCGGCTTCACGCTGGACGGCCGGCAGCCGGTGCGCGAAGGCGCTCGCATTCTTGACGCCGAGGGGAACGAGGTCGGACGCGTGACCTCCGGCGGTTTCTCGCCGTCGCTGCAGCGGCCCATCGGCATGGGCTACGTCGCCACGCATCTGTCGGAGGCGGGCTCGGTCCTGATGCTCGAGCAGCGCGGCAAGCTGTTCTACGCGACCGTCGCGCCGATGCCCTTTGTCCCGCACCGCTATCATCGAAAGGCAGCCGCATGACCCTTTACTTCACCAAGGACCACGAGTGGATTCGCGTCGAGGGCGACACCGCCACGGTCGGCATTTCCGATCACGCCCAGGCGGCGCTGGGCGACATCGTGTTCGCGGAAGTTCCGGAGGCGGGGCGCGCGCTGACCAAGGGCGGTGAAGCGGCGGTGGTCGAATCGGTCAAGGCGGCCAGCGATGTCTATGCGCCGGCGAGCGGTGAAGTGATCGAAGGCAATGCCGCGCTCGTCGACGACCCGGCGCTGGTCAACCGCGAACCGGAGGGCGGCGGCTGGTTCTTCAGCATGCGGCTGAGCGACCCTACCGAGCTGGACGGAATGATGGACGAGGGCGCCTACCGCGAGTGGTGCAAGACGCTGTGAGATATCTGCCGCTCAGCGACACCGATCGCAGGGAGATGCTCGCCGCCATCGGGGCGGGCTCGATCGACGAGCTGTTCCGCGACGTTCCAGCGGACGCGTTGCTCGATCGGCCGATTGCGGGTCTTCCGCCACACGCCTCGGAGTTGTCGGTGGAGCGCCAGCTCACCGCGATGGCGCGCAAGAACATGGTCGCCGGCGAGGTGCCCTTCTTCCTCGGCTGCGGCGCCTACCGCCATCATGTTCCGGCGAGCGTCGACCACATCATCCAGCGCGGCGAGTTCCTGACCGCCTACACGCCCTATCAGCCGGAGATTGCGCAGGGCACGCTGCAGGTGCTGTTCGAGTTTCAAACACAGGTTGCACGGTTGCTTGGTTGCGAAGTGGCCAATGCGTCGATGTACGACGGATCGACCGCCTGCTGGGAAGCGATCGGCATGGCGCGGCGGATTACGCGGCGGTCGAAGGCGATCGTCTCGTCGGGGCTCCACCCGCATTATGTTGCGGTCGCGAAAACGATGGCGAAGTTCACCGGCGACACGCTTGACGTCGCGCCGCCTGTGCTTGAGGCCGCAACCGATGCCGAGCGGCTGATCCGCGCGATCGATGAGACGACGAGCTGCGTCGTCGTGCAATATCCCGACATTCTCGGGCGCATTGCTGACCTGACGCCGATCGCCGACGCCGCGCACGCCACGGGCGCGCTGCTGGTCGCCGTCGTGACCGAGCCGGTGGCGCTTGGGTTGATTAAGGCGCCCGGCGAGATGGGCGCGGACATCGTTGTCGGTGAGGGCCAGGCGATCGGCGTCGGCCTGCAGTTCGGCGGGCCTTATGTCGGTCTGTTCGCAACGCGCGAGAAGTTCGTCCGGCAGATGCCGGGGCGGCTGGCCGGCGAGACGATCGATGCCGAAGGCAAGCGCGGTTTCGTGCTGACGCTGTCGACGCGCGAGCAGCATATCCGGCGCGAGAAGGCGACGTCGAACATCTGCACCAACGCCGGCCTCTGCGCGCTGGCCTTCTCGGTGCACATGACGCTGCTCGGCGAAGCCGGGTTGGGGCGGCTTGCAGAGATCAACCACGCGCGGGCCGTGCAGGTCGCCGAGCGGTTGGGGAGGCTGCCAGGCGTCGAGCTGGTCAATGACGGCTTCTTCAACGAGTTTACGCTGAAGCTGCCGGTCGAGGCGCGGCCCACGGTCCACGCAATGGTCGAGCGCGGCGTGCTTGGCGGGGTATCGCTCGGGCGGCTGTATCCCGACCAGCCGACGCTCGCCAATGGCTTGGTCATCGCGGTGACCGAGACCGTCACCGACGAGGACATCGACGCGCTTGAGAGCGCGCTGAGGGAGGTTTGCGCGTGACCATCAATCCGTCCGGCTGGCGCCCCGCGAGTCCGAGCGATGCCAAGGGCGACAGGCCCGCGACGACCACCGGCAACCGCGCGTTGATGCTCGAGGAGCCGTTGTTGTTCGAGATCGGATCGAGGGACCAGACGGGGGTGGACTTCGATGAGCTTGCTCCCTCTCGCCAGAGCGGGAGGGGAAGAGCTGCCGGAGGCAGCGAAGGGGAGGGCGTGTCGCCCTTCCCGACACGCCCTCCCCCGCTCGCCTCCGGCGAGTCGACCCCTCCCGCTCCGGCGGGAGGGGCTAAGATAGCCTCCCTCCTCCGCACCTCGCTCGACCTGCCCGGCCTCAGCGAGCCGGAAACCGTGCGCCACTACACCCGGCTTTCGCGTCAGAATTACGCGATCGATCTTGGGCTGTTCCCGCTCGGCTCGTGCACGATGAAGCATAATCCGCGGCTCAATGAGAAGCTCGCCCGGCTGCCCGGCTTTGCCGACATCCACCCGCTGCAGCCGCGGGAGACGGTGCAGGGCGCACTGGATCTGATCAACCAGCTCGCTTTCTGGCTGATTGACCTCACCGGCATGCACGGCGTGGCGATGAGTCCCAAAGCGGGCGCACATGGTGAGCTGTGCGGCCTGCTGTGCATCCGCGCCGCTTTGGAAGCCCGTGGCGACGCCCGCGAAGTCGTGCTGGTGCCGGAAAGCGCGCACGGCACCAATCCCGCGACCGCGGCTTTCTGCGGCTATCGCGTGGAGAATATCCCGGCCACGTCGGCTGGGCGCGTCGACCTCGAGGCACTCAAGGTCCGCTTGGGTCCGGACGTCGCGGCCGTGATGATCACCAATCCGAATACCTGCGGCCTGTTCGAGCCCGACATGAAGGGGATCAGCGACGCTGTGCATGCGGCGGGTGGTTTCGTTTATTGCGACGGCGCGAACTTCAACGCGATCGTTGGCAAGGTGCGGCCCGGCGATCTTGGTGTCGATGCGATGCACATCAACCTGCACAAGACGTTTTCGACGCCGCATGGCGGCGGCGGGCCGGGGTCGGGGCCGGTGGTGCTGTCGGAAGCGCTTTCACCGTATGGGCCGCTACCCTACACCGCTCGGACCAAAGACGGGGTGGTGCACCTTGTCGAGGAGGAGCAAGCCGAGGACTTCTCACGCATCCATTTTGGTGGTGCGGTGAAAAGCTTCGGACGCATGGTCGCCTTCCACGGCCAGATGGGCATGTTCACCCGCGCCCTGTCCTACATCCTCAGCCATGGCGCCGATGGGCTGCGGCAGGTGGCCGAAGACGCGGTGCTCAACGCTAACTACATCCTCCGGCAGCTTGAGGATGTGCTCGATGCCCCCTTCGCCCACTCGGGCCCGTGCATGCACGAGGCGATCTTCTCGGACAAAGACTTCGGCGGCGGTCTGTCGACGATCGATCTCGCCAAGGCGCTGATCGACGAGGGCTTTCACCCGATGACGATGTACTTCCCGCTGGTGGTCCACGGCGCGATGCTGGTCGAACCGACTGAAACCGAGTCCAGGGCGACGCTCGATCAGTTCATCGTGGCGATGCGTTCGATCGCCGAGCGGGCGCGGTCAGGGGACGAGAGCCTGAAGGCCGCACCGGTCTTTGCGCCTCGCCGACGGCTCGACGAGACTCTGGCTGCACGCAAACCTATCCTGGCGTTCAAGACACCCGCCCCCGACGGCGCCGATTCGGGTGCGGGAGCCGAGTTCGGCGGGCGATGACCCGTCGTTTCTACGAGGAACCGGAGGGTGGCGACGGGCGGCGCTCTGCTCCGGCCGCGCTGCGCAATGTCGGGCCGATCGGCGATGTTCTGGCCGACTGGCTTCCGGACCGTGGCACGGTTCTGGAATTGGCCAGCGGGACCGGCGAGCACGCCCTCGCGTTCTCGCGCCGTTTCCCGGGGCTTCGCTGGCAGCCGAGCGATGCTTCGGCCGACGCGCTCCGATCCATTGTGGCGTGGCAAGCCGACGGACCGCCGAACCTTCTCGCACCCATCGAACTCGATGCGGCGAGCGAGGATTGGGGTGACCTCCAAGCCGATGCGATCGTCGCGATCAACCTCGTCCACATCAGCCCGTGGCCGACGTCGATCGGTCTGCTCGCGGGATCGGAACGGCTGCTGGCGCCGGGCGTGCCGCTGATCCTTTATGGTCCCTGGATGGAGGAGGGTGTCGACACCGTTCCGTCCAACCTCGCCTTCGACGCGGACCTTCGCGCGCGCGATCCGCGCTGGGGACTGCGGCGGGTGGCCGACTTCACGCGTGAAGCGGAGCAGCGCGACCTATTCCTCGCCGAGCACCGGCCGATGCCCGCCAACAACATCATGCTCCGCTTTATCCGACGTTAGGCGCGAGGCGATCGGCCAGGTTGCTAGAATCCACGCGGCTCCGATCGACCAGCCGGCCAGCACGTCGCTCGGCCAATGGACGCCGATCAGCGAGCGGGATGAACCGATGACGAGACTCGCCAGCACCGCGAGTAGGACGAATCCGCCGCGCCGCGCCGCGGGTGCGAAGAACAAAGCGAGCGCCAGGAAGGCAATCATTGAATTGCCGGCATGCACGCTGGGAAAGCTCAGCGAGTGGGTCAGCACGGGGTGCGGATCGAGCGCCGGGCGGGCGCGGTGCACGATAAGCTTGATCGCCTCGATCAGCAGCCGCCCTCCCAGGACAACGGCCGCAAACAACACTGCGCGGCGGACCCGGCCACGGAACCACAGCAGTAGTGCCGCAACCGTGCCGATGCCGAGCGTTGCCGCGACTCCGCCGGCATAATTCAGGAACAAGCCGGCTTCGGTCGGCAGGGGACTTGCCATTCGCGCTGCGATGCCGTCGCGAATGAGTGCCACATCCACGCTGTTGGCGGGACCCCCGACGAGCGCACAGGCGATGGCGAGAGCAACAAGCGCAAGAATCGTAATGAGGCGGAACGTTGAATGAGGCATCGCTTCGTTAAACGATGTTTTACCGTTCCCGGCTACGCGAGAATGATGGACGAAAGCAGCATGTCGCAGAACAGGCGCGCGCGCCGGTCGAACGTGCTGATGAGCGCATCGATCGAGCTGTCGGGCGTGTCGCTGCCGGTCAAGCTGCGGAATCTTTCATCCGACGGCGCGTTGATCGAGGGAGAGGGGCTTCCGGTCGAAGGCGCCGAACTGCTCTTTCGCAAGGCTGAGCTCAGCTTGCCGGGACGGATCGCCTGGGTAGAGGGCAACCGCGCGGGCATCGCCTTCGCCGAATCGCTTTGTCCGGAGGCAGTGCTGCGGCACGTGCCCACGCCGAGGCCCCGTGTTCGACCTGAGTTTCGTCGCCCTGGCCTTGGAGCTTGCCAACTGACCGATCAGGAGCGTCTGTTCGGCGAAACCTGGGTCTGGCGCCCGCTCGAACGCGGCTGAGGCGTCCCGGACGATCAACCCGCCGCGCGCACGCCGCCGCGCTGCTCCTGCAGCCAGCCGACCAGCATCGGCAGCGGCAGCAGACGGTTGAAGGTGATCCCGCAATAGCCGCCCTCCGTCCACAGCAGCACGCCGTGCTGCGGCGGAAGGTTGGGCAGCGTGACGACCACGTCGGCGCCCTTGGCCAAGGCGGTCGATGCCTGCAGCTTGATGCCACCCTGGCTGACATCGCACGCGCGCATGCGGTAAGTTGAGGCGCCTTCGCGGACGCCGGCGTGGCAGTCGACCTCGATCCGCGGCATGCGCGGGCGCGGCCCGTCCATGGATGCCGACAGGATTTCGATCACGTCGATCGGTTCATCGAAGGTCACGCCGAGATTTTGTTCGTTAACCCAGCTGACCTTGCCGCTGATCGGCTGGCCGCTCTTCAACTCGACCGAGAGCGCCTTCCCAACGGGAAGCGAGCAATAGGCGCGGATCCGCATCCCCCCGGCCGAAATATTCTTGATCAGGCACAGCTCGCGGCGATCATCAACCATGATCGACCCGACCCGATACAGCGTCAGGTGACGCTCGCCCTCGCGGCGTTCGGCCGCGAGGGCGGGTGGCCGTTCGGACAGGCTGTAGATCGTCGTCTCGACGGGCTGCTCTTCCACCGGTCACTCCACTGCGCGTCCGACCTAATCGACCCGAACGCGATGCGTCTTAACCGTCAGGGCTAAGGTCTGTCCGTTACCGATTGGTTATGGGCACCTCCAAAGCGGGCGGAAGGTCGCCCGCCCCCAAAGGAAGCAGCGTCATGGAACAATCGGAAACCATTGCGTTATTGTCCGCAGAGCACCTCGCCACGACGCGTTGCGGGGCATGGAGATCAATTGGTGAAACGCATGATCTTGGCCGCGCTGATGTTGACTATGGCGGGGATCGCCGCGGCGCAGACGAGCGGCCCGGCCGCTAAGTCGTCCGCGCCGGCCAACTCGACCTCGTCGATTGTAGTGCCTCCCGGTGCCGTCGTTACCGTCGACCCCAATCGGGCGGCGAACGTCCCTCCGGTGACTGCACACGGACGATCGCTCTGCACTCCAACGGCGGGCAAACGCTGCCTTTCAACCCATGCAGGGCGTGCGCGTGCCAAGAGGATTCATCGAGGTCCGCCTCGCCATAGGCATCATCACTAGTCATTGGGGTCAGCGACTCTTAGTATTCCGCTTGCCGCAACCGTGACACAGGCGTAACTTCCTCGCGGGCCGGCACCCGGCCCGAGGAAGGCCGCCATGCGCCCGCTGCTTCTGCTCGCTCCCCTCTTCATCGCTGCAGCGCCGCCGGCGGAAGTGCCGCCCGCAAGCCCCAACGGGGCCAGCGATCAAACGAACGACCTCCGTCTCGGGACCGACACAAGCGACCGGATGACCGTGCCGGTGCGCGTCGGTGATCGTGGGCCATATCGCTTCCTGGTCGACACCGGTTCCGAGCGGACTGCGATTTCGCGCGAGCTCGCGCTCGAGCTCGGCCTCGCTGCCGGTTCGAGGGTTGTGATGCAGAGCGTAGTCGGCCCCAGCAATGTCTCGACCGTCGCCATCCCCGCGCTTGGAGTCAGCACGCGCCTGGTCGCCATTCCGAATGCGCCGATCCTCGACGAAGAAAACATCGGTGCCGACGGATTACTCGGCGTCGACAGCCTCTCGCGGCAGCAGGTGATGCTGGATTTCAAAAACGGCGTAATGGGAATTTCCCCTTCACGCGGATTCCTTGACAAGAGCGACGGCGACACGATTGTGGTTACCGCCAAGCGCCGGCACGGCCGGCTGCTGTTTACCGATGCGACGGTCGAAGGCCGCGGCGTGACGGTCGTCGTCGACACCGGCAGCCAGGTCAGCGTCGGCAATGATGCGCTGCGCCGCAAGCTTCTTCGCGGTAAGCATTACCAGCTTTCCGAGATTACCACGGTGGCCGGGGAAAGGGTCGAGGCCGAACTGGTCACGATCGGCACGCTGCAGATTGGCGGGATGACGTTGCAGAACGTGCAGATCGCCTTCCTTCATGCGGCCGTGTTTCGCCAGCTCGAGCTTGATAACCGGCCCGCGCTGCTGTTGGGCATGAACGTCATGCGCTCCTTCGACCGGGTGTCGATCGACTTCTCCACGCGCCAGGTACGGTTCGTGCTTCCCAAATCGGCCATGGAGCCGAGAGTGATACTCGCCAGCCGCTAACCGAGGAGCGGGCCGTCCGACGTAGCGTGAGCCCTGCTGGATTCGAACCAGCGACCTACTGATTAAAAGTCAGTTGCTCTACCGACTGAGCTAAGGGCCCACGCGCCGGCGGCGTTAGCGGGACGGGCGGGCGCGGGCAAGGCGGTGGGCGAGGTGGCGGGGAGTGAGAACACCGTCGATGCGCCAATCCGCGGCGATCGCGGCGAGTGGGCCGATAACGAAGGTGCGTTCAGCAAAGCGTGGATGCGGAATAGTGAGTGTGCGACTACGCACTCGCCTGCCGCTCCAGGCTGCGATGTCCAGGTCAAGCACACGCTCGCCCCAGCGCCGCCCGGAGCGCCGGCCGAAGTCGCGCTCGATGTGTTTGAGCGTCGCCAGCATCGCCGCGGGTTCGAGCGGGCTTTCTATCAGCGTCAAGGCATTGGCGAAGTCGCGCCCGGCGCCCCCGCTCGCCGGATTGAGCAGGATCGGCGAGGCGTTGAACAGGGTGAAGTCTTGGTCCAGTCGCGCGATCGCAGCGGCGACGACGCCGGATGGCCGGCCATGCCGCCCGTGCATCCGGTTCGATCCGATCGCGATGGCGTAGAGATAGGGTGCGGTCCGCACGAGAGCCGTTCGTCCTGAGCCTGTCGAAGGACTGTCCTTCAGCGCGGCGGTAGAAAGGAAATACAGCCCTTCGACAAGCTCAGGACGAACGGTAAAGGGTGGTCACATGCTCTCCCCTGCCGAACTTTCCCCCATACCCACGGCGGAGCCACCGCGCGACTGTCCGCGCTGTCCGCGGCTGGTCGCGTTTCGGGAGGAGTGCCGGGCGGAATACCTAGGCTGGTGGAACGCGCCGGTGCCGGCGTTCGGCGATCCGCAGGCGTGGCTGGCGATCGTCGGCCTCGCGCCGGGGAAGCATGGCGCCAATCGCACGGGACGGCCGTTCACCGGGGATTATGCCGGGGAGCTGCTCTACGCGACGCTGGCGAAGTTCGGGCTGAGCGAAGGGGAGTATCGCGCCGACCCGGCGGACGGTCTCAGGCTCAGGGGCGCCATCATCCTCAACGCCGTCAAATGCCTGCCACCAGCGAACAAGCCCGAACCAAGTGAGATCGCCAACTGCCGCCCGTTCCTGGAGGCGTCGCTCGCCGCGCTGCCCAACCTTCGCGTGATCGTCGCGCTCGGTCAAATCGCCCACGTCGCGGCAGCCCGAGCGCTCGGCCTAAGGCCAAGTGCGACCAAGTTCGCGCATGGTGCCGAGCACCGCGTTAACGGCATCACCCTCCTGTCGAGCTATCACTGCTCCCGCTACAATCAGAACACGCGAAGGTTGGATGCTGCAATGTTCGAGGGAGTATTCGAACGGGCGCTCGCAATTGGGCCTCAGATGTCCTCGATAAGCCTTCCATAAAGCTCCGGCCGGCGATCCCGGAAAAATCCGAACGCCGCGCGGTGCTTTGCCGCCGCCGCGAGATCGAGCTCCGCCACCAGCACCCCCGTCTCCTCCGCACCGAACTCCGCCAGCACATCGCCGCGCTCGTCGCAGATGAAACTTTGGCCGTAGAAGCGCTGGCCGCCTTCCACCCCGATGCGGTTGGCGGCGACGATGGGGACGACGTTGGACACCGCATGTCCGATCATAGCCCGCCGCCACAGGCGTGAGGTGTCGAGGTCGGAGTCGTGCGGTTCGCTGCCGATCGCGGTCGGGTAGAGCAATATCTGCGCGCCCATCAGCATCATCGAGCGCGCGACCTCGGGATACCACTGGTCCCAGCACACGCCGACGCCCAGTATGGTGTCAAGCGCTGGCCAAACCTTGAAGCCGCTGTTGCCCGGCCGAAAATAGAATTTCTCCTCATAGCCGGGGCCGTCGGGGATGTGGCTCTTGCGATAGACGCCGGCGATGTTGCCGCCGGGGCCGATCATCGCCAGGCTGTTGTAATGGTGCTGGCCATCGAGTTCGAAGAAGCTCGTGGGGATCCAGATATCGAGCTCGTCGGCGAGCGCCTGCATGGCGCGGACGGAAGGGTGTTCGGCGGTGGGCCGAGCGGTGGCGAACTGCTCCTCGTCCTCGACCCGGCAGAAATAGGGGCCTTCGAACAGCTCGGGCGGAAGCACGACCCGCGCGCCCTTGCCATGCGCCTCGCGGACGAGGTCGGACACGGCGCGAATGTTGGCGCGGGTGTCCTCGGAGAAGGCGAGCTGCAGGGCAGCTACGGTGAGCTTGGTCATCGCGATCCTATATCCTCCCCGAGCTTTCTCGGGGAGGGGGACCGCCGCGGGCGGTGGAGGGGGGCCTTGGCTCGGGTACGAAAGCCCCTCCACCGCACTTCGTGCGGTCCCCCTCCCCTGCGAATGCAGGGGAGGATATCACACCGGCACCTGCTGGCTGATGCAGTGGAAGCTGCCGCCGCCGGTGAGCAGGCGATCGGCGCGAAGGCCGACCGCCTTGCGCTCCGGAAACAGCGCCTGCACCACATCGACCGCCGCGTCGTCGAGCGGTGCGCCGTAGAGGGGCACGACGACCGCGGCATTGCCGATGACGAAGTTCATGTAGCTTGCCGGCACGATCTCGCCGTCGCGCTCGACGGAACCGGGCGAGGGTAGGGTGACGACGTCAAGCTTCGCTGCGCGCAGGTGTTTCGCCGCATCCTCATACACCGCGCGATTGGGATCGTCGCGGCCGGCGGTGGGGATGGCCACGCGGCCGGGTGCAACGAAGCGCGCGAGATTGTCGACATGCCCATCGGTATGGTCGTTGGCGAGTCCCTCGCCGAGCCAGACGAGGCGATTAGCACCGAGGTCACGCCGCAACCGTGCCTCTATGTCTGCGCGGCCCAAGCTTGGATTGCGGTTGGGATTGAGCAGGCATTGCTCGGTGGTGAGGAACGTTCCCGAACCGTCCCCGTCAATCGCGCCGCCTTCGAGCACCCAATCGACCTTGGCGAACGGCAGCCCTGCCTCGGCCGCGAGCCGCTCGCCGATGCTGTCGTCGCCTGGCAAATCATATTTGGCGCCCCAGCCGTTGAAGCGAAAGCCCTGCGCGCGCCGCGCCCCGCCCGACCCGGTGACGATCGGCCCCGTGTCGCGTAGCCAGATGTCGCCGAATGGCTCGACGATGATCTTCGCGAATGGCGCGAGGCTTTGTGCCACCTCTCCCACTGCCTCGGTCGCCGCCACCAGCCACACCGCCTCGCCTTCGCCATCGGCATGGATCGCGCGCGCAAACGCAACGACTTCGGCTTGCGCCGGCACCAAATCCTCCGCCCACAGCGAACGATGCGAGGGAAACCCGATCCACATCGCCTCGTGCGGCGCCCATTCGGGGACGATCATCTCGTGCGCATCCATGATGTCGGCAAGTAGACGATCAAATCGCGGGCTGGAAGCTGGCGCTTTGCAATTGATCGAGCAGCGACTAACCTGCTCACACAATAGGGGGAATCATCTGTATGAGTAGCCTTGCCGTTTTCAGTGCCGCGCTTCTTTCGACCACTGCGGGGGCGCAGTCCACGCCGAACTTGGCGGCAGCCTTCGCTGCGCGGCCGCAAGTCGAACAAGCGAGCATGAGCCCGGACGGGAAGAAGATCGCGCTGGTCATGCCAGGCAAGGGTCGAGCGACCGGGGTCGTCATCGTTGACATCGCTTCCGGCGTGATGAAGCCGATCTATGGCGTCGACGGTGTAACCGATCAAATATCAAATTGCTATTGGGTAGGGTCCGCTCGCCTCGCCTGCCAGCTTTGGGGCGTGATGGGCGGCGCTACGGCGCCGATATCCTACTCCGGCGTCGTGGCCGTGGATGACAGCGGCGCCAATGTCAAATTACTGAGCCGCCGACAACGACTGGGCGAAATTTACATGGATACTCGGGGCGGGGGCATCGTCGACCTGTTGCCCGACGAGCAGGGCGCGGTCCTCATGGCGCGGGCCTATGCTCCCGAAATGCAAACCGGCACGATCATCCGGGTCGATCAGGAAGGGATGGCCGTCGATCGCATCGACACTCGCAACGGGACGAGCAGGACAGTGCTTCAGCCCGACCGGACGGCGGTGGACTTCGTCACCGACGGGCACGGTCTGGTTCGCATCCGCGGTCATGAGGCGACGACCGAGGAAGGATATGCGCGCGGACGCATCGCCTATCAGTATCGCCCGGCAGGATCGTCGGATTGGAAGCTGCTGTCGGTCGTCAACTACACTGCGCGTACCGGATTCAATCCTTACGCGGTCGATCGCGGATTGAATCTGGCCTATGGTCTGGAACCGGTCGACGGCCGCGACGCGCTGGTATCGTACAAGCTTGACGGAACGCTTGCTCGGGCGGTGGTTTTCAAACATCCCGCGGTGGATGTCGGCGGGCTGATCCAGATCGGTCGAGCGCGCCGTGTCGTCGGCGTCAGCTATACGACCGAGCGCAACCATGCGGAATTCTTCGATCCGGACATGCTGGCGCTTCAGCAACGGCTAGAGAAAGCACTTGGCGGCAACAAGGATGTCACGATCATCGACACAAGCGCCGACGAGCGCAAGGCCGTTGTTTGGGCCGGCAGCGACACCGATCCCGGCAGATATTATTTCCTCGACCGGGACACGAATAAGCTTGCGCTTCTGACGGAATCCAATCCGGAACTCGCGGGAATTGAACTCAGCCCGGTCCGTTCGATCGCATATCGCGCGAAGGACGGAACGGAAATCCCAGCCTATCTTACAATTCCGAAGAACTCGTCGGGCAAGGCGCTGCCGGCAATCGTTCTGCCTCACGGCGGTCCCGAATCGCGCGATTACTGGGGTTATGATTTTCTCTCGCAATACTTCGCTGCTCGGGGGTTCGCCGTCATCCAGCCTGAGTTCCGCGGTTCCGCCGGATTCGGCAGCGCCTGGTTTCAGAAGAATGGCTTTCGCGGTTGGCGGACGTCGATCGGCGATGTTGCCGATGCCGGACACTATCTGGTCTCTTCGGGAATTGCCGACCCGAACAAGCTTTGCATCTTCGGCTGGTCGTACGGGGGCTATGCGGCGCTGCAGGCGAACGTCCTTGAGCCCGGCTTGTTCAAGGCGGCGGTCGCCGTTGCGCCGGTCACCGATCTAGGCGAACTGCGTGCCAGCTCAAGGGACAGCACGGATTATCTCGTCGAGCAGGAACGGATTGGAGGCGGGGCGAACCTTGCCGAAGGGTCGCCGGCCCGCAATGCCGACAAGATCACGGCGCCGGTGCTGATGTTCCAGGGTACCTATGATCTCAACGTTCCGGTCGCCCAGTCGCGGCTGATGGACGCCAAGCTGCGCGCAGCCGGTAAGCGCAGTGAGCTCGTCATCTTCGACAAGCTTGAACATAGTCTCCGCGATCCCGCCGCGAGGGAGAAAATGCTTCAGCGCTCCGGCGATTTTCTGGCGGCGGCGGGCAAATGAACGGAAAAGGAAAGGGAGCGCGGATCATTTTCGCGCTCCTTAGTAGTCCAGCTTTTTACCCAGGAAGGCTGAAGGGCTAGCGCGAATAGAATTCGACGACCAGGTTCGGTTCCATCCGCACCGGGTAGGGCACTTCGTCGAGCTTCGGCACGCGCGTGAAGCTGACCTTGCTGGTGCCGTCCGGGACCACATAGTCGGGGATGTCGCGCTCGGCGAGGCCCTGCGCTTCGATCACCAGCGCCATTTCCTGCGCCTTGGGGCCAAGCTCGATGACATCGTTCACGTCGCAGCGGCGCGAGGCGATGTTGCACTTGATGCCGTTGACGCGGATGTGGCCGTGGCTGACCATTTGGCGCGCGGCCCAGATCGTCGGCGCGAACTTGGCGCGGTAAACGATCATGTCGAGCCGGCGCTCGAGCAGGCCGATCAGGTTCTGGCTGGCGTCGCCCTTCATGCGCTCCGCCTGCTGGAAGGTCTGCTTGAACTGCTTCTCGGTGACGTCGCCGTAATAGCCCTTGAGCTTCTGCTTGGCGCGCAGCTGGATGCCGAAGTCCGACACCTTCGACTTGCGGCGCTGGCCGTGCTGGCCGGGGCCGTACTCGCGCTTATTGACCGGGCTCTTCGGGCGCCCGAAGACATTCTCGCCCATCCGGCGATCGAGTTTATACTTGGCGCTTGAACGCTTGCTCACTTGAATTCCAATCTGCTGTTGCGGTTCGCGCCCGGACCGCACCGCCTGACCGTTCATCAGACGCGACCACCGCTTCACCGGGCGTGCGAGGTCAATTGCGAAGCGGCGCGCCTAGCCGCAAAGCACCGCTGTCGTCAAGGATGCTCACCGCATCTCGACCTAGAAGGCAATCTGACTATAGGCGCATTCTCATGAGCGGAAGCGTCAAAGACCCAAACCAGTGTCAGACCATGTTGGAGGTGCGCGCCGGCGTCAACGATGTCGACCGTCGCCTCGTGGCGCTGATTGCGCGACGTTTCCGCTATATGGATGCCGCCGCGCGGATCAAAGCCGATCGGGACGCTGTGCGGGATGAAGCTCG
>JAIVIZ010000195.1 GCA_020200315.1 Sphingomonadales bacterium | reverse complement strand
CCCGAAAGCAGCGCGAGCCCGAGCGCCAGCGCGACGGTGGTGGGGAGGCGGGGGGTCATGAAATCTCCTTGGCGAACGGCTTGTCTCGCGCCCTCACGCGCTCAATATGCGGGACTGCGCCTGTGAAGCAAGGCGCAAAGGATGAACCCGATGCGCTCACTTCTCGCGCGGCTGCGGCCCGCCTCGCCTCTCTCCAGCGCCACTTATGACGCTGCGGTGAACGTGGCCCGCGCGCCGCACTGGTATCGTGCCGGTGCCGTTCCCGACTCAATGGATGGTCGGTTCGCGGTGCTGGCTACCGTCCTCGCCCTGGTCACGCTTCGTATCGAGGAGGGGGGACAAGCATCGAATCATGCTGCAGTGACCCTCACCGAAGCGTTCATCGCGGACATGGATGCGCAGATGCGGCAGGCGGGGTTCGGCGATCCGTCGCTCGGCAAGCAGGTGCGGCATCTGGTCGGAAGCCTCGCCAGCCGGGTTGACCGCTGGCGCCGGGTGCTTGCCGGTGAGGAAGGATGGATCGAGGCCACCCGCCGGAGTCTCTACCGCGATGCACCCGTTGCCGAGGACGCGCTGGCCCATTCGGTCGATCAACTGCGCCTGCTCCACCAGCGGCTGGCGGCAACGAACCCAGCCGCTGTCGAGGCGGGCCGCTGGTCGTGAGCGACTTCGCGCACCGGCTGCCGATCGATTCGATCCGCGATGGCGACAGGCTCGACCTTGTCGCCGATGAGTCGGAGCGTGCGGCCGTCGCCAAGCGGCTCGATCTCGTCGCGCTCGACCGCCTGGAAGCGCATGTCACATTGCATCGGGACGGGAGGACGGTGCGGTGCGACGGGCGGGTCAAGGCTCAGCTGGCGCAAGCCTGCATCGCCAGTGGCGAGCCGGTGCCGGGAGCGGTGGATGAGCCATTCGCGCTTGCGTTCATGCCGGCGCCCCAAATTCATGAGCCGGAAGCGGAGATCGAACTTGGGCAAGCCGACCTCGACACCGTGTTCCATGACGGCGCGGCGATCGATCTCGGCGATGCGATCACCGACACGCTGGGACTTGCCCTCGACCCCTATCCGCGCGGGCCCGATGCCGAAGCGGCGCTCAAGGCCGCCGGAGTGATGAGCGAGGGCGAAGCGGGGCCGTTCGCGATCCTGACCACCACCGGTGCCGCCTTCACCCTTTGGGTCGAGCAGCACCATGGCGCTGTTGAAATTGCGGAGTACGACGTCGGTTGTATAGCGGTCGTTGCCCGATTGGTCCTGCCACTTGCGGGTTTCGAGCTGACCTTCGAGGTAGACTTTGGAGCCCTTGCGCAGGAAACGCTCGGCGACCCCGGCGAGCCCTTCGCTGAAAATCGAGACATTGTGCCACTCGGTCTTTTCCTTGCGCTCGCCTGAGGCGCGGTCCTTCCAGTTCTCGGACGTGGCGATGCTGAAGCTGACCACCTTGCCGCCGTTGGCGAAGCTCCTCGACTCGGGATCCTTGCCGAGATTGCCGACCAGAATGACCTTGTTCACGCTTCCAGCCATACGCCTCTCCTTAAAGCCCTGCCGCGACCGCAATCCAATAGGTCGCCCCTGCCGCGAGATAGGCCAGGGCGAACAGATAGGCCAGCATGAACGCCGGCCATTTCCACCCGTTGGTTTCGCGGCGCGTAACGGCGATTGTAGAAATGCACTGCGGTGCGAACACGAACCAGGCGAGGAAGGCCAACGCGGTCGGCAGCGGCCAGCGTCCGCGCAGCCGCTCGGTCAGCGTGCGGTCGACCGCCTGTTCATCGCTGGAGTCGATGGCATAGACGGTGGCGATCGCCGCGACCGCCACTTCGCGCGCCGCCATGGCCGGCAGCAGGGCCAGGGCGATGTCATGGTTGAAGCCGATCGGACGCACCACCGTCTCGATTCCCGTCGCGATGTGGCCGGCGATCGACACTTCGCTCTGCTTTTCGCCGGCGGCCGCTCTCGGCAGTGAGGTCAGGGTCCACAAGACGATCGTGGTGAGGAGGATGATCGTGCCGGCGCGCTTCAGAAAAATCGTTGCGCGCTGGAGCAGACCGATGGCGATGTCGCTCAGGCGCGGCAGCTGATATTTGGGCAGCTCCATCATGAATGCGCCGCCGCCGCCGCGGACGACGAATTTGCGCAGCGCAAGCGCCGCCACCAGTGCGCCGATGACGCCCGCTGCATAGAGGCCGAACATGACCAACCCCTGCAGTCCGACGCCCGGCGCGAGTGCCCGGCGCGGAATGAAGGCGGCGATGATCAGCGTATAGACCGGGAGGCGCGCCGAGCAGGTCATCAGCGGCGCGACGAGGATGGTAGTGAGCCGGTCCTTGGGATCCTCGATCGTCCGCGTCGCCATGATGCCGGGAACCGCGCAAGCGAAGCTCGACAGCAGCGGGATGAAGGCTCTCCCGGACAGGCCGGCGCGGCTCATCAGCCGATCCATCAGAAAGGCTGCGCGAACCATGTAGCCCGATCCTTCGAGCAGCAGGATGAAGAAGAACAGGATCAGGATCTGGGGCAGGAAGACCAGCACCGCCCCCACGCCGCTGACGAGTCCGTCAA
>JAIVIZ010000194.1 GCA_020200315.1 Sphingomonadales bacterium | reverse complement strand
CGTCGGTCCATTCGGCAAGTGGCGTCCAGCCGCCGGCAAGCAGAAGAAGCCGGGCCCCGCGCGGACCATATTTATGACTGTTCTCGGTGTGAATGCTCGCACCCTTCGCAAATGCGAAGCGATGGCCGTCGATGGAGAAGGCCACGTCCCGCTGCGCGACGAGGTGCATTTCGATGCGCCCGTTCATGTCGTTCCAGCGCGCTTCGTGAGCGAAGGCGTCGAGCGGAATGTCGGCGCCAAGCTCTCGATTGATGCGGTGGAGCAGATTGAGGTTGAATTCGGCCGTCACGCCTTCGGAGTCGTCATAGGCCGCGATCAGACGCTCGACCGGCTTGATCCGGTCCATCCCGATCAGAAGTTTCGACCCGGTGCCAAGGATATCGCGGAAATGGCGAAGCAGGTCGGTGGCGCTTCGAGGGACGAAATTGCCGATCGTCGATCCAGGAAAAAAGCCGAGCCGCGGCAGTCCGGCAATCGCCTCGGGAAGCACCACCTCGCGGGTGAAATCGGCCTCGACCGGATGCACCGGGATTTGGGGGAATTGCGCGTCGACCCGCGCTGCGCTGTCGCGCAGATATTCGCCCGAGATGTCGATCGGGACATAAGCCGCGGGGCCAATCGCGCGGAGCAGCAACGGGGTCTTGGTCGAGCTTCCCGATCCGAATTCGACGATCGCGCAGCTGTCGCAGGCGAGGCCAGCGATCTTGCCCATCCGCGCTTCGAGCAGAGCGGTTTCGGTGCGCGTCGGATAATAGCTTGGCAGGCGTGTAATGTCGTCGAACAGCTCCGACCCACGAAGGTCGTACAGCCAGCGTGCGGGAATTGCCGGGGTCGGTTCGGACAGGCCGGCGATGACATCGGCGCGGAAGGCGGGATCGACCGCGTCAGGCGTCGCGAGCAAGGCGCACTCCCGTGAACTGCCACCGCGCCGAGGGCGGAAAGAAATTGCGATAGCTGGCCCGGCTGTGGCCGCGCGGAGTGGCGCAGCTTGCCCCCTTGAGGACGAACTGGCCGCACATGAACTTGCCATTATATTCGCCAACCGTTCCCTCGGCCGGCGTGAAGCCTGGGTAGGGCAGGAAGGCGCTCTGGGTCCACTGCCACACGTCGCCGAACGGTCCGCCGCCGGGACGCGGAAGGACCGGTCCGGCGCGGTCGAGCTGGTTGCCAAGGTTGGGATCGGCCGAAGCGAAGGCATCCTCATATTCATGCTCGGTCGGCAATCGCGCTCCGGCCCAGCGGGCAAAGGCGTCGGCTTCGTAGAAACTGACATGGGCGACGGGCGCGGCACGGTCGATCTCGCGCCGCCCGGCAAGCGTGAACGTCTCCCCGTCGCGCCAGTAGAGCGGCGCGTCGATCGCATTCTCGCGGACCCAGTCCCATCCCTCGCTCAGCCACAGGCGCGGATCGTCATAGCCGCCGGCCTCGATGAACTCAG
>JAIVIZ010000044.1 GCA_020200315.1 Sphingomonadales bacterium | reverse complement strand
ACCGCCGGGCGCACCAGCCTGTTCTGCGGCAGCTGGTACCGCGAGCTGGTACTGGATCGCCTGTCCGGACGGCTCGGCGACAAGGCCTGGAGCCGCCGCTGCGACGAGGTCAATGAGTTCGAGGCACAGCAGCGTGACGAGGGGACGGCGCTCATCAAATTATTCTTCGACGTCGCGGCGCCGATCCAGGCCGAGCGGCTCACCGCCCGCGATGCGGACTCCTGGCGGCGCTGGACGGCGCCGACTGAACGCCCGCGTTCCCGCGATGCCGAGCAGGCGGCCTGGAGCGACCTCTTCGCCCGCACAGACACGCGGTGGGCGCCCTGGCTGCTGATCGACGCCAATGATCTGGATGCGGCGGAAGAGAACGCGCTCAGCGCCATCGCCGAAGCGCTCGGGAAGGCAATCCCGAGCGATCCCCCAGTGGAAGCTCAGCGCGCCGCCGGATAGCGGATCGCCCCTGCGGCAAGGTCCGTTCGTGCTGAGCTTGTCGAAGCACTGCACTTCAGCTTATCCCGGCAAGAAGAACAGCCCTTCGACGAGTTCAGGGCGAACGGTTATCGTTTCACCGGATATGCGATCATCATTACTTCGTAGCGTTTCGTTATCGCCGGCAATTCGACCGTCCGCTCGTCGCCGACTTTCGCCCCGATCAGCGCCCGGGCGATGGGCGCCTGCCAGTTCACCTGCCCCAGCGTCGCATCCGCCTCATCCTCACCGACCAAGGTCAGTACGCGCCGCTTATCGTCTTCATCGGCCAGCTCCACCGTCGCCCCGAACCGCACCCGGTCGCGCTCGACCTGCGCCGCCGGATCAATCACCCTCGCATGCTTCATCGCTCGCGAAAGATAGCTGATCCGCCGATCGATCTCGCGCAGCCGCTTGCGACCATAGATATAGTCGCCGTTCTCGGAGCGGTCGCCATTGCCCGCCGCCCAACCGATCGTTTCGACCAGCCTGGGCCGCTCGGTCCCGAACAATTGCTCATATTCCGCGCGAAGGCGGGCGAACCCCTCGGGCGTGATGAACCGAGGCGGGCGGGTGCCGCCATCGTCCGCCATCAACCCGGCCGCGACTTGCCGAGATATTGCGACAGGTGCACCGGCCCCGCGGGCTGCAGCGTCGGGTTGAGCCGGTCGTAGACAACGCTGTTCTCCAGCACGCGCTGCACATAGCCGCGGGTCTCGACGAACGGTATGTCCTCGATCCAGCGGATGACGTCGACGCCGGGCTGGCGCGGGTCGCCATTGGCCACGACCCACTTGCGGACGTTGCCGGCACCCGCGTTATAGCTGGCGACCGCCAGCGGATAGTTGCCGCCCCAATAGCTCACCAGCCGCGCGAAATAGGCGCTGCCGAGCTGCATATTGTAGCTCGCGTCCGAGGTCAGGCGCGAAGCATCATATTCGATGCCGAGCTTGCCGGCCTGCTCGCGGGCCGTGCCGTTCATCAGCTGCATCATGCCGCGTGCGCCGGCGCCGCTGACCGCATTGCGGTCGAAGCTGCTCTCCTGTCGCGTGATGCCGTGAGTCAGCGACCAGTCCTTGCCGCTCACCGCGATGCTGTAGTTGGGGAAGGCCGGCTTGTAATAGAAAGTCGCACCCTTGATCCGCGCCGAGCGGGCGGTCCACACGCCGAGGTCGGGCCGACCGATCGACTGGCCAAGTTCCGCCGCCAAGACCCGGTCGGCATCGGTGTCCACCGCTTCGGACAGGGCGCGGACGAACAGGGTCTGCTCGTCGCGGCGGCCCGACTGCCCGAGCTGGCGCAGCGCCCGGACGATGCGCTTCTGCTGAAACCGGGTGCGCTGGCTGTCGTCGACCAGCAGTGCCGGCATCCCGCCAGGAGCAGGGACGGCGCGGCCGAGCCGCTCCAGCGCGAGCTGCCCGTAGAATGTCTCGGGCACCGCCGCCGCCCGCTCGAAATAGCTGGTGGCGGTCGAGAGCTGCGCCGACGCCGTCGCGGCACGGCCGGCCCAGTACGCTCCCTTTGTCGCCACCTGCAGCGACCGCCCGCCGCGCGAGTAGCGATCGAACAGCGGCACCGCGTCGGCGGCTCGGCCGAGATAGACCAGCGCGGTCTCTCCGCCGAGCCAGGTCAGGCTGGTATAATCGTCGCGCACGCCAAGCGGCTGCAGCGCCACATCGGCACCCGCCGGGAAGAGGTCGTCGACTTGTCGCGCGATATTATAGGTCGCGCGATATTCGCGGTCCGATTGCGCGCCGCGCGCCAGCGATAGCGCCAGCTCCAGATAGGGTTCGACCAGCGCCGGCGGTGCGGTGAAGGCATGCGGCTGCGCCATCAGCGAGCGCGCACCCGCCTCGCTGCCGGCCTCGCGCAAATAGCGTGCTCGGTCCATCATCAGCCCGCCGTCGGTCGCGACTTGCGACGCCACCGCGGCATATTGGGTCTCGGCGTCGGGTGAGCGCGCCTGCAGCGCAATCCGCGCCGCGAAGGCGGCCTGCCGCGCCGGGCTGGCCCACGGCAGCATGCGCGTAGCATCGTCCGGTTTGCGCGCGATCAGCAATGCATCGATGCGCCGGTTGAAGTCGGCGAAGCTGAGCTGGCCGGCGAAGCGCTGCATCAGGCTGGCTTCGTCGGACGCGCCGAGATCGGCCGACCCGAGCGCCGAGCGCGCGGCCGCCAACGCCTCCGCTGCGCGCCCGCTCGATGACAGCGCTTCCGCCAGCCGAGCGAATCCATTGCCGGTCACTGGCGGCGTCGCTTGGAAGAAGGCGAGCACCGTCGCGATACTCTCCCCCGACCGCAATGCCCGCTCGGCCGAGCGGCGCATCGCCGCCTCGCCCGGCCAGCCGGGATTGGCCATGATGAACCGCGCATAGTCGCTGAAGGAATAGCCCTCGCTCGACCGCAGCCGCCGCCAGTCGGACAGGCCATAATCGATGTCGTTGCCGATGCCATAGACCGGTGCGGGCGAAGGCGCGCTCGTCACCGGCACGAGCATCGACTGCATCGATCCGCTCGCCGCTGTGGCGAGGAGCA
Organism: Sphingomonadales bacterium; assembly: GCA_020200315.1. Classification (GTDB taxonomy): domain Bacteria; phylum Pseudomonadota; class Alphaproteobacteria; order Sphingomonadales; family Sphingomonadaceae; genus Sphingomicrobium. Next base: position 2,851 of record JAIVIZ010000044.1, on the reverse strand, counting down.
ATGGAGTCAGGAAAGCAAGGCGCCTCATGCTGGACATCATGCTGCGGCGGTCCTTATCAGACAGTGAACGAGGGCTTTGTTCGCGACCCTATGGTGCGGCGGACTCGGCGGGAAGGACTAAATCCATGTTTTCCGGGTCGATACCGGCACTTGTGACTCCTTTTGCGGCAGGACGAGTCGATGAAGCGGCGTACCGAGTGCTCGTCGACTGGCAGATCGCCGAAGGCAGCAGCGCGATCGTGCCCTGCGGCACGACCGGAGAGGTCGCGACGCTCTCACACGAAGAGCAGCATCGACTGTTCGCGCTCGCGGTCGAGCAGGCCAAGGGCCGCGTTCCGGTCATCGCCGGCTGCGGCAGCAATTCGACGGCGACCGTCATCGAGCATGTGAAGGCGGCCGCCCACGCCGGCGCCGCCGCGGCGCTGATCGTCCTGCCCTATTACAACAAGCCGAGCCAGGCGGGCCTGATCGCCCATTTCCGGGCGATCACCGAAGCCTCGCCGTTGCCGCTCGTCGTCTATAACGTGCCGTCCCGGACCGTGACCGACATCACCGTCGAAACGCTCGCGGAAGTGGCCAGCCTGCCGAGCGTCGTCGCCATCAAGGACGCCACCGGCAATCTCGCGCGGGTCACGGCGCAGCGGCTCGCCTGCGGCCCCGATTTCTGTCAGCTCTCCGGCAACGACGACATGGCGCTCGGCTTCAACGCGATGGGCGGGGTTGGCTGCATTTCGGTCACGGCCAACGTCGCCCCGCGCCTGTGCGCTGATTTCCAGAAAGCCTGCCAGGACGGCCGCTGGACGGATGCGCTCACCCTTCAGGACCGGCTTTACCCCCTCCACGCCGCGCTGTTCAGCGACGCGTCGCCCGGCCCCGCCAAATATGCCCTCAACAAACTCCGCCCCGACTTCCCAACAGAGCTCCGCCTCCCGCTGACCGAGCCGTCAGCCGCAAGCAAGGCCGTGGTGGACGCCGCGTTCGCGCACGCAGGGCTGATCTAGCGCACTGGCGCTCGCCCCGGCGCGGCTCTATCTGCCGGCCGCATGGGCAAGCCGCTTCCGTCCCCGTTCGACAAGGTCAAGGTCGTCGCCGAGAACCGGCGCGCGCGCTACGACTATTATGTCGAGGAGCGGATGGAGGTCGGGATCGAGTTGAAGGGCACCGAGGTCAAGGCGCTGCGCGTCGGCGAAGGCTCGATCGCCGAAAGCTATGCGATGGTCGAGGCTGAAGAGGTGTTCCTCGTCAATTCGTCGATCCCCGAATACAGCCACGGCAATCGCCTCAACCATGAGCCGCGCCGACGCCGCAAACTGTTGCTCAAAGGGCGCGAGATCGCGAAATTGCACGGCGCGGTGACCCGCCAGGGACTTACGCTCGTGCCGCTGTCGATCTACTTTAATTCCAGTGGCCGGGCCAAAGTTGAACTGGCGGTCGCGCGGGGCAAGAAGATGCACGACAAGCGCGAGACGGAGAAGGAGCGCGACTGGAAACGCGAGCAGGGCCGGCTGCTGCGCCGCGATGCCTGACGTCGTTCGCTCCGGCTTTGGCGCGTTCGTCCAGCGTCACATTCCAACACCCGAATCGATCGGTCGGAATCGGCTGCTGCGGCCCTTCGCGCGTCAGCTCGGCCAGCCCAATCTGTGGCGGATGAATCATCGCTCCGTGCCGCGCGCCGTTGCGCTCGGGCTGGCCGTGGGCGTGATCATGCCATTTTTGCATATGGTGCTCGCCGCCTTGCTGGCGATCCCGGCTCGCGCCAATGTCGCGATGGCCGCCGCCTTCACGCTGGTCGTCAATCCGCTGACCATTCCGCCGATGTATTACGCCGCCTATCACATCGGAAAGTGGGAGCTGCGCCGGGGTGCGGATGTCGACCCCGCTGCAGCGCGTCAGGTCTCCGGCGAGGTCGCCCGCTTCCTGTTCTGGATTCACCATGCGTCGGGTCCGATCGCGCTCGGCATCCTGACCATCGCCGCTACCGCCGCGACGCTCGGCTATGTGCTCAGCGCCTTCTTCTGGCGGCACTGGATCACCAGTCAGTACCGCGCCCGCCGCACCGTGCGCCGCTTCGCCCGCCGGTCGAGGGCCGCCGACGCCTAGCGGCTTGCGCTCCCGACGCGGCTGCGCGACTGATGCGCCGTGCAGCAACGCTTCCTCGCCCCGCTTGACGCCCAGCTGCTCGACCAGGGACCGCTCGACAGCGGCCCCCGTTGGCTCGTTCCGGCCCTGGTCGCGGCCGCGGCGGCGAGCGGGGCGCTGCTGTTCTGGGCGATCGGCGCGAACAGCTTCGCGCTGATCTTCTTCGCCGGCTTCGTCGCGATGCTCGTCGCCGCGTTCGTGCTGGAACGCCGCGCGGCGCGCGTTCCCGACGCGCCGGCGATCGCCGTACCCGATCTGCCGCTGATCGGAACGGCGCTGGCGCTGATCACGGACGCCGCGGTGCTGACCGATGCCGAAGGGCAACTCCTGGTCGCCAACCCGGCCTATCGTGAGCGCTTTCCGGACGCTCCGCCGCCGCTCCAGCTCGGCTCGGACGATGCGCATGGCGCCTTGCTCCTCGACGCCCGCACCCGAGCCTGGCGGGACGGGTCCGGCTCCGCCAGCCTCGACGAGGCGACGACGGTCGAGGTGAGCCGCGCCGGCGCTCGGGGCGACCTGCTGCTGTGGCGCTTCCTCGAGCGGCGCCTGTCCGATCCGCTCGGTGTCGCCGCTGCCCGCATCGCTGGTGAGACCGGAGAGCGGCTGGCTGAGGCCGGAGTCCTCGCCGCGTTGGTCGATGGCGAGGGCCGCCTGCGGGCCGCCAACAAACTGTTCGCCAATCGCGCGCTGATCGACCCGGCCACCGGTGACC
>JAIVIZ010000193.1 GCA_020200315.1 Sphingomonadales bacterium | reverse complement strand
CTTCGCCCTCGATCACCTGAGCGAACCTGCCGCTGCCAAAATCAAACAACCGGTCGGTCAGCAACCGACCCATTTGCGGACATAAGCAGCCATAGCAGCAGGCAAGGGAATCTACTTAGCTAGAGCGTTTTCCACAGCGGCTGAATCGGCAGGGATTCCCTGGGTGCGGGAGTTGTGATTCAAGAACCGTGCTGGTGGAGGAGGCCAGCATGGATGGCCAAGGCACTATCGCAGGATTTGCGTGATCGAGTCGTTTCGGCGATTGACGGCGGCCTGAGCCGTCGCGGCGCTGCGGCGCGGTTTGGAGTGAGTGTGTCGAGCGCGGTCCGCTGGCACCAGCTTGCGCGGGAGCATGGGCGCGCGGTTGCCAGAAAGCCTGGCGGTGACCAGCGTTCGTCGAAGACGGACGTGCATGTCGAGCAGATCATGGCGATGCTGGAGGAGCAAGGCGACATCACGCTCGCCGAGCTCCAGGCCGGTCTTGCCGACCGCGGCATCAGCGTCGGGATCGGCACCTTGTGGCGGTTCTTCAATCGTCACGCAATCACGCGTAAAAAAAGACCGGACACGCGGTCGAGCAAGACCGTCCTGACGTGCTGAGGCAACGTCGACACTGGTTCGACGGCCAACTCGACCTCGATCCAGGGCGCCTCGTCTTCATCGACGAGACGTGGACTGCGACCAACATGACCCGCAGCCATGGCCGCTGCGCCAGGGGCGAGCGGCTGCGGATGGGCTTCCCGCACGGCCACCGCAAGACCACCACGCTGGTGGCGGGGCTACGCATGACCGGCATGGTCGCGCCGATGGTGCTGGACGGGCCGATCAACGGCGACTGGTTCGAAGCCTATGTCGGCCAGGTGCTCGTGCCCGAACTGCGGCCCGGCGACATCGTGATCATGGACAATCTGTCGAGCCACAAGCGGGCTGCCGTGCGCGAGCGGATCGAGGCGGCGGGAGCAACCCTGCGCTTCCTCCCGCCCTACAGCCCCGACTTCAATCCCATCGAGAAAGCGTTCTCGCGGCTCAAGGCCATGCTGCGCAAAGCAGGCGAGCGCACCGTCAGCGGCCTTTGGGACCTGATCGGCAAGCTCGTCGATATCTTCCAGCCAGCCGAATGCGCCAACTACTTCAGCTCGTGCGGCTACGAACCAGAATGATCGGAAAATGCTCTAGGACGCTGTCGTCCAGCGGACGATGCAACGCTGATCCTGGGGAACACTGGGGTAACAGTGGGTGGTTTGCTTGCACTCGCTCGGCTGGGGGTAGATCGCTTAGGCCGTCTGTCGAAAGCTGACGAGTTACTTCGCCTCAGACACCTTAGGTGCTGGCTTGGCAGCTTCCTTCGGCGGTATCGTGCGGATAAGCGCAGTACTCAGCCGCCAGCTTCAGTGCTCGTCGTTCTCGAGTTCTCGGTGGACGCGCATTTGCCGTTTCTGGGTGAGTTGGGGAGCAGAAAATTCG
>JAIVIZ010000043.1 GCA_020200315.1 Sphingomonadales bacterium | reverse complement strand
CGAACCGTGTTCGCGACGATGCCCATGAGCCCGAGCCGCCCGCCACCGTAGACGAGGTCGATGCCGTGCTCGACCATCGCCCTGCCCGTGGCGCGCGCGGCGTCCGCGAACGCAAGGTCGCTTCCCGGGGCGGAGCCGCAATAGACAGCGAGCCGCTTCATAGCGCGATCAGCTGGCGAAGGTCCGCTTCGGGGCGGGCGCCGAAGTGCGAAATGATCTCGGCGGCAGCAATCGCGCCGGTCGAAAGGCAGCGATCGAGGCTAGCGCCGCGGCAGTGCGCGGTGAGGAAGCCGGCGGCGAACAGGTCGCCCGCTCCGGTCGTATCGATGATTTGCGCGACCGGCGCCGCCCCCCCGTCGACGCGGCGCCCTTCCTCGACCGCGATTGCCCCCACCGGCCCGCGCGTGACGACCAGCGTCGGCACCTTGACCTGCAACACGTCGAGCGCTGCGGTAAGGTCGGTCCGTCCCGTCAGTTGCAGCGCCTCATCCTCGTTGGCGAACAGCAGATCGACTCCACCACCCTCGATCATCCGCGCGAAACCCTCCTTGCGTCCGGCAATGCACACGCTCTCCGACAGGGTGAAGGCGACCTTGCGGCCGGCATCGTGGGCGATGGTGACGGCACGCTCCATCGCGCTCCGCGGCAGGTCCGGTCCCCACAGATAGCCCTCGAGATAGAGGATCGCGGCACTGCGGATCATCACCTCGTCAAGCGCTTCCGGACGCAGCAGGTGCGAGGCGCCCGGACAGGTGTTCATCGTCCGCTGCGCATCCGGCGTGACCAGGATCAGGCAACGCCCGGTCGGCGGCCCGTCGGCGATCGCGGGCGTCGCGAACCGAACGCCGAGCGCGTGCATGTCGTGCTCGAAGATCGCGCCGAGTTGGTCGTCGGCGACCTGGCCGATGAACCCGGCTCGGCCGCCCATTGCCGCGACGCCCGCCATGGTGTTCGCGGCCGATCCGCCCGATGTCTCGCGCGCACTGCCCATCGCGGCATACAGTGCGTCGGCGGCCGGTTGATCGAGCAGCTGCATCTGACCTTTGGGCAGATGATGCGCGACGAGGAAAGCGTCATCGCAGGTCGCGATGACGTCGACGATGGCGTCGCCGATGGCGACGATGTCGAGGGGGGGAGAAGTCACAGGCCGCCGCCTAGCCGCCCGGCCAACGAACGGTCAATCGGACTTGCCGAGCGCCGCAAAGCCGCTAGTCCTCGCGCATGAACGACACCCCTGCTCGCCCGATCCAGCCTTCCCTCTTCGCCTTCGCCGTCTTCTACGGGGGAATGGTGTGCATCGCCGGCGTGCTCGGCAACAAGCAGATCGCGCCTTGGCCGATCACTGATATTGGCCAAGTCATAATGGGTCGCCCGTTGGCCGTTGAGGCGGGCATTTTCGCGTTCCTGCTCCTAGTCGCGACGTCGAGCGCGGTGGCCGAACTCCACGGCCGTGAGACCGCCAACCGCCTCGTGCTGATCGGCTTCATTCCGCTCATCGCCTCCTTGCTGCTGACCTTGCTCGTCCTCGCCGTTCCCGCGTCGAGCGACATGCAGCCGGATCGCCTCGCCGCGTTCGAGACGATGATGAAGGGCACACCGCGGATCTGGATCGGCGGGATCGTCGCCTACGGCACCTCGACACTCCTCAACGTCGCGATCTTCAGTCGCCTCCGCCGGGAGAGCGGACGGTTGCTGTTCCTTCGCTCCGCGATCGCGAGCATGACGTCGCAAATCGTCGACACGCTGATCTTCATCACCATCGCCTTTTACGGCGTCTTTCCGATCGGCGAGCTGCTGCTCGGTCAGATGCTCGCCAAGGTCGTTCTGTCGGCTATCCTCGTGCCGATCGTCATCATGTTGCTGGTTCGCATCGGCCGCCGTCTCGATGGCGCTCGCGCCACATTGAACGGCTTGTAGGATAGTTTCAATTTTGCTCTAGACTATAGCCCGAGTCGCGGGGGACAAGCGACCGGAAAGCGTTCACTTCGCAACGGTGCGAGACTGGTTCGGGCGGCTCTTGGGGGAGCGTCATCGCCTCGTCTCAATCCGCCGGCAGTAACCTCCCCAGCCTTCTTGAGCATCCATCAGGCACTGGGGACCTTCGTTGAAAAAACTGCTTCTGCTCTGCTCGGCGGCGTCCATCGTCGCGCCGACCGCCGCCTTCGCCCAATCGACCGGATCTCAGGAGACCGAGAAGGACACGATTGTCGTCACCGGTAACCGCGTCAACAATGGCGTCGATGGCGTCGTGGTGCCGGATACGACCAAGGCGAAAGCGGTCATCACGCAGGAGCTGATCGCGCGCCAGGCGCCGGGGCAGACCATCCTCAACACCCTCAACCTGGTCCCGGGCGTCAACTTCACCCAGTCGGACGCTTACGGCAGCGCGGGCGGCAACATCCGCATTCGCGGGTTCGACGGCAATCGCATCAGCCTGACCTTCGACGGCGTGCCGCTCAACGACAGCGGCAACTATGCAATCTTCTCGAACCAGCAGCTCGACCCCGAGCTGATCGAGCAGGTCAACGTCAACCTCGGCGTTACCGATGTCGATTCGCCAACGGCCTCGGCGGCGGGCGGCACGATCAACTACCGCACTATCATTCCGACCAACGACATGAACGTGCGCGTCGTCACCGGTCTCGGCCAGTATGATTATCAGCGCGGGTTCCTGCTGCTGAACACGGGCAGGTTCACGAGCTTTGGCACCAAAGCGTTCATCGCCGCGAGCCGCGCGCACAACGCCAAGTTCAAGGGCCCGGGCGACAACAACAAATGGCAGGTCAACGGCCGTATCTATCAGCCGCTTTCGAACGGCGACTTCATTTCCGTCGCCGGGAATTACAATCACAACCGCAACAATTTCTATCGCAACCCCGGACTGAGCGACCTGCGCAATTTACTCGGTTCGACAATCGTCGCCTCTACCGGCTCGGCCACGAGTCCAGCGATTGTTGGCGGTTACGACGACACGCAGTCGGACCTCGTCAACTCGCTCGAAAACCTTTCCAGCTGCAACTTGACCGTTCCGGGCCCCGGCACGCAGAACGCGAACGGCTTTACATCGGGCACGCCCGCTGTAACGTTCGGTTCTGGCCCCAACGGAACACTTCCGGTTGCGCCGGCCGTGCTCGGATCGATCAACAACAATCCTGCCAACGTCCAGAGCTGCACCAATTATTACAATCTGCGCATCAATCCGTCGAACACGGGCAACATCCGCGGCCAATCGCGCTTCACGCTCACCAAGGGCCTGATCCTGACCGTCGATCCGAGCTTCCAATATGTTCTCGCGAACGGCGGTGGCACGACGACGTTCGCCGAGAACGCGCGTCAGCTGCAGGGAAGCCGCTTTTCGGCCACCGGCGGTGTCGATCTCAACGGCGACGGGGACGTCCGCGATACGATCCGCGTTTTCTCTCCCAACAACACCAACACACGCCGCATCGGCCTTACCAGTTCGCTAATCTGGGATCTCAATCCGGATCACCGAGTGCGCGTCGCCTACACTTATGATCGGGCGCACCATCGTCAGACCGGCGAATACGGGTATCTCGACAATAACGGCAATCCGGAGAGCGTGTTCGGCGGACGGAACGGCCACCCCATCCTCGATGCGAACGGCAATGTCCTGCAGCAGCGCGACCGCACCTCGATCGCGTCGCTGAACCAGCTTTCGGGCGAATATATCGGGCATTTCTTCGACCGGCGGCTGATGATCGACGCCGGCCTGCGGTCGCCCTGGTTCAAGCGCGACCTCGACAACCACTGTAATGCGATCGTGACGAGCGGCTTCGGCTATTGCAGCAGTGAAGTGCTTGGTACGACGCCGATTCCGACGAGCGCGGGAAACTTCATCGTTCCTGTCAACTACGTCCCGCCGCCCGGCGGAGCTCCGTCGAACGCCGTCTATGCGCCGTTCAAGGCTCAGTATAAGTACCACAAGCTGCTGCCGAATATCGGCTTCACCTACAAGGTGATCGATAACGTCAGCATATTCGGCAACTATGCCAAGGGCTTCTCCGCGCCGCGCACGGACAATCTCTACCGCGCACCGGTCGTGAACGTGACCCCGGAGTCGACCGACGCGTTCGACGGCGGAGTCCGCTACACGACGCGTCAGGTTCAAGCTCAGGCGACCGTTTGGAAGATCAATTATGCCAACCGGATCGTCACTTCGTTCGATCAGGCGCTCGGCATTTCGGTCGATCGCAACGTCGGCAAGGTGAAGAGCTGGGGCTTCGACGGCAGTGTTGCCGTGAAGCCTATTCGTCAGGTCGCGTTGCTCGGGCTGGTGAGCTACACCAAGGCGACACTGCAGCAGGACATTTTGCTCGGCTATGCAACGCAGAGCAGCACCGGGGCGACGCTGGCGACGCCAGTCCCGATCATCGCTCCGACGGCCGGCAAGATGGTGCCGGAAACGCCCAAGTGGCAGTACGGCGGTCGCGCCGAGGTAACGCTCGGCCCTGTCGATCTCGGGATTCAGGCCAAGCGGGTCAGTTCGCGATTCGCCACCGACGTCAACGATGTGAACGTCAAGGGCTACACGACCGTCGATCTCGACGCCCGGATCAATCTCGACTATTTCGGAGCGAAAGGCGTCTACGCACAGTTGAACGTCCTCAACCTGCTCGACGAGCATTATTTTGGAAATCTGTCGACTCAGATCAACGCGTTCCAGATTTGTCCGTCGACGACCGTCCGTTGTGCGAACAATACGAACAATCCGAACTTTACGGTCGGCGCTCCACGGACCGTGCTGGGTTCGGTGAGCATCACCTTCTAGCGCCAAACGAGAGCTAATGCGGCGCCGCTTCCCACATAGGGAGCGGCGCTGTTTTTGCGTCACTCGCCGAACGGCCCGACCTCACTGCGGCGGCCGATCAGAAATGCGTCGGCGACCAGCCGAAACGGCGCCAGATCGACATCGCTCCGGCGCGCCGCGATGAGCTCGGCGAAACGGCGGTACAGCCTAGCATATTCGGCCTCGTCGCCGACCTCGACCGGTACGCCGTCGACCGCCATTTTCGAAGCGCCGTCCGCGAGCTGCAGCGTGCCGCCGTCGGTCTCGACTGCAATGTCCCAGCACTGCGGCCCGCGCTGATCGAAATCGAACTCGACCGCGATCGTTGCCGGATTCGGTCCCTTCAACGTCAGCGATGCGGCGATCGGCGCTGGCTTATTCGAGGGGAAGCGTAACTCGGAGGCTTCAACGCACAGCGGCCCGGGCAGGATGCGGGTGATCACGGAGAGTGCGTTGATGCCAGGATCGAACACACCAATCCCCGGCTGCCAGATCCATTCCTGTCCGGGATGCCATACCCGCACATTTTCACGCCAGTCGACACGGACACTGCGCATTGTGCGATCGGCGAGCCACTTGCACGCGGGCTCGACAGCGGCTGCCTCACGCAGGTGCCAGGTGACGAACAGCACGCGATCGGCTTGGCCGGCGATCGTCGCGAATTGCTCCGCTTCGCTCAAGGTTGCGGCGGGCGGCTTCTCGATCAGCACGTCGAGGCCGTGATCGAATGCCTCCCGCACCAGTGCCAGCCGGCCGATTGGCGGTGTGCAGATCGCGATCGCCTCGACGCCAAGACCTGCCGCCATCATCTCGCCAATGGTTGTGAACGCGGAAACGCCGGACGGCGGCTCATGCCGGGTCACCGCTGCGATCAGTTCGAAATCCCGATTCGCCGCGATGTGCGGAATATGCTGGTCGCGAGCGATCTTGCCGATGCCGGCGATGGCGATTCGGATCATGTTCTCTCTCCGCGCGGTTCCCGAAACACGTCGGCCCGGAGGAGCGGTTGCTCATCCGGGCCGATCATGCAGCGGCAGCTTGACGCCGTCGCTTGTCCGTTAGGCGAGGCTCTTAGCCGCGCTCACCCTTCGCCGGCGGCGGCGGCGGTGGCGGCGGTGGCGGCGGAACCGGGCACACGTCGGTCGCCAGGATCACCGAGCCGTCCGGGCAGGTC
>JAIVIZ010000145.1 GCA_020200315.1 Sphingomonadales bacterium | reverse complement strand
CGTACCCCCGCTCGTCATCGGCGCACATCGAGAAAGCGATGCCTTCGGCGCCGGCGCGCGCGGTGCGGCCGATGCGGTGGACATATTGCTCCGGTACGTTGGGCAAGTCGAAATTGACGACGTGGCTGATGCCCGAGACGTCGATGCCGCGCGCCGCGATGTCGGTAGCAATCAGCACCTTGACGCGGCCCGAACGGAAGTCGGCGAGCGCGCGCTCGCGCTGCGGCTGGCTCTTGTTGCCGTGGATCGCAACGGCGGCGACGCCCGAAGCACCGAGCTGGCGGACGACCTTGTCGGCGCCATGCTTGGTACGAGTGAAGACCAGCGCGCGGTCGATCGGCTCGCGCTTGAGGAACAGGGTGAGCAGGAAGCCCTTCTCGGCCTGCGCGACGAAGCTCATGTGCTGGTCGATCCGCTCGACGGTCGAGGCGATCGGGGTGACGGCAACTTCGACCGGGTTGCGGATGAATTTGGACGCAAGATCGCGGATGGTGTGCGGCATCGTCGCCGAGAAGAACAGCGTCTGCCGCTCGGCCGGGAGCCGCTGGCAGATCCACTTGAGCGCATGAATGAAACCGAGATCGAGCATCTGATCGGCCTCGTCGAGGACTAGGATCTCGGTCGCCTCGAGGTTGATGGCTCGGTTCTCCATCAGGTCGACGAGCCGTCCGGGCGTGGCGACGAGAATGTCGGCGCCGCGCGCCATCTCCTGCTTGTTGCGGTAGATGGATGTGCCGCCGAACACGCTGACGACGTGCAGCCGCGAGCCGCGGGAATAGTCCTTGGCGCTCTGCGCGATCTGCCCGGCGAGTTCGCGGGTCGGCGCCAGCACAAGCATGCGGCAGCGGCCCGAAGCCGCCTTCTTGCCCGAGGCGACCAGCCGGTCGATCGACGGGAGCATGAACGCCGCCGTCTTGCCGGTGCCGGTTTGGGCGATGCCGAGCAAATCACGGCCGCTGAGCACGGTCGGGATGGCCTGCGCCTGGATCGGCGTCGGCACGGTATAATTCTTCGACGCGAGCGCATCCAGGACGGGCTGCGACAGCCCGAGCGATTGGAAACTGGTAATGGGAAATACCTTCATGGCCGCCGACGCGACGCAGGAATGCGCGCGCGGCAGGCGGCGGGGGTGCGTTGCGCCCCGCGTGATAGGAGTGCTTTGAGCGAAAAATCGCGCGAGACACGGCCGGGGCCCACATGATCCTCGTCGAGGAGGGGTCCGATCACGCCGCAATGTGTCTCGTGATGAAAGGGCAGATAGGCGCGGGCGCCGGAAAAGTCCAGTTCTTTGTGCGATGCAGCAGGAGCGAACCGTCAAACCACGTGAATCATACCATTGGCGATCGTAAAGCGCGCTGCGCCGGCAAGACTCTCGAACAGGGTGGTTTCGGTGCCGGTCATCCACACCTGTCCTCGCCCTTCGAGGCGCGCGAACAACGCCGCGCGGCGGGCGGGATCGAGATGCGCGGCGACCTCGTCAAGGAGCAGAATCGGGGCTGCTCCGCGCCGTTCGGCAACCAGCTCGGCATGGGCCAAAACGATCCCGAGCAGCAGCGCTTTCTGCTCGCCGGTGGAAGCGCGGGCGGCTGGCTGACGCTTGGCGAGATGTTCGACGGCCAGATCCTGGCGGTGGGGCCCTTCGGTGGCGCGGCCGGCGGCGGCATCGCGACCGCGGTTGGCGCGGAGGAGATGGACGAGGTCACCGCCTGCCCAGCCGTTCAGCGCAAGGCTTGCACGAGGGAAATCGGTCTGGCTCGGCGAGGCGATCGCCTCGCCGAGCGCCTCGCCGAGCGCCGCGACCGTGCGGCTGCGCGCGCCCGTCAGCGCGAGGCCATGTTCTGCCATTCCGGCTTCCAGCGCAGCAAGCCACGCGGGATCGGCTGTCTCCGGTTCAGCCAGCAGCTTGTTGCGTGCGCGCATGGCGGCTTCATACCGCGCGGCGTGGCTGGCATGGGTGGGGTCGAGCGCGAGCACCAGCCGATCGAGGAAGCGCCGCCGATCCCCTGCGCTGCCGCTGAACAGTCGGTCCATCGCAGGCGTCAGCCAGAGTATCGAGAGCCACTCGGACAGGCTGTTGACCGAGGCTGTCGCACCATTGACTCGCAGCTGCCGTCGTTCCGGTGCCGCGGCCAGAGTTCCCGTGCCGAGTTCGGCGTCGCCTTCGAGCGTAGCCGCAATCCCGAACCCGCCCGGTCCGCTGCTGCGAGCCATTTCGCTCAGCGCCGCTCCGCGCAGCCCCCGTCCTGGCGTGAGCAACGACACGGCCTCGAGGATGTTGGTCTTGCCCGCACCATTGTCGCCGGTGAGCACGACATAGCCCGGCCCCGGCGCGATTGCCGCCGTCGCGTAAGAGCGGAAATCCATCAGCATGAGGCGCGCGATCGGCATCGGGATGTGGTAGCGATGCTGCGCTGCGGAACAAGCTTGTGGGCCGCTCGCTTGATTGCGAACTCGCGGGAGCGGACCGATGCGCAACGATTTGTGGACTGCATGGCGCACGATGATGCGTGCCGGAACAATGATGCGCGAGACGATCGATGCATCCCATCACGTCGTCGAGGTTCGTGGGGAGGCTATTTCCGCGGCGATGAGCGATCCCCTTCACGCCGATCAAACTGAACTCGCCTTGATGGTCAACGAGAAAACAGAGGCGTTCGCCCTCGCCGGAGCGGCGCTGACCAGCCGCTGGCTCGCGATGCAGTCGGACCTCGCCGCACAGGCGCTTGCCGTCGGTGGGCTGATGGTGTCGGGCCGCTTGCCCGGACGACGCGCTGCCCGCGCGATGGTCGCTCGCCAGCGCCGTATCGGCTATGCCGCGGCCAAGGGATCGATTGCCGCGTTGCAGCCGATCCATGCGGCGGCAACAGCGAACGCGCGCCGCCTGAAGCGCTAATCAACCCTGCTGGGTTCGCCGGTCGAGGACGGTGAAGTGAACCGCCCGTTCATCGAAGCGCGACAGCACGGCGCGGGCGCGCTCGGGAACGTGGCTGACCTCATAGTCCTCGCCGACAAACGCGCGTACGGCATCGACATCGTCGAACCACATCAGCGTCTGGAATTCGACCTCGTCGCCCACGGCGCGACGCATCAGGTCGATGTGATTGAAGCCGGCGATTTGCCGCGCTTCGATGCCGGCAATGACCTCGCCGCGCACGATCGCTTCATAGGCTGCGGCGTTGTCCGGGGTCGTCCACCCGCGCCACATGCGGCAGATCGTCACACCCGCATCGGCATGATGACGTAGAGGGCGTCGCTCTTGTCGTTCTCGCGCAGCAGGGTCGGGGCGGCGGCGTCGGCGAGGTGGACTTCGACCGTGTCGCCTTCGATGGCTGGTCACGCTGAGCGTCACGCGGTCGCGGTCCAACGCGATCTTGACCGCGCGGGTCTTCTCGCTAGCGATGGTCGAGACACGGTCGACGCCCGCCGCAAAGCTCTTCGGATCGAGCTTGAGCAGCTTGTCGTTGCCGGTCGGGATGACGCGGTTGTAGTCGGGAAAGGTGCCGTCGATCAGCTTCGAGGTGAGCACGGCGGTGCCCAGATTGAAACGGATCTTGGTCGGGGACAGGGTCAGCTCGATCGTGCCTTCAACCTCGTCGAGCAGCTTGTAGATTTCCGCGACGCATTTGCGCGGGATGATCACGTCCGGCATTCCGTCGGCGCCCTCCGGCTTGTCGACGGTGACCCGTGCCAGGCGATGGCCATCGGTTGCCGCGGCTTTCAGCTTGTCGTCGGCGACATGAAGGAAAATGCCCATCAGATAATAGCGCGTCTCTTCGCTCGAGATGGCGAAGCGGGTCTTTTCAATGATCTTGCGCAGCGTCGCGGCTTTGAGCTCGAACCGGGTCGGCAGATCGCCCTCGGCAATCACCGGGAAATCGTCGCGCGGCAGCGTCGAAAGATTGAACCGCGCGCGGCCGGCGACGACCTGCATCTTGCCGTCGGCGGCGCTGAGCTCGACCTGGCTGCCCTCGGGCAGCTTGCGGACGATGTCGAAGAAGGTGTGGGCTGAAACGGTCGTCGCGCCTGCCTGAGCGACCTGCGCCGGCACGCGCTCGTCGACTTGAAGGTCGAGATCGGTTGCCATCAGGCGCAGACTGCCGTCCTCCTGCGCCTCGATCAGCACGTTCGACAGGATCGGGATGGTGTTGCGCCGCTCGACCACCGACTGGACGTGGCCAAGGCTCTTCAACAGGGTTGCCCGTTCGATCGTCGCCTTCATTCGCCTGTCCTTGCCCCAGCCTGTTCGTTGTGGACGCCACTATAGCGACGGGTGCGGACCGTGCCAGTGGGGGAAGCACATTTGTGGCGCGCCGCGCCGTGACTCCGGCAAGCAGCAGGCGGTCAGCCGGGCAACGTATCGCGCGTCAGGCGTCGAGCGGCGAGCAGGGCGAACAATGCGGCGAACAGGTAAAACCCGGTGCCGTAGACCATAGCGTGGCGAAGCGCTTCGCCCGGCGAGCCCCGCAGACGATCCGAAAGGAAGCCGAAGAGGTAGGTTCCGAAGCCGATACCAATCAGATTGTTGATCAGCAGGAAGCAGGCTGAAGCGGTGGCCCGCGCGGATGGAAGGACGAGACGCTGCACGGCGCTCACGAGCGGGCCGAGCCACACTAGCGAAAGCATGTAGGGTAGCGCGAACAGTGGCCAAGCGAGCGCGGAAGAGGTTATGGACATGGCCGCGAAATAGAGGGGTCCGGTCAATAGGAAGGCTGCGGCGGGAACCAGCGCGTCGGCAAGAGGCGTGCGCCGGCGCAATCGGTCTGCGACTAACCCTCCGCCGTAGATTCCGGCCGTGCCGCCGACGAGGACGATGGACCCGAAATAGAGGCCGACCTTCGCGAGCGGCATGCCAAGATAGGTCGTGAAATATTTGGGAAGCCAGAAACCGAACCCGTAGCCACAGATCGACGAGCAGGCGGCGGCAAAGGCGAGCAGCCAGAATGCCGGCTTGCGCGCGAGCGCAGTCGCGGTCGCAGCCAGACCCGGTGCCGCGGCGGTGGCCGGGACAGCGGCTTCTGTCACAAAAAAGCGGACCAGCAAGGCCAGCGGCAGACCAGCCAGGCCGATGATGGCAAAAGCTATGCGCCAATTGAGCGCAGTCGCCAGCCAACCACCAAAGAACAGGCCGACGGCGGAACCGATCGGGATGCCGAGCGAGAAGATGGCCAGCGCGCGGGCGCGGCGATTGGGAGGAAATAAGTCTGCGATCAGCGCGTAGCTCGGCGCGACACCGCCAGCTTCGCCGACGCCCACTCCCATACGAAACAGGAAAATCTGCGAGAAATTCTGCGCCATGCCGCACAGCGCCGTGAACAGGCTCCACACCGCCACCGCCACGGCGATCACCGGGACCCGCCCCTTGCGGTCGGCCCAGCGCGCGAACGGAATGGCGAGGGTGGAATATACCGACGCGAAGGCGATGCCGCCCATCAGCCCGAGCTGCGTATTGGTGAGTTGCAGGTCTTTCTGCAACGGGATCGCCAGGATCGCCAGGATTTGGCGGTCGAGGAAATTGAAGGTGTAGACGAGGAGGAGGGCAAGGACGCGGGTGCTGGTCGCGCGTGCTGCCCCCTCTTCTCTCCTCGCCTCGTTCAGAATTTGTACCCCACGGTGACGAAGATTTGGCGGGGATTGCCGTAATAGCCGGTGAGGATGCCTTCGGTGCCGAGCGTCGAGCTCCGGCCCGGTGATCCGGTGGGCAGGATGAACTGACCGGTGAAAGGGTTCTGGCGAAGGAAATTATAGCCCGACACGATATACCTCTTGTCGGTCAGGTTGCGCGCATGGACGCCGAAGGTCCAGTGTTTGTCGGGGCCCGTATAGACGAGGTTGGCATCGAGCAGCGCATAGGCGGGTTGATCAAGACTCGGCACGGCGAGTTCGAACTGCTGGCTCTTGCTGCGGTACGAGAGAGTAGTGCTGGCATTCAGCTCCTCGCCATTGCCGAATGGGTGCGTGAAGCTGAGCGTGCCGCTGGCATTCCACTTTGGCGTGTTCTGGATCTTGCGGTAGCGGGCGACGTCCGCCTGAATGGGTGGATTCAATGGCTGCCCGGCGTTCGGGGCACCGGGTGCGCCATAGCTGACGACGGTGAGGAACTTGCGATACTTGCCATCGAGATAACCGACCGACCAACCGAGATTGACTCGGTCGCCGCCCGGATTGCCGAACAGGCGCGCATCGCCCTCCCATTCAACGCCGCGGATTCGTGCCTTTGCAGCATTGGTCGTGATCCCGATGAAGGTCTGGACGCCGCCGACCACCGCACCGGCGGACCCGGGGATCTGCACGTCCTTGTAGTCCGAGTTGAACAGCGCAAGCGCAGTGTAGACACGATGGCCGAACAAGGACGCCTTGTAGCCGACCTCCTCGGTCGTCACCTTCTCGGGCCGGAACGTCAGGAAGTCGTAGATTTCCTGATAGCTGCGCACGCCGTTGCGGTCGGTGTCCGGAGCAGTGGTCGAGACGCCGCGCGGATCGAAGCCACCGCCTTTGAACCCCTGCGCATAGCTGGCGTAGAAGGTGTTGTTGCTGTCCGGCTTGAAGCTGATCGAAGCTCGCGGTGTGAAGGCCGTGTCCTTGCGGCGACCGTCGAAACTGGAGGTTGTCGCGATGACGGTGCCGTTGCCGAAGCCGAATGCTCCGCCGAACAGCGGCGAGCCACCCCGAATCAAGTTCTGGCGCAGGATCGTCGAGTGGCGCCTATCGTCGGTATAGCGCCCGCCAAGGGACACAGCGAGCTGCGGAGAGATATTGTAGGTGAAGTCGCCGAACACCGCCCAGGCTTTCGTGCCGACATCGCCTTGAGTGAGGGCCGTCAGGCCCGGCAAGGTCGGTACGGCGCGAACCGTGTTGTAGAGGCGCACATCGAACGCGGTGAAGGCCTTGGCGTTGAGATAATAAGCCCCAAGAAGACCTTGCAACGGGCCGCGGTTGATCTGCAGCTGCAGTTCCTGACTAAATTGCTTGTTGCGGTAAACGGCCGGCACGTCGACGTCGGCAGCGGGAAGCGCGTCGAAGTCGATCGGTGTGGCACTGTCGTCCTTGCGGTACGACGTGATTGACTTGAGCGTCAGCCCGTCCATCACTTCGAACTGGGCGTTGGCGGCCGCGCCCTTCGAAACGACCTTCTGCTTGGGGTCGAGCAGTCCGCCCTGGCTCGTGTACACATTGCCAAGCACAGGAGCGCCTGACAGGAGCCCCGGGATCAGCCGATGACCGCCGCGCGGGTTGCTGTCGTCGCGGGTGTAGTCCGCGCTGAGGCGCAGAAGCGCGTGATCGTCGCGACCGATTTCGGCGGATACGCGGGCGGCCTTGACGTCCTTGTTGTAATTATCCTGACCGGTCGTGACGTTCCGGCCGAAACCTCCGCGATAGAGCCGCGCGACCGAGGCGCCGACGCGAAAGAAGTCGCTGAGCGGCAGCGAGCCGGTAACGACCGCGTCGAGCTGTCCATATTCGCCGACATCGCCGCGCAGGCTAAGCTCTGGCTTCGTCGAGAGGCGGCGGGTAACGTATTTGATCGCGCCCCCAATCGTGTTGCGACCGTAAAGCGTGCCCTGCGGCCCGCGCAGCACTTCGATCCGTTCGACGTCGTAAATGTCGAGCACGGCCGCTTGGGGGCGGTTGAGATAGACGTCGTCGATGTACAACCCGACGCCCTGCTCGAACCCCGCGACCGGGTCTTGCTGGCCGACGCCGCGAATGAAGGCGGTCAGCGTCGAATTGGTGCCGCGGGAGGTTTCCAGCGTTACGTTCGGGGTCGACTGGGCGATATCCGTGATGTCGATCGCGCCCGACTTCTCGAGCTGGGCGCCGGTGAAGGCAGTAACCGCGATGGGAACGTCCTTGAGCGATTCGGCGCGTCGACGTGCGGTGACGACGATTGCGCCGGTGTCGGCATCCGCGGGAGATGTGGCAGTGGCAGTATTGGCAGCGCTCGCCGCCTGCTCACCGGGCGTGGCGGACACCGCAGGAGCAGGGGCCGTGGGCGGTGCAACGTCCTGGGCCAATGCCGGCTGCGCCAATACGCCGATCAGGGAAGCGCCTGCGCAGAGGGACGCACGAACGGACGAAGCACTGGTGATCATGAAATCCCTCCCCTTGGCGGCGGCATCCGGTACCCGGTTGCGAAGCCTTGCCGGCTCGTATACTGAAAGGTGAACCGGGTTTCAACTTGAATATGCCGGGAAGGGGAACATGATGCAATCGTCGGTCGCGAGCCGGGCGAGCCAGGGCAAGGCGCCCCGCACCGCGCGCGGCGAAAGGACGCTGCGTCGAATTCTTGAAGCGGCACGGGCGGAAATCGGATCGAAGGGGTTCGCCGAAAGCTCGATCGCCTCGATCACGCAGCGTGCGAAGGTCGCGCTCGGCACCTTCTACACTTATTTCGACAGCAAGGAGGCGCTGTTCGCCGCGCTAGTGCGCGACATGTCGGAGCAGGTGCGCGATGCGGTTGCGCCCGCGTTCGAGCATGCCAGCGACGCGCTCGATGCCGAGCGCCGCGCCCTCGCCGCCTATCTTGGCTTCGTCGTCGACCACCGCGAGGTTTACCGAATCATCGACGAAGCGGAATTCGTCGATCCTGCAGGTTTCAAGCGCCATTACGAGACGACTGCCGCGCGCATCGAGGCGCGGCTTGCGGCGGGAACCAAGCGCGAGGAAGTCGCCGATGGCGGCGCGCTTCACCGCGAAGTCGCTGCCTGGGCCATTATGGGGATGAACGTCTTTCTCGGCCTGCGGTTCGGCGTGTGGGGGTCGGAAGACGCCGAGGCCGTCTCGGCGGCCGCCAATCGCATGCTCCGCGAGGGGCTGGCGCCTAGCTGAGCGATCGAGCGAGCGTCGCGAAGGCCTCGATGTCGCTACTGTCATGATAGAGGCCGAGGCCCACGCGAAGCACGTCGCCGCGGACATCCGTGACGCAGCCCTCACGCATCAGACTATCGCACCATCGCGCCGCTTCCGGCGTGCGCCAGGCGAGAAAGCGGGCGTGGGGCTCACCGGTCAGCGGATTGAGCAGTTTCGCTCGGCCCAGCGCCGAACCGTCGAGCAGATCGATCAGGCGCTGCTGCAAGGCCGCGACGTGTGACGATATAAGGGGCGTCGTCAGCCCTTCGGAGGCGAGCATGCGCTGCACCGCGTTGAAGCGGTAGTGCATGAACGCGCAGCCCTCGCCGGCCATTGCATATTTGTAGCCGCCTCCGAGGAAGAAGGCGGTGCCGGCGGATGACTCAGCGAGCGGCGCCGGGAGCGCCATGAAACTGTGATAGCCGTCGATCGCCACCCAAAGGCCGTCGGAGCGACCCAGTGCCGCGACGGCGGCAATGTCCTCAACGATCAGGCCGCTCCCGAACATTAGTTGGGACACGAAAATGAGATTGTGAGCGCTTGCCGCCACAGCGTCGGCAAAGCGCGCTAAGAAGGTCCCAAATGGTTCGGAGGCAATCCGCGTGACCGATACGTCTCCGGCCTCTTCCCAACGCGCGAACTGGCGCCGTGCGCTGTGGAACTCGCCGTCGCTGGTCAGGATGCGCAACGGTCCTCCGTTGCGCGGGCAAGCGGCGGCCAGACGGATCAGCAGATCGTGCGTGTTGCTTGCGAAAACGATGCTGTTCGGTTCGCCGGCGCCGAGCTCGGCCGCGACATGAGACTGGGCCTCAGGCCAGACCTCGCCCATGATCCGATCCCACTTGCGATCGGCGAGCCGCGCCGCATCTTCCCAGCAGTCCACCTGGCCGGAAAAGCTCGCGTCGGGCCAGAGGTGATGACTGTGCGCGGCCATGTGCAGCCGCCCCGGCGCGGCGCCGAGCGCGCGCGAGAAAAGATGCTTGAAGCTCACAGTTCGGTGCGGAGCGCCCACAGGACCGGGAAGGCGCGCTTGGCCAGAGTCGAGGCAAGGTAGGCGGCGCCGGCTGATCCGCCCGTGCCTGTCTTCATGCCGATGATGCGCTCAACGGTCAGCAGATGCTTGTGCCGCCAGGCGGCGAGCGCGTCGTCGATGTCGACCAATTTCTCGGCGAGCTGATAAAGCTCGAAATGTGTTTCGCTATCGCGATAGACCCGCAGCCAAGCCGCGGCGATCGCCTCTTCGCTGTCGATCCGGAAGCCGGCGCGAGCAAGCGCCGCATTCGCTTCATCCCACAGACTCGGCTCCTGGAGCGCGGCGCGCAGGCGCTCCTGACCGGCGCTGCCGCCCTCCTGATGTTCGAGGAACCTCGAATCCTTGATGCCGAGCCGAAACTCCAGTTCGCGGAACTGCGCCGACTGAAATCCCGATGACGTGCCGAGCACGTGACGGAAGGCGGAGTAATCGACCGGAGTGAGCGTCGCCAGCACGTCCCACGACAGGGTCATGACGGACTGTATACGGCTGACCCGCGATAGCGCCTTATAGGCTTCGGCGAAGCGGTCGCTCCCGACAAGCGAGATCGACAACGCGACCTCGTGGAGCATCTGCTTGAGCCACAGTTCCTTCGTCTGATGGATGACGATGAACAGCATTTCGTCATGGAGATCGGACCGCGGGTGCTGCGCGCCGAGCAGCCGATCGAGGTCGAGGTAATCGGCATAGCTCATGCCGGCCGGGGTCGCGGTCATCCCCGCAGACTAGGGCATTTCAACAGGCGTGCCTACTGGCCGGGGTTGGCACCCCCAGCGTTGCCGCCACCCGGGAGGCCAGCTCCGACCACGCC
>JAIVIZ010000144.1 GCA_020200315.1 Sphingomonadales bacterium | reverse complement strand
GCCGTGTTCGGCCAGGATACGGGCCACTCCCTCGCTCGCCGCATCCTCATATTGGTCGGGATTTTCAGATAGCAGCTTGCGGATGACGAAAGCGCCATCGGAGGACTGGGCGACGACATCGGTGAAGGTGCCGCCCCGGTCGATCGCGAAATTCCAGCTGCGCACCACGGCGAGTGAAGCATGGCCGCGCGCTCCGCTCAAGCGGGATCGGCGGCGAAGGGTTCGGCAACCCGGCTCGACCGCGATCTGCAATGCTTATATCGGGGTCAGCCGAGGGCATTTCGCCGGTGGAGGCTGCGATTTCGGAACAGCAGATTGCGCGAGACCGGAACCCTGGCGAATTGATCCGTTGCTGGCTGGCGCTCGTCCTCGTCACGCTTGCGACGGGTTCCTGCGGTCGGGCCGCAAGTCCCTCCAACGATCTTGTGTTCGTCTCGACCGAAGGCAGCAATCGCGTCGATATTGTCGATGGGGCGAGCGGGCGGATCGAGGGACAGCTTGCGACCGGCCTGCGCCCGCGCGGCATGGCGCTCTCGCCCGATGGCAAAACGCTGTATGTCGCTGCCAGCAATTCGAACCGGATCGAAGCATGGTCGGTCGCCGATCGACGCCGGGAGCGCGTCTTCCACTCCGGCAGCGACCCCGAGCGTTTCGTGGTCAGCCGTGACGGATCGCACCTCTATATCGCCAATGAGGACCATAGCGCAGTGTCCTTCTTCGACATCGCGAGCGGTGCGATCGAGCGCGAGGTCAAGGTCGGGCCACAGCCGGAGGGCGTCGGCGTCAGTCCCGACGGAGCGCTGGTCGTGGCGACGTCGGAGACCGCCAGCACCGCCCACTTCATCGACGGGCGGAGCGGCAAGCTGCTCGACAGCATCCCGGTCGGTAGCCGGCCGCGGTTCGTCCTGTTCCTCGACGGCGGCCGGCGCGTGTGGGTATCGTCGGAGCAGCGCGGAACGATCAGCATTTTCGACGCCGGCACGCACCGGCTGGTGCAGACGCTCGACCTCGTCCCGCAATTCCCCGACGTGGAGCAGGTCCAGGCCGTCGAAATGCGCGCCACGCGCGACGAGAAGCGGGTGTTCGTCGCGATGGGCCGGTCTAACCAGGTGGCGGAGATCGACCCGAAGACGCTGAAGGTCGTGCGTGCCTTCCCCACCGGAGAGCGGACCTGGGGAATTGGATTGTCGCCGGACGAGAGCCGGCTCTACGCCGCGTCGGGCCTGTCGGGCACCCTGACGATCGTCGATCTCGTCGGCAACCGGGTCGAGCGGACCGTGAAGCTCGGCGGCAAGCCGTGGAGCGCGATCGCGGCGCCTCGATGAGGGTCCGCAGCCTGCTCCTGGCGTTCGTAGCGCTGCTCGGCGGATCCTGCTCGATGGTGCAGCCGCGCATGCTCGTCGCCTGTGCCGATCCCAACAACCTGCCGTTCTCCAACCGTGCGGGCGAGGGGTTCGAGAACAAGCTTGCGCAGCTGATTGCCGCGGATCTGCATGCGCAGCTAAGCTATGTCTGGTGGGCGCAGCGGCGCGGCTATGTCCGCAACACCCTCAACGAAGCGAAATGCGATTTCTGGCCGGGGATCGCCAGCAACGTCGAAATGGTCGCGACCAGCCGGCCCTACTATCGCTCGACCTATGTGTTCGTCACCCGCCAAAAGGACAATCTGACCGACCTGACGCTTGACGATCCGCGCCTGCGCAAGCTCACCGTCGGCGTCCAGATGGTCGGCAGCGATGCGATGAACACGCCGCCGGCGCATGCGCTCGCGCGGCGCGGAATCATCGACAATGTGCGGGGCTACATGCTGTACGGCGACTATCGCGAAGCCAATCCGCCCGCCGCGATCGTCCGCGCGGTCGCCAGAGGCGAGGTCGACGTGGCGCTGGTCTGGGGTCCGCTCGCCGGCTATTTCGCCGCCAAATCGGATGTCCCGCTGCGCATCGAGCCCGTAACGCCGTGGCTCGACGACGCGCAATGGCCGATGGCCTATGATATCTCGGATGGTGCCGCCTACAGGACTCGAACCTGTGACCCCCGCATTACGAATGCGATGCTCTACCAGCTGAGCTAAGGCGGCGTGCCGGGATGGCAGCTCGGCCCTATCAGCGGGGCGCGCGGGGAGCAAGACGGGTCCTTAATCGGCCTTGGCACGCCGTTGTCCCAGGGTTCGTCAAACATGATTAACGCTTTGGTAAACACAATCGGGCAGTTTTGCTCCGTTCTGGGATCAATGTGGGGGCGAGCGGCGTCGTGGACGGATACGGGTATTCTGGCGAATTCGACGCTCGCGACGCCGGGGCGACGCCGATCGCCAACGAAGACACGGATGTCCCTCCCTCAGCGACGAAGGAGGTCGCGGCGGCGATCGGGACGGACGAGCGGCGGATGCATGTGCGGGCGTATAATTATTGGGTCGCCCTGCTCAACGGCCGCGACTTTCCGTCGATCGAAGATCTCGAGCCCGGAAGCGTGACCGACTTCGGACCGCACAGCGTTCTACTCGACTTCACCGCCGGACGGGACCATCCGGGAACGCCCTACATCGGCAGCGCCATCCGCGAGGAATGCGGGCTGATCGGCAATGTACGCACGATCAACGACGTGCCGAGCCGATCATTGCTGTCGCGGCTGACGGACCATTATCTGCAGATCATCGCCAACCGCGCGCCGATCGGGTTCGAAGCGGAGTTCGTCAATCAGGCCGGGCGCGCCATCTGTTACCGCGGCATCCTGATGCCCTTCTCGTCGGACGGCGACACGATCGACTTCATCTATGGCGTGATCAACTGGAAGGCCTCGGTCGACAGTCCGGCGGCGCAGGCGATCGTGCCAGCGCTTGCGCCGGTCACGCCCGACGAGCACCAGCCGCTCCCGTCTAAAGCGGAAGAGCGTCCGTCGCTGGAGGTGGCGCCCGAGGATGTATTGCCGGAGGCGCTCGATTTCGCGAACGATGATGAGCTGGAACTGGCGCCGACCACGCTTGATGACGACGCCGGTCTTGCGGACCGGCTGTGTGCGGCGCGAGAAAGCGCGGAAGTGTGCAAGGCGCAGGACGGCCGCAGCCGCGCCGCGCTCTATCGCGCGCTGGCGATGGCCTATGATTTCGCCGTCGCCACGCGCCGCGCGACCGACGATTATGCCGAGATTCTGGAGGACGCTGGCGTGAAGGCGCAGGCCCGCGCGCCGATGACGCCGATCGTCAAGCTCGTGTTCGGGATCGATTACGACAAGACCCGGCTGACCGAGTTCGCGGCGGCGCTGAGCTTCGCCGAGCGCTCCGGAATCGATTTCGGCGGTTTCCTCGATTTCATCGAGGCCCGGGCCGCGCACCGACAACGGACCCGAGGTGGTGCGCGCCACGCTCCGCCAGCGGGCTGCGATCGCGCTCGCCGACCTCCCGACCAATGCCGAGTTTGCCCTCGTCCTCACCCGCCGCAATTCGGACGGGGTGCATGAGATCGTCGGACTGGTCGGTGACGACGGGCTGCTCGAACGGGCGATGCGTAAGACCGTCTGACGTTTCGAAGAGCGCTGCCCCGCCTCGTCAAGGACCGGGCCGCAGGGGTTGGCCAGCGCGGGCCGGCGCGTCTATAGGCCCGCCATCCCACCCGACGGAGCACACACATGACGGCCCAAACCCGCGTCGACGAGTCGATTGCCGGCTCGCTGCGCAAGGCGCTTCTCGGCGATGCGCTGCCGGGGGAAGTCAGGGGGTTCGGAGCCGACGAGCAGGCGGAGGCGGCGCGCTTCGTTGCCCAGACGGCGGCGGTGAGGCCGGCCGACCAGGTCGCGATGCGGCTGGAATCGAGCGGCGGTGATATCGGCTATCGCCGCTTGCGGCTGGCGATCGTCAATGACGACATGCCGTTCCTGGTCGACAGCGTCGCCGGCGCCATATCCTCCCGCGGCCTGGCCGTGCACAGGCTGCTTCACCCGATCGTCAACGTGAAACGCGATCCGCGTGGCAAGCTCGTTGCCGTCGGTGAGGGAAAGCCGGAATCGATCATCTACATCGAGTTCGACCGCGCCGACGCGCGCGGTCGGCATGAGCTCAGCGAAGAGCTCGATAACATCCTTGCCGACGTCCGCGCGGCAGTGGCCGACTGGCCCGAGATGACAGCGCAGATGAAACGCGATGCGGAGGGACTCGACGGGCGCGATGAGGAGGGCGCGGCGCTGCTGCGCTGGCTAGCGGACAATCATTTCACGCTGCTCGGCCATGTCACCCTGAAAAAAGGTGGTACATTCGAGCAGGGCCTCGGAATTCTTCGCCGCAGCCTTGCGCTGTGGGACGATGGCGAGGGCGCGGCAGTCGAGCATCTTGCCGCCAGGGGATTGCCGGTGCAGCTGCTCAAGGCCGACCGGGTGTCCCCGGTGCACCGGCGAGTGCCGCTCGATATCGTGCTCGTGCGACGCAAGGATGGCATGCTGTCGATCCATGCCGGGCTGTGGACCAGCGCCGCGCTACGGTCGCCGGCGGAGCAGGTGCCCGTGCTGCGCCAGCGGCTCGAGGAACTCGACAGAGAGCTGGGGTTCGCGCGCCACAGCCACGCCGCAAAGGCGCTGACCCACGCCATTTCGACCCTCCCGCACGACCTGCTCATTTCGCTCGCGCCGGCCGAAGTGCGCGAGGCGGCGTTGACCGCCATGTCGCTTGCCGACCGGCCGCGCCCGACGCTGCTGCTGCTGCCCGGCGCGCTGCGCCGCCACCTGTTCGCCTTCGTGTGGCTGCCGCGCGACGAGCTGACCACGCGACGGCGGATCGCGATCGGTCGGATGATCGAAGCCGCGATCGGATCACGGGTGGCGAGTTGGTCGGTTGAGCTCGGCGACGGCGATCTCGCGCTGATCCGCTATTCGCTGCCGATCACGCCGGCGACCAAAATCCCCAACCCGGCGGCGCTCGACGCGACGCTGGTCAATATGGTGCGCGGCTGGGCGCCGGCGGTCGAGACCGAGCTGGTTGCCAGCGCCGGCGCATCGCGCGCGACACGGCTGGCGCTGACCTATCTCTCGCTGCTGTCGGAGGAATATCGCTCCCGTACGCCCGCCAAGGAAGCGGCGATCGACATCTGCCGGCTGGCGGATCTCGGCGAGGGCCGACGCGGCGCTCGGCTCGTCCGGCTGCCCGGCGATGCCGCAGGCCAGCTGCACCTCAAGACCTATCGTCTGCGCGGAATGATCGCGTTGAGCGAGGCTGTGCCGGTACTCGAGAATTTCGGGTTCCGGGTGCTGGAGGAGTTCCCGACCCCCCTCGGCGATGGCAGCCACGGCACGATTCACGATTTTCTGCTGGAGCTTCCGGCCGGGACCGACCTCGAGGCGATCATGGCGAGAGCCGGGCTGATCGAGGGCGCGATCTCGGACGTGCTTGGCGGCACGGCGGAAAACGACCCCTTCAATCAGCTGATCCTGTTCGCCGAGCTCGATCCGCAGCCGGTGGTGTGGCTGCGCGCCTGGTTCCGCTATCTGCGCCAGACCGGCGTCGCCTATGGCCTCGCCACGGTGGTGGATGCGCTGCGCCGCGCTCCAAGGGCGACCGGCGGGCTGATTGCACTGTTCACTGCCGCCCATGCGCTGCAGCAGAAGAACCGCGACGATGCCGTCGCACGCGAGCGCGCCGCGTTCGATGAGGCGCTGCGCTCCGTGTCGGCGATCGACGACGACCGCATCCTCCGCCTGCTGCGCAGCGTGGTCGACGCGACACTGCGCACCAATGCGTTCGCGCCGGCGGCGAGCGAGGCGATCGCGTTCAAGTTCGACAGCGCGCTCGTCCCCGGCCTGCCAAGGCCCCTGCCCTGGCGGGAAATATGGGTCTATTCGCCGCGGGTCGAGGGCATTCACCTGCGCGGCGGACCGGTCGCGCGCGGCGGCCTGCGCTGGTCCGACCGGCGCGACGATTTCCGCACCGAGATCCTCGGCCTGATGAAGGCGCAGCTGGTCAAGAACGCCGTGATCGTTCCGACTGGAGCGAAGGGCGGCTTCTATGCCAAGCATCTGCCGCCGGCGTCAAACCGCGACGCGTGGCTGGCCGAGGGCACCGAGGCATATCGAATCTTCATTCGTGCGCTGCTGTCGATCACCGACAACATCGTCGAGGACAAGGTCGTTCACCCCGAAGCCGTCGTGACGCTCGACGGGGACGACCCCTATTTCGTCGTTGCCGCCGACAAGGGCACGGCGACCTTCTCCGATATCGCCAACGCCACCGCACTGGAGCGCGGCTTCTGGCTGGGGGACGCCTTCGCCAGCGGCGGGTCCAACGGATATGACCACAAGGCGATGGGGATCACCGCCAAGGGCGCGTGGATCTCGGTCCAGCGTCACTTCCGCGAGATGGGCGTCGACGTGCAGAGCGACAGCATTCGCGTGGTCGGCTGCGGCGACATGTCGGGCGACGTGTTCGGCAACGGCATGCTGCTGTCCAAGGAGCTGAAACTGATCGCGGCGTTCGACCACCGCCACATCTTCATCGACCCGAACCCCGATCCGGCCAAGAGCTGGGCCGAGCGCGAGCGGATGTTCGCGCTGCCCCGGTCGAGCTGGGACGATTACGACCGCAAGGCGATATCGAAGGGCGGAATGATCATCCCCCGCTCGCAGAAGTCGATTTCGCTCAGCAAAGAGGCGGCGGCGGCGTTGGGGCTGATCGAGCGCAACACCGATCCGACCAGCCTCATCAACGCGATCCTCAAGGCCGAGGTCGACCTCATCTGGTTCGGCGGGATCGGCACCTATGTGAAAGCCTCGACCCAACCCCAGAGCGCAGTGGGTGACCCCGCCAACGACGCGCTGCGGGTCGATGCGAATGAAGTACGCGCCAAGGCCATTGGAGAAGGCGCCAATCTGGCCATCACACAGGTGGCGCGGATCCAATATGCGAGCCTCGGCGGGCGCATCAACACCGACTTCATTGATAATTCGGCTGGCGTCGATTGCTCGGACAATGAGGTCAACATCAAGATCCCACTCAATCGCGAAATGCGCGAGGGAAGGCTGGCCGAAAAGGACCGCAACAGGCTGCTCGCGACCATGACGGACGAAGTCTCCGAACTGGTGCTGGAAGACAATCGGCTGCAGTCGCTGGCGCTGTCGATCGCCGAGGCGCGGGGAACCGATGGCCTTGCCGGCTTCGTTCGGACGATCGAGATACTGGAAGCGTCGGGACGGCTGGACCGCAAGGTCGAGGGCATCGACCCGAGCGACGCGCTGCTTCGGCGCGGCGGCGAGGGGCGCGGACTGACCCGCCCCGAGCTCGCCGTGCTGCTGTCGATGAGCAAGATGGCGCTGCAGGCGGCCGGCGAGAAGCTGCGGCTGGCCGACGACCCGCTGATGGAAGAGGAGCTGTTCGCGGCCTTTCCCAAGGCGATGATTCGCAAGCATGCCGAGGCCGTGCGCAAGCACCGGCTGCGCCACGAGATCGTCGCGACCAAGGTCGCCAACCGACTGGTCAACCGGCTGGGGCCGAGCTCGGCGCTCGATCTCACCGAGGAAGAAGGGGTCGCGCTGGCGCAGGTGGTGAGCGCCTTTCTGGTCACCGAGCGGCTGCTGGAGCTGAGGCCGTTGTGGGCGAAGATCGAGGAGGCGAACGTGTCCGAGCTGGTGCGCATCCGGCTGTTCGCCAGCGCCGCCCGGTCGGTCCGCAACCATGTCGCCGACGTGCTTCGCGCGGCGGCGGGTGAGACCAATGTGTCGGCGCTGGTCGAACTGCTGCAGCCGGGCCTCGAAAAAGTGGCGGGCAATGCGTCCAAGCTGATCCGGACCGAAGTCCGGGCCGAGTCCGCCGCGCGGCGGCAAGAGCTGCTGGCGCTCGGCGCGGACGCGGCGATCGTCGATGCGCTGATCCGGCTGTATGAGCTGGACGGGGTGTTCGCGATCGCGGCGCTCGGCTCGCGCAAGGGCCTCGACGAGCTCGCCGTGACTCGGGCCTACACGCAGCTCGGGGAAGCCTTGGGGCTCGATTGGGCGCAGCATCAGCTCGCTCGTTTCATGCCGTCGGACCCGTGGGAGCGGCTGTTGATCGCCGGTCTGTCGCGCGACTTCGAGCAATTGCGGATCGACTTCCTCGGTCGGGGGAGAAGCGGCGATCCGGACTCCAGCGTCGAACGTTGGGTCGAGCGCAACAGCGCGCGCATCGACCAGTTCCGAAGTCTCGTCGCGCGCGCCAGAGGATCGGGGACGGTGAGCGTGCCGATGCTGGCGCAGATCGCCAGCCAGGCGCGAATCCTGCTTGCCCGGTAAGCCGATCCGCGCCGCGGTGCTGGTGCCAGCGGCGGAATATTCAGAGCCGTTCCGCTGGGCGTTCGACGACCAGGCCGCTGCGCTCGAAGCGGCCGGGATATCGGTGGAGGCCCGACCGTGGGATGCCCCGGGCGTCGCGGCGGGCGTCGATCTCATCATGCCGCTGGTTGCCTGGGGCTATCACTCCCGCATGGGCGATTGGATGGACCTGCTCGACCGGCTCGAAGACGAGCCCGTGGCTGTCTTGAACCCGGTTCCGCTGCTGCGCTGGAACAGCGACAAATCCTATCTCGCCGAGCTTGCCCAGAACGGCGTCGCGACCGTGCCGACGCTGATCACCGACGCACTCGATAGTGCATACCTTCGCGTTGCGCGTGAGCGGCTGGGAAGCGAGGATTTGGTGGTCAAGCCGACGGTGTCCGCTTCCGCGCAAGGCACCCACCGCCTCTCGCCGGGAGACCCGCTCCCGACAGACGCGACCGGTAGGCGGATGCTGGTCCAGCCCTTCCTGCCGGCGATCGCGACCGAAGGCGAGCTGTCGGTCATGCTGTTCAACGGGGAATATAGCCACGCCGTCATCAAACGGCCCAAACCGGGGGACTTCCGGGTGCAGCCCGAGCATGGCGGAAGCGAACTGGGCACGAATGCGCCCAATGCCGCACTCGCGCTCGCCGAACGGGCAGTGGCCGCTGCTCCGGCGGAGGCCGCTTACGCCCGGGTCGACATGGTGACGGACGGCGCCGGCGGTTGGCAAATCATGGAGCTGGAACTGATCGAACCTGCTCTATTCCTCGCCCACGCACCCGGGAGCGCCGAGCGATTCAGCACCGGGACGCGCGCCGCGGCCAAAAAGATATTGGCGCAACGCTGACGTCAGATTGGGTGGCCGGGGGGCATCGAGGCGCGCGGCATCTACTTCCGCGACCAGGGCATTGAGGGCCAATCCGCGGCGGTGCGCTTCGCATTCCAGCGCGGTCCAGAACAGCGGTTCGAGGCTGATCGACGTCTGGTGCCCGGCGATGGTGACCGAGCGCTTGACCGGCGGATGATAGGCAGTTCCAGACACCTCAGTACATATGCTG
>JAIVIZ010000042.1:6083-9001 GCA_020200315.1 Sphingomonadales bacterium | reverse complement strand
CCGCGAGCCAGTTGCCGGAGCGCTCATAATAGCGGCCGACTTCCATTTCCTTGCCGGCGAGGTGATCGTTGATGAGGTCGACCTTCAGCCGCGCATCGGTCGCATAGCGGCTTTCCGGATAGCGGCGGATCAGTTCGCCGAATGCGTCGGACGCCTGCTGCGTGATCTTCTGGTCGCGCGTCACGTCGGCGATCTGTTGGTAATAGCTCATCGCGACCAAATAGTTGGCGTAGGGCGCGTCCTGGTTGCCCGGATGGATTGAGATGAACCGCTGCGCCGAGCTGATCGCGTCGGTATATTGCTGCGCCATATAGTAACTGAACGCGCTCATCAGCTGCGCCCGCCGCGCCCACACCGAATAGGGATGCTGGCGCTCGACCTCGTCGAACAGCTTCGCCGCGGTCGGATAGTCGCCGCGATCGGCGCTCTTCTTAGCCAGTGCGTAGAGCGTGTTGACGTCGCGCGCGACATAGGCCGTGTCGCTCTTGACCTTCTTGCCCGCGCAACCGGCGATGGGCAGGACGAGGGCGGCAGTGACGAGCAGCAGCGCCGAACGGGATGTTTTCACCATGAAGCTTCCTTAGCGGGGGCGGGCGGCAAGGCCAAGCCGCGACCGGCATCCGCTTCGCGCGGAACGCCTTGCTGGCCGATGAACTAGGCGCGCGATGGCTCGGCCCCGCCGGCGGGCTCATTGTCCGCCCGCAGGAAACTGTCGGGCTTCACGCCGAGCCAGACGAGGATCGTCGCCGAGATATAGATCGACGAGTAGGTGCCGATGAAAATCCCGAGAAAGATGGCGATGGTCAGGTTGCGGATCACCTCCGGCCCGAGCAGCAGCAGCACGCCGAGCGCCAGCAGCACCGACAGCGACGTGACGATCGTCCTCGACAATGTTTCGTTGAGCGAAAGGTTGAGCAGCGGGATGATCGCCATCTTGCGATATTTGCGCAGATTTTCGCGGATGCGATCGTAGATCACGACCGTGTCGTTGAGCGAATAGCCGACGATCGTCAGCAGCGCCGCGACGACGTTCAGATCGACCTGCCGCCGGGTGAAGGCAAAAAAGCCGAGGATCATCGATACATCGTGGAACAGGGTCACCAGCGCGCCGACCCCAAACTGCCATTCGAAGCGGAACCAGATGTAAATGGCGATGCCGAGCATGGCGAGGCCGAGCGCCATAGCGCCATCGCGCGCCAGCTCACCCGACACTTTGCCAGATACGGTCTCCACCGCGTCGATGCGCGCGCCGGGATAACTCTGGGTCAGCAGCGCCTTGACCTTCTCGGCCGCAACATTGGCCGTCGCATCACCGCCGGCCGGCTTGGGGAGGCGAATCTGATAGCTCTTCGGTCCGCCGAATTCCTGAATACTCGCCTCGCCAAGCTGCAGCCCTTCGACCCGCCCGCGCAGCTGCTCGACATCGACCGGCTGGGCGAAGGTTGTGCGGATCATCTGCCCGCCAACGAAATCGACGCCAAGGTTGAGGCCGCGATAGATGGTGAAGCCGATCGACGACAGGGTGACGACCAGGCTGATCACCAGCGCCACGTTGCGCCACCGCATGAAGTCGATGTTGGTGTCGTCGGGGACCAGCTTGAGCAGGCGCATGGGCTTCAGTCCTACAGGTTCATGGTGCGCGGGCGCGCCCGGCGGACCCACAGCGCGGTCAGCATCCGCGTGAAATAGACCGCGGTGAACACCGAGGTGACGATGCCGATCATCAGCACCACGGCGAAGCCGCGGATCGGGCCGGAGCCGAAATACCACATCAGGGTGGCGGCGATGACATTGGTGATGTTGGCGTCGAAGATGGCGGTGAATGCCTCCCTGTAGCCGGTCTCGATCGCATCGCGCACCTTGCGGCCGCGCTTCTGCTCCTCGCGGATGCGCTCGTTGACCAGCACGTTGGCATCCACGGCCGCGCCGATGGTCAGCACGAAGCCGGCGATCCCCGGCAAGGTCAGCGTGGCGTTGAACAGGGCCATGATGCCAAGAATCAGAAACGCGTTGATGATCAGCGCGAGCGTCGCATAGACCCCAAAGCGGCCGTAGGTGACGACCATGAACAGGATCACGACGAGCGTCGCGACGATCGCCGCGACCGCACCCTTGTGGATCGAATCCTTGCCGAGATCGGGGCCGACGGTGCGCTCCTCGATGACGTTGAGCTTCACCGGCAGCTTGCCGCTGGCAAGGCTGACGGCGAGCTGATTAGCGGTCTCGACCGTGAAGTTGCCACTGATCGAGGCGGTACCGCCCAGTATCGGTTGCTGAATCGTCGGCGCCGACAGAATCTTGTTGTCGAGGATGATCGCGAACGGCTTGCCGACATTCTCCTGAGTCGTCCGCCCGAACCGGCGTGCGCCGGTCGAGTTGAAGATGATGGTGATGTCGGGCCGGCCGTCCTGATCGAAGGATTGCTTGGCGCTGGTCAGCTGGTCGCCCGAGACCATCACCCGGCGCTTGACCGCCATAGATCCGCCACCCTCGGCCATCGGCAGCACCTGGCTGCCGGCCGGCGCCCGGCCTTGCTGGACCTCGGCCGGGTTGGCGGTGAGGTCGACCAGCTTGAATTCCAGGCGCGCGGTCTGGCCGATCAGCTTCTTCAGCGCCTCGGGATTTTCCACACCGGGAACCTGCACCAGGATGCGATTCTCGCCCTGCGTGACGACCGTGATTTCCTTGGTGCCCTGCGGATCAATCCGGCGGCGCACGACATCGCGCGCCACCGACATGGCGTCCTTCAGCGCCCGTACCGAACCGTCCCTGGTCGGGGTCAATACGACCCGCGATTGATCGACGACGCTGACGTCCCAGTCGCGCGCTCCGGTCAGGCCGACCGGACGCGTGAGGGTGCGCATCCGCTCGACCGCCGCATCGACCTGCGTCGGATTACGCACCATGAACGACAGCAC
>JAIVIZ010000042.1:0-6032 GCA_020200315.1 Sphingomonadales bacterium | reverse complement strand
CCGCCGGCGGTGATCACTTCATCGCCCTTCTTCATCGCCGCCATCATGTCGGCCTGCTGCCGCGCCCGCTGCCGCTGGGGGCGAAGGATCAGGAAATAGAACCAGATGCCGAGCACCAGCAGCCACGGCGCCATCGAGATCATTTCGGCGCCGAAGCTGGGCGGCTGCGGTGCCGCGGATACCGCCTGCGCAGTGGCGAGAAGGGAGGCGAGGCTCATGGGCAGGAGAATCTTTCGTTGCCGGGCGCGGCCGCGCCGGGGTGATCGGGCAGACCCGCCGGGCGCCCCGCCGCAAAGGACGGCGGCGCGCCTAACACGGCGGGCGTCGGGCAAGCAAGCCGAGCGCAGTGCCGCGCCGCTGATGCCTTGCCTCCCTTTGCCTCCCGGACTAGAGCGCGCGCTTCCCGTCGCACGGCGGGATCGGTCGGGGCGTAGCGCAGCCTGGTAGCGCATCACACTGGGGGTGTGGGGGTCGCAGGTTCGAATCCTGTCGCCCCGACCATCATCGATTTTGAACAGTCCGGGGGACGGTTCAAAATGATGATCCGCAAAGCGGGGACGCCGTTTTCCGGCCAATCAGAAAGAGTCCTCATGACCCGACGCCGCCGGCGCACTCGAAAGGCCAACTGGGGCAAGCGCCTCACCCTCGCGCTCCTCGCGATTCCCGCACTCTACCTGCTCGCCGCGCTGGTCGGCTCCTTGGTTCCGGTGAACCGCTCCTGGGCAGAACCGCCACAAGGAACGACAGTCTTTCTGATCTCGAACGGCGTCCACACCGACCTCATCCTGCCGGCCGAGGCGCAGGGTCTCGACTGGCGCCTGCTGCTCCCACGCGCCGACTTCGCTGCCCCCGACCCCCGCGCCCGCTGGATCGCCTTCGGCATGGGTGAGCGCCGGGTCTATCTCGAAACGCCGCGCTGGCGCGACATCCGCGCTGGCACGATCTGGGCCGCGCTGACCGGCGGCGAACGCGTGATGCACGTCGAATGGGTGTCCGATCCCGCGTGGCACGCCCGCGCCATCCGCCTGCGGCCGGAGGAGTATCGCCGTCTGTGGAGCGGCATTCGTGCCGGCTTCGCGCTCGATGCCAACGGCCGTGCGCGGCGCATCGATCATCCCGGTTACGGACGTGACGACGCCTTTTACAAAGGCGTCGGCCGGGCGAGCGCGGTCAACACCTGCAACGTCTGGGCCGCCGATCGGCTACGGCTGGCCGGGATCAGGACCAGCCTGTGGAGTCCCTTCGCGCAAGGTCTGGAGTGGCGGTATAGCAAGGCATGATTTCCTCTCCGGCATTTGCCGGGAAGGGGACCAGCGAAGCTGGTGGAGGAGGTTCTTTAGCCGCCGTCCAGAACCCCTCCGTCGGGCTGCGCCCGCCACCTCCCCAGCAAATGCTGGAGAGGAGGATTACAGCACATACCGTGACAGGTCGGCATTCCTCGCCACGCTCTCGAGCTGGCGGTCGACGAACGCGCCATCGACCGTCAGGCTCGTCCCGCTGCGCTCCTCGGCTTCGAAGCTGATGTCCTCGAGCAGCTTCTCCATCACCGTCTGCAGCCGGCGAGCGCCGATATTTTCGAGCGACCCGTTCACTTCGGCGGCAATTCGCGCCACGGCCGCGATGCCGTCCTCGGCGAAGTCCAGCGTCACACCCTCGGTCGCGAGCAGCGCCTGATATTGCTCGGTCAGGCTTGCCCGCGTGGAGGACAGGATACGGACGAAATCCGCCTCCGTCAGCGCCTTCAGCTCGACGCGGATCGGCAGCCTGCCCTGCAGTTCGGGCAGCAGGTCCGACGGTTTGGCGACGTGGAACGCGCCCGACGCGATGAACAGGATATGGTCGGTCTTGATCGGCCCATATTTGGTCGCGACCGTGGTGCCCTCGATCAGCGGCAGCAGATCGCGCTGAACGCCCTCGCGGCTGACCGATCCGCCGCGGACATCGCTGACCGCGATCTTGTCGATCTCGTCGAGGAAGACGATGCCGTTGGCCTCGGCGTCGGCCAGCGCGGTGCGGTTCAGATCATCGGGATCGACGCGCTTGTCGGCCTCCTCGTCGAGCAGCCGGGCGAACGCATCCGGCACGTTGAGCTTGCGCCGCTTGACCGGCGCCTGCCCTAGCGCCTTGCCCATCATCTCGCTGAGGTTGATGACCTGGCCGCCCATGCCGGGCACGTCGAACGGCATCTGCGGCGCTTCGGAGACGTCGATCTCGACCTCGCTCGCCGCGAGGCTGCCGTCGGCGAAGCGCTGGCGGAAGGCGGCGCGGGTCGCCTCGGACGAGCCCTTGCCGGTCAGCGCATCGAGCAGCCGCTCCATTGCCGCCGCCTCCGCCGCCGCGCGCACCGATCCGCGCCGCCGCTCCCGCTCCAGCCGGACCGCTTCCTCGACCAGGTCGCGGGCGATCTGCTCGACGTCGCGGCCGACGTAGCCGACCTCGGTGAATTTGGTCGCCTCGACCTTGACGAACGGCGCATCGGCGAGCTTCGCCAGCCGCCGCGCGATCTCGGTCTTGCCGCAGCCGGTCGGCCCGATCATCAGGATGTTCTTCGGCGTGACCTCCTCGCGCAGCTCGGGGCTGAGCCGCTGCCGCCGCCATCGATTGCGCAGTGCAACGGCCACTGCGCGCTTGGCGTCGGTCTGGCCGACGATATGCTCATCAAGTGCGGCGACGATCGCCTTGGGCGTGAGGGAGTCGTTCATCTTGTTCCTTCTCCCCTCCCGCCGGAGCGGGAGGGCTGCTTCACACCGTCTCCACCGTCACCCGGTCGTTGGTGAACACGCACACTTCGGCCGCGATCGCCATCGCTCGGCGGGCGAGTTTCTCCGGGTCGGGCTCGTAATCGGTCAGCGCCCGCGCCGCGGCGAGCGCATAATTGCCGCCCGATCCGATCGCCGCGATGCTGACGCCGTCTCCGCTCTCGGGTTCAAGCACATCGCCGTTGCCGGTCAGGATCAGCATCGTCTCGGCATCGGCGACGATCATCATCGCTTCCAGATTGCGGAGATATTTGTCGGTGCGCCAGTCCTTGGCGAGCTCGACCGCGGCGCGCAGCAGCTTGCCGTTGGCCGCCTCAAGCTTCTTTTCCAGCCGCTCGAACAGGGTGAAGGCATCCGCCGTCGCGCCGGCGAAGCCGCCGATGACCTGCCCATCGACGCCGAGCCGCCGCACCTTCTTGGCGTTCGGCTTGATTACCGTATTGCCGAGGCTGACCTGGCCGTCGCCGGCGATCACCGTCCGACCGCCCTTCCGGACGCCGAGGATCGTGGTGCCGTGATACTGTTCCAAGTTCCGCTCCCGCTGCTGACGAGGATGTGGGGAGTCGCGGGGCAGCGCTTCAAGTCCTGCCGGCGAACATGAACGCCGCCGCGCCGGCGATACACACCATCGCGCCGAGATAGCGCCAGCCGATCGGTTCCTTCAGCACGAACGTCGCGAACAGCATGAACACGATCAGCGTGATCACTTCCTGGGTGATCTTGAGCTGTCCGCCGCTCATGCCGTGCGTATAGCCCCAGCGATTGGCCGGCACCGCGAAACAATATTCGACCAACGCAATGCTCCACGAGGCGAGGATCACCAGCCACAGCCGCGCATCGGGGAATTTGAGATTGCCGTACCAGGCAACGGTCATGAAGCAGTTGGATACGATTAGCAGCAGGACGGTGACGGCCATCAGCGCGAATGCTCCGACAGAAAGGCAACGCTGTCGGCCAGCGCCGGGGTCGTACCGCGGAACGGCTTCGACAGCGATTTCGCCAGGTCGACGTGGCTCTTGCCCGGGTAAAGCTTCAGTTCGACGGTCGCGCCGAGCTGGCGGAGGCGGGCCGCCAGCGCCTGGCTATTGCGCGGCTGGACGATCGTGTCGGCGGTGCCGGCGGCGAGCAGCAGGGGTGGCGCGTCGGCCCGGGCGAAATGGATCGGCTGGGTCTCCTCCGGCCTCGGCCAGGCGCCGAGCGCATCACGCCCGCGCTGCTCGGTGAACGGATAGAAGTCGTACGGTCCGGCGAGCAGGGCACCGGCGCGGATGATCGTGGGATCCACGCCCACGTCACGCAGGAAGTGCCGGTCGAGCGCCAGCATCGCCGCGTTGTACGCCCCCGCCGAATGGCCGGCGAGCGTGATGCGGCGCGGGTCGCCGCCATAATCGGCGGCATGGTCACGCGCCCATTTCACCGCCAGCGCGCCATCCTCGACGAAGGTCGGGAAGCGAACGCCGGGCACCAGCCGATAGTCGGGCAGGATCGTGACGAACCCCTTCGACGCAAAGGCCGCGCCGGCAAAACCATAGTCGCCCCGCGATCCCGCGACCCAGCCGCCGCCGTAGAAGAAGATCACGACCGGTAGCCGCGCGCCCTTTGCCGGGCGGCGCTCAGGCGACCAGACGTCGAGCTTCAAACGCGGGTCGGGTCCGAAGGGAACCGCAGTGGCCGCCCGGTAGCTGCTCTCGCCGCCGGGGGTGAGCCGGTCGAGACCGGTCAGCAGCCCGGCGGGCGAACAGGCAGCAATAGCCACGGCAAGGAGGGGAGCGGCGCGCTTGCGGCGCGGGCGGCGGGTCATGCGTCGGGGGCGGGCGAGTTGCTCATCACCGCTCAACGCCCTTCACCTTGCCCCAGGTCCGTGCGGCGGTGTAGCCGAGGTAGCCGGTGCCGAACAGCGTGTAGAGCTCGTCCGGGATGCCGCGCAGATAGGCGGTCATGCCGTTGCCGATCGCCAGCGCCATCCCCGGCTGGACTGCTGCGATCAGCCCCATCGGGATGGACCACAGGATCAGCGCGTACATGATGTAGAGAAAGCTCGGGCGCGCGCGGCTGGTCCACGGATCCGTCGACTGCGCCTCAGCGACGATCGCCTGCATCTGCGTGCCGAGGCTGGCCATTTCCTGATCGCCCTGGAGCTTGAGCAACTGCAGCTTGGCCTCGTCGCGGGCGCGCGGATCGGGGATGATGCGGTCGAGCAGTTGTGAGATCGGGCCGATGATTGCGTCGAGTAATGCCATGTGACTTTCTCCTGATGCTAAGTTGACTCGCTTGACTTGAATGCGCTGTTGGGAAATGACCGATGTTAGCCGATGCGGTTCGCCAGCCAGCCATAAAGGAACGCCTCATTGGCCGGACGCCGCTCGGCGAGACGAAGGTAGCGTTCGCCCTGCAGCGCCTCGAGCGCGCGCAGCAGCACGGTCTCGCCCGAACCGCTTCGGAGGCGGAGGAACGCGTCGAGCGCGGCTAGCGTCGAGGGGCCGACTCGACCGTCGGGAACAAGGTCCGGATAATCCGTGGCATTGCGATTGAGCGCGGTCAGCGCCCGTTGAAGGAATGTGACGGCGACCGCAGGCCCCATGTTGGCGCCGGTGTCGAACAGTTCGGTGGCGACGCGCGGCGCGCGAACCGCCACGGCGTCGAAGTCAGGCCGGTCCCAATAGAGGCGGCGGTAGATGCCGGCGGCTTCTTCGCGCGGCAGCAATGCCATCGGCCCCGCGTAGCCGTGGGCGCGGGCCACCGCCTGCGTAATCCCGAACCGCGTCGGTCCGCCGCGATCGGCGGGATTGACGACATAGCCGCCCTCCCGCTCGATCAGTGCATCGACCAGCTCACTCACGCCGCCGCTGTCGCTTGAATCGCTTTGGCAATTATATACTTGACAAAGCAACCGGCGAAGCGCAGTAAGATCGCATGGACGACATTCTTGCCCCCCGCTTCATCGACCCCGTAGCCGCCCGCAAGCACTTAGAGGCCTTGCGCTGGCCCGATGGTCCCGAGTGCCCGCATTGCGGCCTGATCAATGCCACGCGCCTTGAAGGCAAGAAGCACCGCGACGGTCTGCTACAGTGCAACAACTGCCGCGAGCAATTCACCATCACGGTTGGCACCGTGTTCGAGCGCTCCAAGGTTCCGCTCAACAAGTGGTTGCTCTGCAATCACCTGTTGCTCTCGTCCAAGAAGGGCATGAGCGCCCACCAAATCCACCGGATGCTCGGCGTCACCTACAAGACGGCGTGGTTCATGTGCCACCGTCTCCGCGAAGCCATGAAG
>JAIVIZ010000143.1 GCA_020200315.1 Sphingomonadales bacterium | reverse complement strand
GCATGAGCGGTTCATGCTCCTGAGCAGCGCCGAGGCGCTCACCTCTTACCGTTTCGGCACGGGCACGGCGGAGCATCTCTTCTGTCGCCATTGCGGGGTGAAGAGCTTCTATCAGCCGCGCAGTCATCCCAAGGCCTGGAGCGTCAACGCCCACTGTCTTGACTCGCCGCCGGCGCTCGCGGGCGAACCGTTCGACGGGCGCAATTGGGACGAGGCGAAGGCAGCGCTCGACGCCACCGGGGAGCGCGGCTAGGCGGAGCGGCGATGCTGCACCGCCCGCTCCGCCTTCGTCTCGACCGCGCTGCGCTCGTCGCCAACTGGCGCTGGCTTGCCGATCTCTCCGGGACGGCTTGCGGAGCGGCGGTCAAGGCGGACGGCTACGGGCTTGGCGCGCGCGAAGTCACCATGGCGCTCCACGCCGCCGGTTGCCGCGATTTCTTCGTCTCGACCTGGGATGAGGCGCTGCGCCTCGGTTCGATCCCGGAGAGTGCGTCGCTGAGTGTGCTCCACGGGGTCGGCGCCGACGATGTCAGCGCCGCCCTCGCAAGCACCGCGCGGCCCGTGCTCAACTCCGCCGCTCAGGTCGCGCGCTGGAAGGAAGCGGCGCCGGGGTGGCCGTGCGATGTGATGATCGACACCGGAATGAACCGGTTGGGAGTGCGGCCGGAGGACATCGCGGTGCTCGATGGTCTCGTGATCGACACCTTGATGAGCCATCTCGCCTGCGCCGATGAGGATCATCCGCTCAATGCCGCTCAGCTGGAGCGGTTTCGCGTCGTGGCTGCGGAGGTGCCGGCGAAGCGCACCAGCCTCGCCAACAGCGCTGGTGTGCTGCTCGGCCGCGACTTCGCCTTCGATCTCGTGCGGCCCGGCCTAGCGCTCTACGGCGGCATTCCGCGTTCCGAAGCAAAAGGCCACATTCGCCAGGTCGCGCACCCCGAAGCGCAGGTCGTCCAGCGTCGCACGGCCCACGCGGGCGAAAGCGTCGGTTATGGCGCAACCTTCATCGCCGAGCGGGATACGGAGCTGGCGATCCTCAACATTGGCTATGCGGATGGATATTTCCGCAGCTTCACCGGGCATGGCGGGGCGGCTTTCGACGGCAAATCGCTGCCGCTGGCCGGCCGAGTTTCGATGGATCT
Organism: Sphingomonadales bacterium; assembly: GCA_020200315.1. Classification (GTDB taxonomy): domain Bacteria; phylum Pseudomonadota; class Alphaproteobacteria; order Sphingomonadales; family Sphingomonadaceae; genus Sphingomicrobium. Next base: position 9,619 of record JAIVIZ010000143.1, on the reverse strand, counting down.
CGTCGCCATCGACTGCAGCGAAACGCCGGAAGTCGGTGAGGGCGACTGGATCGAGCTGCTGTTCGACCTGCCGACGGCGGCCGCCGGGACGGGCATGTCGCAGTATGAGCTACTGACCGGCCTCGCCGATCGCTTCGAGCGGCGCTGGGTCTGAGCCCTTCGGCGGCGGCGTTTTCGGCCGGTAGGGGCAAAGGTCGATGACCGGACAGTGCCAGCATTCGGGCTTGCGCGCCTTGCAGATGTAGCGGCCGTGGAGGATCAGCCAGTGGTGCGCGTGGCGGCGAAAGGGCGTCGGCGTGACCTTCTCAAGCTTCAGCTCGACCTCAAGCGGGGTCTCGCCGGCTGCAAGCCGCGTTCGGTTCGAAACGCGGAAGACATGGGTGTCGACGGCGATTGTCTCACGCCCAAACGCGATGTTGAGCACGACATTGGCCGTCTTCCGTCCGACGCCGGGCAGCGTCTCGAGCGCATCGCGGTCACGCGGAACCTCGCCGTCAAAGCGGTCGACCAGCTGCTGCGACAGCGCGATGACGTGCCTGGCCTTGGTGTTGAACAGCCCGATCGTCTTGATCTGCTCGCGCAACGCCGCTTCGCCCAGGACAAGCATTTTGCGGGGCGTGTCGGCAATGGCGAACAGCTTGCGGGTCGCGAAGTTGACGCTGACATCGGTCGCCTGCGCCGACAGCGCGACCGCCACCAGCAAGGTATACGGGCTGGTCCATTCGAGCTCGCCTTGCGGCTCGGGATTAAGCTCGGCCAGCCGGCGGTAGAATTCGAACACCGTCGCGCGCTTCATGCCCTTGCCGAAGACTGGGCCTCGATCACGTCGCGCATGGTATAGAGGCCCGGCGGCTTGCCTTTCAGGAAGCGGGCGGCGGCAATTGCGCCGCGGGCGAAGATCGCGCGGTTCTCGGCACGGTGGGACAGGACCAGCCGCTCCTCCGGCCCGGCAAAAATCACGTCATGATCGCCCGCGACGGTTCCGCCGCGCAGCGACGCGAAGCCGATCGCACCCTGTTTGCGCGCCAGGCGCGCTCCGTCGCGGCCACGCTCGCTGTGAGCGGCAAGAGCGATCCCACGGCCTTTTGCTGCCGCTTCACCCAGCGCCAGCGCAGTGCCCGAAGGCGCATCAGCCTTCAGGCGATGGTGCATTTCAAGGATTTCGATGTCCCATCCCGCGCCGAGCACGCGCGCTGTGCGCTCGACGAGGTCGGTCATCAGTGCGACGCCGAGCGACGTATTGGCCGCGCGCAACACGGCGACCTCGCGCGCTGCCTCGGCGATCTCCGCGTCGACGCCGGCATCGAGCCCCGTCGTGCCGATCAGCAGGGGCGTGCCCAACGAGGTTGCCCGCGCGAGACTGGCCTGCAAGGCCGCGGGCGCGGAGAAGTCGACCAGCACATCGCCCCCATCGGCTACGATTTCAACATTGCCGTCCTCGGCGCTGGCCTGAGCAATCGCCCGGCCCATCCGCCCGTGCGGTGCGAACAGGGCGAGGCGAAGGGAAGCGCCGGCCATCGGCCCGTCATGGCGGACAGACTTCAACCGTGCAACGGCGCGGCAGCAAGCCGCTGTTGCAAGGCGAGCGCCGCCGCCGGTGCACGGACCTTGGCGCCGTTGATGAGAAACAGATAAGAGTCGCGGCCTTGCCCGGACCAGCCGCGTGCCCGTTCCGCAAAGCCGTCGAGAGCGGCGTCGCCATAGCCGGTCGCGACCTCCTCCCGCATTCGCTTCAGCCGCGCGTAGGTGAAGCTCGCGGTGTCCGCTTCGATGCAGGGGACATCGTCGGCGTCCCCGAAGACGATGGCGACATCGCGGGCGCGGCAAAGGGCGAAGAACGCGTCATCGCGAAAACTTTCGTGGCGCGGCTCGATGACGTGGCGGAGCGGCAGTCCGTCGAGGCTGGTCGGCAAAAGGTCCAGAAAGGCCGCGATGTCGTCGCGATCGAATTTCCTGCGCGCGGCGAACATCCACAGGATCGGCCCGAGGCGATCGCCGAGGGCGCTCATGCCCTGCGCCAGAAATGTTTCGACCGCTTCTTCGGCGTCGGCCAGCTTTGGCCGCGTGACGGAATAACGCGATCCCTTGATCGCGAACCGGAAGCCATCCGGCACAACCTTGCCCCACGCGTCCCAGCTCTTCGGGCTCTGCCGGCCATAGAAGGTCGCATTGATCTCGATGGCGCCAAACGCCTGCGAAGCATATTCGAGTTCGCGGCGGTGCGGCAGCTTATCGGGGTAAAAGACCCCGCGCCACGGCTCATACGTCCAGCCGCCGATGCCGACGCGGATGTTGGGCGGCTGAACCATCGCCGAAGGGTAGGCAGCCGGGCTTGGCCGCGCAAGCCGTCGGCTGCTCAGCTCCAACCTTGCCCACGATTTGTGCTTCTGTTTGCTTGCAAATCACCCCCTTCAACCTGTATCCAGCAGGCATTGGGGAAGGGCTGGGGAATGAAACACTACCGGGTGAATAAACTGTTCAAGCCGGGCGGCGCTGTGATCAGGAAGAAGGACGTGCTTGCCGCGAACGACAAGCAGGCGATCGAAAACGCGCGCGAGAGCGACGATTGCCCCGTGTGCGACGTCCTTTCCGACGGCGTGAAGATCGGCTCGATCGTCTGACGGCCGGAACGCGATCGGAGGTCGCATCCGGTGAACATCGTCATGCTGACCGGCGCGGGTATTTCGGCGGAGAGCGGGCTCGCGACCTTCCGCGCCGCTGACGGGCTGTGGGAAGGGCACCGGGTCGAAGATGTCGCCACGCCCGAAGCGTTTGCGCGCGATCCCGCTCAGGTTCATAGTTTCTACGACGCGCGGCGAGCCCGACTCCGCGAGGTCGAGCCAAACGCCGCTCATGTGGCGCTCGCGCGACTCGACGCCGAATGGCCCGACGAACTGCTGATCGTCACCCAGAACGTCGACGACCTCCACAAGCGCGCCGGAGCGAAGCGGCTGCTGCACATGCACGGCGAACTCAACAAAGGCTGGTGCCTCGCTTGTGGCGAGCGGTTCGCATGGGCTGGACCGATGGGGGAAAGCGCTTGTTGTCCGGCCTGTGAGGTTGCGGGAAGCGTTCGCCCCGACATCGTCTGGTTCGGCGAGATGCCCTACGACATGGAGTGTATCGACGCCGCCTTACAGCACGCCGACCTGTTCGTCTCGATCGGCACATCCGGCGCGGTCTATCCGGCCGCGGGCTTCGTTCAGACCGCCCGCTATTGCGGCGCACGAACGCTCGAGATCAATCTGGAACCAAGCGCGGGAAGCATCTTCTTCGACGAGGTTCGCATCGGGCCAGCGAGTGAGCTGGTGCCGGCGTGGGTAGAGGAAATCCTTAGTTGTTCTCCTGCGAAGGCAGGAGCCTAGACCGGCGAAGCCGCTGGAGCGCTGCGCGCGTCTGGGCCTCTGCCTTCGCAGGGGAACAAACTCAATCTGACCAGTCCAGCCCGATATCCTTGTACAGCCCGCGATCCTCGTCCCACCGCGGGTTCACCTTCACATGCAGGAACAGGTGGACCTTCCGGCCAAGGTGCTCGCCGATCGCCTCGCGCGCGGTCTGGCCGATTTTTTTGAGCTGCGCGCCGCCCTTGCCCAGCACGATCGCCTTCTGGCTGTCGCGCTCGACGAGGATCTGCTGATGGATGACGGTCGATCCGTCCTTGCGGTCCTCCCATTTCTCGGTCTCGACCGCACTCGCATAGGGCAGCTCGGCGTGAAGCTGGAGATAGAGCTGCTCGCGCGTGATTTCCGCGGCGACCATGCGGTCGGTGGCATCGCTGAGCTGGTCGGCGGGGAAGTGCCACGGCCCCTCAGGCACGGCGGCGGCCAGATAATGTTTGAGGTCGGCGACGCCATCGCCGCTCGTGGCCGAGACCATGAATACCGCTTCGGGCTTCAGCCGCTGGGACAGCGCAGCGGCGAAGGCGAGGAGATCGTCCTTCCTAGCGATGTCGACCTTGTTGAGTACAAGGATCAGCGGCTCCGGCCGGCCCTCGACGCCGGAGAGCGCGTCCTCGACCCGCGCGCCAACCTTGGCGGCGGCATCGACCACCAGCAGCAAGCGGTCGGCGGACTCGGCGCCCTCCCAGGCGGCGGCGACCATCGCCCGGTCGAGGCGGCGACGCGGAGCGAAGATGCCGGGCGTATCGACCAGCAGCAGCTGCGCCTCGCCCTCGATCGCGATGCCCATCAGCCGGGCGCGGGTGGTCTGCGCCTTGGGGCTGACGATCGCGACCTTCTCGCCGACCAGCGCGTTGACCAGCGTCGACTTGCCCGCATTCGGGGCGCCAAGCACGGCGATGAGACCGCAGCGGGACTTCGTCTCCCTCTCCCCTTGAGGGGAGAGGGCCGGGGAGAGGGGGCGTTTCCCCGTCTCGGCGGACCTGTCAGTCATCCGCACTCCCCCTCTCCTTCGCCGCTGCGCGGCTCTTCCTCTCCCCTGAAGGGGAGAGGCTCAGGAGCAATGCCGCCGCCGCAGCCGTTTCCGCCTCCTGCTTGCTCAATCCTTCGGCCTCGGCCTCGCCGCCGCGCACGAGGCTGACCTTGACGCGGAAAGTGGGCGAATGATGGGGACCGCTGCGGGCCATCATCTCATAGACCGGCGTGCCGAGGTTTTTCGCCGCTGCGACTTCCTGAAGTCCGGACTTGGGATGAACCGGCGCACCGCGCTGGCCGTCGAGATAGGGCGTCCAATGGCGGCGAACGAAGGCATCCGCAGCGGCGGGTCCCCGGTCGAGATGAGCACATTGTAGCGGCGCGAGAGCTTGCCTTCCGGCTCGCCGGGGAAGCGCTCGTAGAGCCAGTGCGCAATCGCCACGCCGAGCACCCGGTCGCCGAGGAACTCCAGCCGCTCATAGGTCTCGCCCGACGCGCTGCCGTGAGTCATGGCACGCTGGAAGAGGTCCGGATCGCCGGGCGGCTCACCGAAGAGCTGTTCGAGAAACGCGCCGAGGCCGTCCATCAATAGGTCGTGCCGAGCCGGGACGCGCGCATCGCCGTGAACCAGGTCCACGGCTTCACATAGGATGCGCTCCCATCGGTCGACCAGAAGGCGATGCTTGCGCGCCCCACGATCCGATCGACCGGGAGGAACCCGACCCCGCCTTCGGCCGGCGAGAAGCGGCTGTCTTCGCTGTCGTCGCGGTTGTCGCCCATCACGAAAACCGTTCCGGCCGGCACGGTGACCGGCCCGAAATGATCTGCCAAAGGCGAGTCGATTTGATCGAGAGTGGTATAGCTGCGGCCGTTCGGCAGCGTTTCGTGGAAGGCGGGGTAAAGACATGCCTGACCACCGCCCGCCGCCGCTCCCAGACGCGGCGCGAGTCCGCCGACCATCCGGCAGGGACTGTTGGGCGTGATCGGGGTGGCGTAATCGCCGATGGAGACCTTCGGCACAGGCTTGCCGTTAAGAATAAGCACCCCGTCGCGCACTTCAACCCTATCGCTGGGCACGCCGATGACTCGCTTGACCCAGCTGCCGCTTTCGCTCGTCGGTGGTTTGAACACGATGACATCGCCGCGCGTCGGCACGCGCCCGAACAGGCGGCCGCGAATCGGCGGGAACTGCCACAGGAAACTGTAGCGCGAATAGCCGTAGGGCCATTTGGCGACGAACAGATAATCGCCGATCGCCATCGTCGGCAGCATCGAGCCCGACGGGATGAAGAAGGGCTCGATGATCAGGCAGCGCAGCACCCAGGCGAGCAGCGCCAGCCGGACGAAAAAGCCGAGCGTCGATCCGCGTTCCCGGTCGGCGACTGTGGAGGCGGGAGCGGTCATTGCCGCGCACCTTGCCGGCGCGCGGCGCGAGGTCAAGCAGGGTTGGCATTCGGACGCGTCGCAGCCTAGAGCGCCGGGCATGACCGAACCCGGCTGGGACCCGATCGCGGGCCATGAGTTGAAGCGCCTCGATCGTCTGTTCGCGGAGGATCCGGAGCGGGTGCCGCGTCTCTCGCTGACTCTCGGCGGCCTCTATTTCGACTGGTCGAAGACCCACCTCGACGAGGCGCTGCTGGAGAGGTTCGTCGCGCTTGCCGAGGCGCGGGGATTCGACGCGGCACGTGAGGCGCTGTTCACGGGCGGGGTCGTAAACCCAAGCGAAGGCCGGCCCGCGACGCACGTCGCCGAGCGCGGATCGGGCGATGCCGAGGCCACTGCTGTCGCCGGCGCGGGCCATGACCGGATGCGCTCGCTGGTCGACGCGATCGAGGCCGGCGCGTTCGGCGACGTCACCGGCGTGCTCCACATCGGGATCGGCGGCTCGGCGCTCGGTCCCGACCTGGTCATCGACGCGCTGGGGCGTGACGCCGCCCGGTACGACGTGCGCGTCCTGTCCAATATCGACGGGCAGGCGTTCGAGGATGCGGTCGTGGGGCTCGATGCCGAGACGACGCTGATTGCCGCCGTCTCGAAGACCTTCACGACGACCGAGACGCTGACCAACCTGTCCGCCGCGCTTAGCTGGCTTGGCGACGCTGGCGTCGAGGACCCGTTCGGCCGCGTGATCGCGATTACCGCCGCCCCCGAGACCGCCATCGAGTTCGGCGTCGACCAGACCCGCATCCTTCCTTTCGGTGAGGGTGTCGGCGGCCGCTACTCCTTGTGGTCGACGGTCGGCTTTTCGGCGGCACTGGCGCTTGGCTGGCCGGCATTCGAGGAGTTGCTCGAAGGCGCGGCGGAGATCGACCGCCATTTCCGCTTCGCCGAGCCACGCGCCAACGCACCGCTAATGGCCGCCTTCGCCGATCTCGTCGGGACGCAGCTGCTCCGCGCCCAGACACGCGCGATCTTCGCCTACGATGAGCGGCTACGGCTGCTGCCGTCCTATCTTCAGCAGCTCGAGATGGAGTCCAACGGCAAGTCGGTCACCGCCGACGGCCAGCCGCTCGACCGGATGTCCGCGCCCGTCACGTGGGGGGGCGTGGGGACGGATGCGCAGCATGCGGTGTTCCAGTTGCTGCACCAGGGAAAGGTCGTCGTTCCCGTCGAGTTCGTCGCCTGCATCGAGCAGGAGGACGGGCTTGACGACACGCATCACCGCCAACTCCTGCTCAATGCCTTTGCCCAGGGCGCGGCGCTGATGACCGGTAAGGTCAGCGACGATCCTGCGCGCGCCTATGCTGGCAACCGGCCGTCCTCGACAATCCTGCTCGACCGACTCGATCCGCGCACGCTGGGGGCGCTGCTGGCTTTTTACGAGCATCGCACCTTTGCCAATGCGGTGCTGTTGGGAATCAACCCATTCGATCAGTTCGGGGTCGAGCTCGGCAAGCAAATGGCGCGGGCGATCGACGATCCGGCGGAGCGGGCAAAATTCGATTCCTCGACACGCGCGCTGATCGAAAGGGCGGGCCTGTGAGCGGCTATGACTACGACCTGTTCGTTATCGGCGCTGGATCGGGAGGCGTGCGGGCGTCGCGGATTGCGGCTGGGCACGGGGCGCGGGTGGCGGTGGCCGAGGAGTTTCGCGTCGGCGGGACCTGCGTCATCCGCGGCTGCGTGCCGAAGAAACTGCTCGTTTATGGCGCGCATTTCGCCGAGGATTTGAACGACGCGGCCATGTTCGGCTGGGACGTGCCGGTCAAGCGATTCGACTGGAATGTGTTGCGCGACAATGTGCTGGCGGAGGTGACGCGGCTGGAGGGGCTCTACGGGCAGACGCTGGCCAACAACAAGGTCGAGACGATCCTGGAGCGGGCGACCATCGCCGGACCCAATCTGGTTCGCCTCGCCTCGGGGCGAACCGTCAGCGCAGGCAAGATTCTGATCGCGACCGGCGCGAGGCCGTTCCTGCCGGAGGTCGAGGGCATCGAGCACGCCATCACCTCGAACGAAGTGTTCCTCCTCGAAACGCTGCCGAAGCGGATCGTGATCGTCGGCGGCGGCTATATCGCCAACGAGTTCGCCGGCATTTTCCATCAGTTCGGAAGTCACGTCACGCTGGTCAACCGCTCCGACACCATCCTGCGTGGCTACGATCAGGCGATGCGCGACCGGCTACTGCAAATCTCGATCGCCAAGGGAATCGACTTCAAGTTCAACGCTAGCTTCCGCAGCATCGAGGAAACGGAAGACGGAACGCTGCACATGACCATGCAGGGCTGCGACGACCTTGCCGGGGACGCCGTGCTGTTTGCCGTAGGGCGCAAGCCGAACATCGACAATCTTGGTCTCGAACAGGCTGGCGTCGACGTCGGCGAGCGCGGGGAAATCAAGGTGGATAAGGCCAATCGCACGAGCGTGCCGTCGATCTTCGCCATCGGCGATGTCACCGACCGCATTCAGTTGACCCCGGTAGCGATCCGAGAAGGCCACGCCTTTGCCGATGCGCAGTTCGGCAATGGCGCAGCCGAGATCGACTATGGCTGCGTCCCCCATGCCGTGTTCAGCCATCCGCCGATCGCGAGCGTCGGCCTCACAGAAAGCGACGCACGCAATCGCTTCGGCACGATCAAGACCTATACATCGGACTTCCGCGCGATGAAGAATGTGCTGGCCGGGCGCAACGAACGCTCGCTCTACAAGCTCGTCGTCGACGAAGCGACCGACCGGGTGGTCGGCATCCACATGATCGGCCCCGACGCTCCGGAAATCCTCCAGGCCGCCGCGATCGCGGTCAAGGCGGGGCTGAAGAAGGCGGACTTCGACGCAACGGTCGCGCTTCACCCGACCATGGCCGAGGAGCTGGTGCTGATGCGATGAGCCATGATGTTGTCATCATCGGAGCGGGGCACAACGGGCTGACCTGCGCCACCTATCTGGCGAAGAAGGGCCTCAAGGTCGCCGTGCTCGAAGCCGCGGCGGTCGTCGGTGGCGCCGCGGTTACCGACGAGTTCGTGCCCGGCTTTCGCAATTCGGCGGCGAGCTACACCGTGAGCCTGCTCAACCCCAAGGTGATTCGCGACCTTGAGCTGGAGCGCCACGGTCTCAAGGTCGTGCTGCGCAAGATCGACAACTTTTTGCCCGGCGAGCGCGGCCAGTATCTGCTCGGCGGCCGCGGCGGCCTGACCCGCGCAGAGCTTGCCCGCCACCATCCCGAGGACGGTCCAGCCTACGACCGATACGTCGAAGAGCTGGAGACGGTCGTGCCGTTGATCCAGAAATGGCTGCTCAAGGCGCCGCCGCAGGCGGGAGCGGGCATCGCCAGATTGCCATCGCTGCTGTCGCTCGGCCGCGACCTGGTCGGCCTCAAAAGCGACGAAATCCGCATCCTCCACGATTATGCGACCAAGAGCGAAGGCGACATCCTCGATCGTCATTTCAAGGGCGATCTGGCGAAGGCGCTGTTCGGCTTCGACGGCGTCGTTGGTAACTTCGCCTCGCCCTACTCGGCCGGAACGGCCTACGTCCTCCTCCACCACCTCTTCGGCGAAGCTGCCGGCGTCCCGGGCGCCTGGGGCCACGCCATCGGCGGGATGGGCGCGATCACCCAGGCGATGGCGCGGGCCGCGCGTGAGGCCGGGGTCGATATCCTCGTCAACTCGCCGGTCGATGAAGTGATCGTCGAGAAGGGCCGCGCGGCGGGGGTCATCTCCGCCGGCAAGGCATGGCGAGCACCGACCGTGGTCGCGGGCGTGAATCCCAAGCTGCTGTTCGATCGCCTGATCCCGAAGGGCGCGGTC
>JAIVIZ010000076.1 GCA_020200315.1 Sphingomonadales bacterium | reverse complement strand
GTCCCACAGCGATCGCGACGGGAAAATCTCCGCGCCCTTGCCGCTGATCTGGAAGTAGGCCCCCGAATAGGTTTCAAGGAATCGCTGGTCGGCGGGCGGCCGCGTGAAGCGGACCTCACCGCCCGGCCCGATTTCGGACGAGGCGATCATCGCGTTGAGCACATATTCAAGCTGGGCGTCGAAATTGTCGACGATCGAGCGGCTCAGCACGCGATCGAGAGCGAAACCGCCGAGCAGCAGCAGGACGCCGATCCAGATCGCCGAAATGCCGATCATCCGGCGCGTCAGCGACCCACCGCCGCGTGCCTTGACCTCGACCACCGCCACCTCGCCGGCGGCTCGGTTCAAGCCGTCACATCCTCAAGGCTGTAGCCAAGCCCGCGAATGGTGGTGATGACGTCGGCGCCAAGCTTCTTGCGGATGCGCGTGACGAACACTTCGATGGTGTTCGAATCGCGGTCGAAATCCTGGTCGTAGATATGCTCGATCAACTCGGTGCGGCTGACCACCTTGCCCTTGTGGTGCATGAGGTAGGACAGCAATTTATATTCCTGCGCGGTCAGTTTGACGGGCTCGCCCGCCTTGGTCACCTTGCCCGACCGCGCGTCGAGTCGGATGTCGCCCGCAATCAGCTCCGACGAGGCATTGCCCGATGCACGGCGGATCAAGGCGCGAAGCCGGGCGATCAACTCCTCGGTCTGGAACGGTTTGGCGAGATAGTCGTCGGCCCCCGCATCGAGCCCGGCGACCTTGTCCGACCAGCTGTCGCGCGCGGTCAGCACCAGCACCGGCATCGTCTTTTCGTCCTTGCGCCAGCGGTCGAGCACAGTCAGCCCATCGACTTCGGGCAAGCCAAGGTCGAGCACCACCGCGTCATAATTTTCGGTGCTTCCCAAGTAGTGGCCATCTTCGCCGTCGGTGGCGAGGTCGACGGCATAGCCCGCGCCCTCCAGGGTCGAGCGAAGCTGGCGGCCTAAATTGGGTTCGTCCTCGACGATCAAAACGCGCATGCAATCGGGCTCCGTCTATTCCTTTCGGCATCAACCCGCGCCGGGGCGAAGAGTTGCGGATGCATAACGAAGCTGGAGGCGGGTAACCAGAGGTCAATCGCCGCTGGCGAGGCGACGGGCTTATTTGCCCGAGCGGCGGACAATTCTGCCAGTCGCCGAATCGACGTCGATCCAGATCACGCGGCCGTCTTGCATGAACTTCAGCCGATAATTGTCGCCCTTCAGTTCAGGTCCCAGATAATCGGCCTCTCCCATGAACGGCAGCACGCGACGCTCGATCATCGGCAATGGCATCGATCGACCTTCGCGAGTCGCGCGGAAGGCGCGGTCCTGGTCCCGCGGCCGTTCATTAAGCGCTAATTGCGTGGTCCCCCAGGGGCTGCGCGGAACGGCCAAGGCCGCGCCGACGCCGAGGCGCGGCAAAGCCACCGCCGGGCTGGCGACAATGCTCGACGCGGTCAACGCGAGGACAAGGGAACGATACAGGTT
>JAIVIZ010000091.1 GCA_020200315.1 Sphingomonadales bacterium | reverse complement strand
GCTTACCGGCGAGGCTGCCGATCCGATGACGCACGTTCAGCCGACCCAGTTCGACGGCCTGTTCCTGCTTCCCGCCGGACCGATCCCGCCGAACCCAGCGGACCTGCTGTCGTCCGGCCGACTCCAGGCGATGCTTCAGCAGCTGGAAACGCAGTTCGACATGCTCGTCGTCGACGGTCCTCCGGTGATCGGCCTGGCCGACGCGCTGCTGCTGTCGTCGATCGTCAACAATGTGCTGTTCGTCGTGGAAAGCGGTCGGACGCGGACCAAGAGCGCGATCGAATCGCTCGGCGTCCTTCGCAGCACTGGCGCCCACGTGCTCGGTGCCGTGTTGACCAAGGTCACGGGTGAACTCGGCGTCTATGGCTATTACGGATACCGCTATCGGGAATCGCTCGAGCAGCAATCCGATCGGGAGATCATGATGTTCCCGAGCATCGCCGAGACCGACGCCTGACCCAGAAGCGGAGAGTGTCGTACCGGCGCGCGATGGTCGTTGTGCCAGCAGCGGTGCTACTGGCCGGGCTCGTCCTGCGGGAAGCGATCGTGATGTCCAGCCTCGCTGCGCATCCGGAGCGCGCGGCGTCGGTTTGGCCCGGTCATCCCGAGGCGGTTTTCGCTGAGCGGATGATGGCGATCGGTGAAGCGGCGAAAGCGCACCGGCCGATCGACGCCGCGTTGACCGCGCCGGTGATCGATGCGGCGCGGCGGGCGCCGCTTGCACCCGAGCCGTTCCTGGTACGCGGCGTGGCCCTGCAGGGCGCCGGCGATGAAGCGGGTGCGGGGCTGGCGTTCCTTGCCGCCCGCAATCGCGACCCGCGCTCGGTCGCCGCGCACTTCTTCCTCGCCGATCATTATGGCCGAACCAGACAGGCGGCATTGGCGCTGACCGAGCTCGCGCGGCTGATCAAGCTGGTTCCGGGCAGTTCGACACAGCTGGCGCCGCGTATAGCCGCGTCGCTGAAGGTGGCCGGGGGCGTTAACGCGATCCGCCTGCTGGTCGCCGACAATCCCCAGCTTCGCGACGACCTGCTTCAGGCGCTGGCGACCGACGCCGGCAATGCCGGCCTGATTGCCAGCCTCGCGCCTGATGGGCGCGGCCCGTGGGTCCCGTCGCTGGTCGGGCAGCTGGTCGCGGAGGGGCAGTACCACCGGGCGTTCGAGTTGTGGCGACACGGCGGCCTCGGCAAGCCGCCGCCGCGCGGCTTGCTGATCGACCCCAGCTTCACGCTGGCCGACCAGCCGCCGTTCGGCTGGACGCTGGCCGGCGGCGTGTCCGGAGTGGCGGAGCCAGCCGGCGGCGGGCTGCACATCGTCTATTACGGGCGGGACCGGCTGGTCGCGGCCAGCCAGCTCCTGCTGCTTCCGCCTGGCAATTATGTCCTGTCCTACGACGCGAGGTCCGCCGCCGGTGACCTGGCCAGCCTCCAGTGGCAACTGACGTGCGACAAGGCGAGCCAGCCCTTCGTGTCGGTCGGCCTCGGTGACTGGCGGCCGAGCGCGAGCGCGCACGCGGTGTTCGCCGTTCTTGCGGATTGCCCCGCCCAGCGTCTCGACCTGATCGGAGCCCCGGCCGACCCGTCCGTGACCCTCGACGCGACGATGACAAATCTGGAACTGAGGCGAGCGCAGTGACCGGCCGCAAGCTCCTTGTGCCGGCTTATCTGCTCGCCTGCCTGCTGCTCGGCGGAAGCACGCAAAGTATGTGGTTCAACGCGCTGCTCCAGCTCGCCGCGATCGGCATCATGGCGTGGGCGGCGATCGTTGGCCTGCGTGAGCCGCTGCCCGACTCCGCTCGAAGATTGTTCTGGCTGGCGGCTGCGATGGTCCTGCTCGTGCTGCTGCACCTGATTCCCGTGCCGTTCGGGCTGTGGAGCGCGTTACCCGGCCGTGGCATGGTTCGGGAGGGGCTCGCCATTCTCGGGCTTGCGCCGGGATGGCAGACTCTGTCTCTCGCCCCATACGACACGATTGCCGCGGCACTGCTGCTGCTCCCGCCGCTGGCCATGCTCGCTGGCATCTTCGTCCTGCGCGCCTACACGCGTTCGGGGATTGCCATCGCTCTGCTGATCGGCGCCACGCTCGGCCTGGCGCTGGGCGTGCTGCAGGTCAGCAGTCCCGAAGCTACCCAGGCGCAATTCTACCTGCAGTCGGAGGTCAACGGGGGCACGCCGAGCGGGTTCTTCGCCAATCCCAATCACATGGCGACCCTATTGCTGATCACGCTGCCGTTTCTGGCGGCGCTGCGGGGTTCGGGAAGTGAGGAGCGCGCGAGACACAAGCGTCACGCGCGTCTTCTGCTCTGCGGAGCAGGAATGACGGTGGTGGTGATCGGCATCCTGCTCAATCGTTCATTGGCTGGACTTGGGCTGCTATTACCGGTCGGGGTCGCCAGTGTGTTGATGCTGGTGCAGCCGCCAGCCTGGGCAACCAAAGCAGTCGCTGGCGCGGTGGCGTTGGGTCTTGCCCTATTCATCGTCGTTCTCGCCAGTCCGCTCAACCGAGCGCTGTTTCAGGGCGACGCGGTCACTTCGATCGCGACCCGCCGTGAGTTCCTCGCCACCAGCCTTGCCGCCGCGCGCGAATATGCGCCGGTAGGATCGGGGATCGGGACGTTCCAGCGCGTCTATCGTATCAAGGAGGACCCACACTCGGTGGACCCGACGGTTTACGTCAATCACGCGCATGATGACTATATCGAGCTGCTCGTCGAGACCGGGCTTCCGGGCGCGGCCTTGATCCTGCTGTTCCTAGCCTGGTGGGTGAGTGCGGTTGGGGCGATGCTTCGCTCTCCAACATCTGATCTCTACGCCCGAGCCGGTGCGATTGCATCAGGCGCAGTGCTGCTCCACAGTCTCGTCGATTTTCCGCTGCGCAATAGCGCGATCAGCAGCAGCTTCGCCGTGTCTCTCGCGCTGATTGTGATTTCTCGGAAAAGAGCACGCGGCCCTCAGGATCTTTGGAGGACGCGTCATCTCGAAATCGGCTGACCTTAACGGAAGCGTCGCCGGTCGGCTTGCTCGGCGATCTTCCGCGTGAGCTCAGCTAAAGGATAGGTCCAACCGAACCCGAGCGCGAGATGCGTCAGGTGAATCCGCGCCGTGCCTAGCCGCCGCTCGGTAGGCTCCTGCAGCGCATGCGAACCGCACAACTCGGCCCGGGCCGAGGCCGCGAGCCAGCGATTGACGGGTCCGCGCGCAAGCCCGAGGCGGCGCGCGACCGCTCGGAACGGCTCGCCGAACAGCGCGGCGCACAGGAGCATCGCCTGCGCCGTCGAACGCCCGGCGCCGAGCGCCTGCGCGCGCTGGACCAGAGCCGTCAGCTCGTCACCGTCGCAACCGTTGACGAGCCCCGCCAAATCGGCCGCCCACTTCAGCCGGAACCAGTTGCTGGCGCTGCCGTGCACCGTCAGATAGGCGAACAGCTCCTCGCGAGCGAGGGTTGGCAGGCGCACGCCCGGAGCGACCTCGACCATCTGCTGCGGTGCTTCGACGGTGATGGTCGGGATCACCCGCTTGTTGTCCGCCAAACGGCTATGCAACTCGACATGATGCCGGCGATCGCCGCTCTGCCAGACGGATTCCTTGTTCGAGCGGTGCCACGCGACTGCGGCGTTCGGATCGGCGGCCGATGGGATGACCAGCCGATAGCCGATCTCCTTCAGAACGAACGCGGCGCGGCTGACGTTGGGAGGGGCGACGAGGAGGTCGATATCCCACCCCATTTTGAGGAACGGATTGCCGTAGGCGAGCCGCGCCAGGGTCACGCCTTTGACGAACAGCAGTGGCACCGCCGCCCGCTCGAATGCTTCGAAAAGACACCGCGACTCCTGCATAGTCACCAGCCCGTCGCGTGCGATGCGCACGGCGGCTTCATCGAGCGAGTCGGCAACATGCGACGGAATCATTTCGGTCAGTGGCCGAAGGCTGTGCGCAGCCAATCCTTCAACCCGGTGCCGGCGAGCCAAAGCCAGAAGCAGATCCCAGTCCGCCCCGGCCGCAAGGCTTTTCAATCGATCCGAATCGCCTCCAGCGAGGCCTTGGCGACAGCATTCGGTGAGCAGCACAAACGCTCGGGCGATGGCCGCCTTTCCAGTCGCGTTCGCCATCTGCTCCCTCATCGGTGAAGCTCTAGCGACCGTGCCCGCAAATGTATTGCGCAGCAGCGAGATTCGCTGGCAATCTGTGGGCGTGGTTCGTGCCGTTCAACTCCATCGCCTACTCCGGCTGAGCTTGCCCAATCAGCGGTTGCTGGTGGAAGCCGTGGCGGCGCTTGCCGCGGCCGCTGCGGTCGTGCGCTTTCTGCCTTTCCGGCATGCCATTCGCTCCGCTGCCCGCAGGGGAAGCACCGCGAGGCAGATCGGCAGCGCGGAACTGCGCCGCATCTGCTGGAGCGTGGAGCGTGCAGGGGAAGTCGTGCCGTGGCGCGCGGTGTGCCTTCAGCAGAGCCTCGCCGCGCAATGGATGCTTCGTCGCCGCGGCGTGGACGCGCTGCTCCATTACGGCGTGGGCAAAAAGGCGGACGGCGAGCTTGCCGCCCATGCCTGGCTGACGGCGGACGGGGAAGGGTTGATCGGCGCGGATGCCGCTCGGGGCTTCCGTACCGTGGCGACTTACCCGGAGGAAGCGATGGGTCGGTAATGATTGGGCCGTTCAATTATCGGCTGTTTGGATTGCTGCTGCGCAGTGAACTCGAACTGCCCGAACTCACCCGAACAGATACGGATGACGTGCCGGACGTTATCCTCAGCGTGGAACGGCCATTGGCCGAACCGCTGACCGCCGGCGTTCACGCCATGCCCGATGGAGCCCAACTCGTCATCGACGGGGTCGCCGACTACACCATCGAGGCGGGCAATCGCATCACGGTTCGTCCGCAACCCGGAGCTCCCGAGGCAAACGTCCGCCTGTTCCTGCTCGGATCGGCGATGGGCATGCTGCTCCACCAGCGCGGGCTGCTGCCGCTGCACGCCAACGCGATCGAGATCGAGGGCGAAGCGGTTGCGTTTGCTGGCGAGTCCGGAGCGGGCAAATCGACCCTCGCTGCTTGGTGTCATGATCGCGGCGCACGGATTATTGCCGACGACATCTGCGTGATTGGCTTCAGCGATGACGGCCGCGCGCTGGCGATGCCGGGGATGCCGCGCTTTCGCTTGTGGCGGGAAGCGCTCGAGCGGTCCGGACGGGAGAGCGGCCATCACCCGCGCAGCTATTCCGGCGACGAAGACTACGAAAAGTTCGACGTCGCCGCAGAGCAGAAGCTGATCGTTCGAACGCCAATTCGCCTGCGCGCGATCTACCTGCTCGAACGAGGAGAGGTGTCGCAAATCGAGAGCATGGCGGGCATTGACGCTGCGGAGGCCCTTTTCGCTCACACCTATCGCGGCGCCTATGCGCAGATCGTCGGCGCGCAGGAATCGCATTGGCGCACCTGCCTGCGCGTCCTGCAAACGGTTCCTGTGTACCGGGCGAAACGGCGCTGGAACCTCGGGGAAATGGACAGCGAAAACGAAGCCTTGCTGGCAGGCCTTAGTTCGGCTCCGGCGGCCGATCGAACTCGACGATGAACATGCCCACCGCCAACGTTTTGAGCATGTGCGAAGCGTATTGATCATAAGCCGACAGTGAATTCTCGCCCGGTCGTGGCCAGTTGTCGAGGGAACGCTTCAGCCTGGCCGTGTCGATCAGGCCGCGGACCGTCGCATTCGCCGAGATTTCCTCGATGGCTGCACCGATCGCATCGCGGTCCAGCTGATCGAGCCAGTCGGCCGACTGGTAACCGCGCACCGGCGAATGAAGAATCTCCGGCGGCAACCGGTCGCTCAATGCTTCCTTGGCCAAGGGCCGCGAGATGCCGTCGCGGAGGAGTTGATCATAGGGCAGACGCATGCTGAGTTCGATCATGCGGCGGTCGGCCATCGGATCGCTGGTGTCGAGGCCGGTTTCCGCGAGCACCCCCTTGCGAACCGTGCCATAGTCGCGCGAGCGAAGGGTCAGCCAGCGGTCCATAAAAGAATCGATGTATCCGCAACTTGGCGCAGGGACTCGCGCACGAGGCGCCGCTTTGGGAAATAGCTCTCGCCGAAGATAGGTCAGCTTTTCCGGCGGCTGAACGTCCTGAAAAAGGGCGAGTAGGCGTCGTTGCACTGGAGCAGGCGGGGGGAATGAGTTGAACAACAGACCGTGCCAGCGAACGTCTTGGTTCCGCTTGGTCTGTCGCATCTCGCGCCACCAGTGTGCGAGGCCGGATCGTTGTCGAATGTCCGCGAGAACGCTGAGGCCGCCGGCGTTCAACGTCAGGTTGCCAAGGTCGGCGTCGAGCAGGATGGTTGCGCCGCGCTGCCGTGCAACGACCTGACAGGCGGACAACCAGCCGACGTTGATGTGATTGCGAACCGGATTTTGGTGGATACGGACCTGGACGCGCAGACAATCGATCAGGGGTCGGGCTGTCCGAACGACTACATGCTCCATGTGGTGGCGCCGGGCGGTGATCGCCGCGAGGGGGCTTTCATCGGCGATCCTGTTCCGAGGGGGCGCGGCGTCCACGAACCCGGCGGGCGGCGCGGCGGTGAGTGCGATGATCGGCTCGTCGCTTGAGCGAAGCCGGGCGGCCGTCGAAGCGACCGCGCTGCTGTCGAAACCCGAGCTTAAGTGGGTGGCCACGCGCCCGCGCACGCCTCGAAGCCGTGAGCCGACCGATCGGTCGAGAGTCTCACGGTAGAGGTCGACATAATCCTGCCGACGGCGGAACTCGAGCGGACTGAAATCTGGCTCCCACAGCGACGCAATCGTTTCGCTTTGAGCAGTCAGCGTGACCTTATGGCCGGGCGGCACCACGCGAATGTCCGCGAAGGCGGTAGCGCCGCCGTCTACGGGTTGATCCATGAGGATCCGGGCGAGCGCTCGGCGGTCGAAGCCGCGCCATATATCGGGAAGCGCCAACAATCCGGCCGGCATTGAGGAAAAGGCTACGCGGTCATCCCGGCGTGCATAGAATAGCGGCCGCTGGCCGGTGGTGTCCCGCGCCAGAGTCAATCGTTGTTGACTCGGTGAATAACCCGCGATCGCGAAATCGCCGATCAACCGCCCAAATGTGTTTTCTCCCCAAAGGCCGAGCGCGCGATTGAGGATGTCGTTGTCAGTCAGGTTGCTCGTAGGACCAGCGCCACCGAGCGCTGCCAATAGTTCGTCACGGTTATCGATCCGCATGTCGGCTGAGAAGATATAGCCGTTGCTGGGTGCACGTTCGGCATCATCGTCTCGAATGGGTTTGGTTCCGGATGCGGAAACACCCAACGCGGCTCCCGGAACGGAGCGAACGCAGGGTTGATCCGATCCGTAGGCGCGCTGTGCGGCAAGCATCGCACGGCAGGCCGCCACGGGGCTTTCATTCCGTGCGAAATCGATGAGACCGCAAATCGCGATCATGTGCAGACTGCAAGCCGCGTATGAGACGCTGGGTCGTTACGACTTGTTGGGGTTGGTGCCGTCGGCGCGATTATTATTTTTTGCTTCCGCGGAGCCGGCCGCGATCGATTTCACCTCGGGTTTCTTCCACGGCTTCTTCTGCATGAGAAATCTCCAATAAGCCGGCTCTCGCGAACGACCGATCGCCTTGAATCCCGTCAAGAGCCGATCTTAGCGATCCGCTCCATTGCGAACAAGCTTAAGAGACGGCTTTGATCAAGCCTTTCACCATCAGATCCTCAAGCAGCGTAGCGACATCGCTGGCGCATTCGTTGGGCTCGACCTCGAATTGCTCGAGCAATGCGTCCCGAAGCGACTCTCGCGATCGCGGGATTTCGAGCAGACGCCATACCGCGCTCGCCGGTGCATTGAACGCGAAGCAGTGACCCCCCTCCGGGTCTAGGGCGACGAGCTCGTCGCCCAAGGCCGCTTCCATCAGCTGTTTCGACCGTTGGTAAATCGTTCCGCTCATCCCGCTTCTTTCCGCATCAACAGGCTCCTGCGAGCTTGCCTGCGGGAGGCGAGCGGTCAAGGGCGAAACTCAGAATCTTCGATCGAAGGGCCGGTGGCGCTCACAGGGTGGACGCGGCAACGGCGGGACACCTATGCAGAAACCTCGTCCGTCTTCCGAATTATCGATGGTGCACGCGCTTGCTCGTTTACTGGTTGTTGTTTGCCTATTTCGCGCTCGGCGCCCTGCTCCGGCGCGGGGGTGTGGATAGAGGCGCCGGCCTGTTCTTCTTCAGCCTCGGCGGCTTGTTCCTGCTCGCTGCGATCGGGCTGCGCTATCAGGTCGGCGGCGACTGGGGCGCGTACGAGCGGATGTTCACCATGGCCGCGGTGCGCGACCTCGGCCAGATGTTGCCATTAGGCGACCCGGCATACCAGCTGCTCAACTGGACCGTTCGGTCGATGGAATGGCCGCTGTGGGTCGTGAACCTGATTTGCGCGGCCATCTTCACCTATGGGCTGGTGCGCTTTGCGAAGGTGCAGGATAGCCCATGGCTCGCCCTCCTCATCGCCGTTCCGTATCTCGTGATCGTGGTCAGCATGGGCTACACGCGCCAGGCGGTCGCGATCGGCATCATCATGATGGGGCTGGCGGCGGTCCAGCGCGGCGCCTCGATCGCGCGTTTCGCGCTCTACGTTGCCGGGGCAGCCCTGTTTCACAAGTCGGCTGTGGTCGCGATGCTGCTCGTTGCCCTGGCGGGACGGCGCAACAAGTTGATCAACATCCTGGTGGTGCTGTGCAGCGCAGTCCTGCTCTACGACAGCCTCCTCCAGGACTCGATCACCAAGCTGATGGAGAACTACGTCCAGGCGAAATATAGCTCCCAAGGCGCCGCCATCCGCATTTTTATGAGCATCGTCCCGGCGGCGCTGTTTTTCCTGCGGCGCTCCAGGTTCCGGTTCAGCGAGCAAAGCGATCTTTTGTGGAGGAACTTTTCGATCGCGGCCTTCCTTCTGGCGGCGGCACTGGTGATTGTTCCGTCGAGCACGGCGGTTGACCGTATCGCGCTGTATATCCTCCCGCTTCAGATCGCCGTCCTGTCGCAGGTGCCGCGGGTGTTCGCTGCTGGCACGTTCAGCCGGTTGCTGGTGGTGCTTTATGCGTTCGCCATCGAGTTCGTGTGGCTGAACTTCGCCGATAACGCCGGTTATTGGGTGCCCTATTCCTCGTATCTGTGGATGTAGGAAAGTTGCGGTTAAAGGGCCTGCTGGGCCGTCATCCAGCTCCGCCACATCAACACGGTCCACAGCGCTTGCGTCGAGTCCGTCCTGCCGGACAGGTGCTCGTGCCAGCGGCGGCTGACTTTGTCGCCGTCGAGATAGCCCAATGCGCGGATTTTAGCCGGATCGAGAAGATCTTCGGCCCAACCCCGCAGCGGCCCCTTGAGCCATTCGCCGACCGGAACGGCGAACCCCGCCTTGGGCCGGTTGAACATCGCCGGCGGAGCGTGGCGCGCGAGCAGCTTGCGCAGCATCAGCTTGCCGGTGCCGCCGTCGATCTGCATCGAAATGGGAATCCGCGCTGCAGCCGCGGCCACTCGATGGTCGAGGAATGGGACCCGCGTTTCCAGACTGACCGCCATCGCCGCGCGGTCGACTTTGCACAATATGTCGTCGGGCAGATAGCTCGTCGCGTCGCCGTACATCATGCGGGTGGCGTTCGGCGCACCCGAACTTAGCGTGAGGTCGAACGAGGCCTCGGGCGGGAAGCCGGCGCGCGGCAGAATGGGCCCATCCTTGTCGTTCCATTCGTCGAGAAAGGTCGTCATCAGCTGTTCGAAGCTGGAGACGTCACGGACCGTCCGAAAAGCCTTTTGCACGCGCGTGCCGAAATGCGGCGGACGGCGACCGGATGGGAGCATTGCGACCAGCCCGTTCCACATCGACGGCGGGAATGCGGCGAGCATTCCGCCGGCCGCCTTGCGCGCCGAGCGGGGCAGCCGATTGAGAATGTCCCACAGCCGCGCCGTTGCGAAGTAGCGACGGTAACCGCCGAACAGTTCGTCGCCGCCGTCACCGGACAGGGCCACGGTAACATGCTCGCGGGCCTGTCTGCTGACGAGGTAGGTCGGGATCTGGCTGCTGTCGGCGAAGGGCTCGTCG
Organism: Sphingomonadales bacterium; assembly: GCA_020200315.1. Lineage (GTDB taxonomy): Bacteria > Pseudomonadota > Alphaproteobacteria > Sphingomonadales > Sphingomonadaceae > Sphingomicrobium. Next base: position 10,006 of record JAIVIZ010000091.1, on the reverse strand, counting down.
TAGATCGTCGGGAGCAGGGGAATGACGGCCTGCGCATCGGCGAAGCTAACGTAGCGCTCGTGATGCTCGGTGCCGAAATGGGCCGCGACCTGGCGAGCATAGATGGTTTCGTCGAACCCGGCCTCTTCGAAACCGATCGTGAAGGTCTTTACCCGACCCGGCGCATGCGTCTGATAAAGACCGACGATGGTCGACGAATCGATTCCACCGGAGAGAAAGGCGCCGACCGAGACATCCGCGACGCTTTGGCCGCCGACCGCTTGCGTCAACGCCGCTTCAAGCGCCTCCAGCGCTTCGCCCTCGGACGTGAACGGCGTCTTCAATCCCTCGTTCACGGTGTCGCGATAGGACCAGTAACGGTCGAGGCTCAGTCCACCGGCCCGCTTGCCTTCAATGGGAGGCTCCAGGGTTGGGCATGCGATCGCTTCGGGCGTGGCCGTCAGGATGCAGCCCGGAAGCAGCTTGAACACACGCTCGTAGACAGAGAAGGGAGCGGGGATGTAGGCCCGTGCCATCAGCAGCCGCAGCGCGCGCCGATCCATTTCGTTGGCGAAACGCGGATGGAGCCGCAGCGCCTTCAGCTCCGATCCGAAGACGAAATCGCCACCGACCCAGCCGTAATAGAGGGGCTTCTCGCCGAATCGGTCGCGCGCGAGCATCAGCGTGCGTTCGCGGCGGTCCCACAGGGCGAGCGCGAACATGCCGACCGCGCGGTCGAGCGCCCCGCGCAAGCCCCACGCGGCAATGGCCTCGACCAGCGTCTCGGTGTCGCTATGGCCGCGCCAGGCGGTTGTCCGTTCCCCGTCCAGCTCGGCGCGGATCGCGCGATGGTTGTAGATCTCCCCGTTGTAGGAGATAACGAACCGTCCGTCGGCCGAGGCCATCGGCTGGTGACCCATGGGCGACAGGTCGACGATCGCGAGCCGGCGCGAAGCCAGGCCGATGCCGGCTTCGGCATCGGACCAGATGCCCTGATCGTCCGGTCCGCGGTGATCGAGCGAAGCAGCCATCGCGCGGAGCAACGGCTCCGAACGGCTTCCGTCCCCCAATATCCCCGCGAACCCGCACATATGCGCGGTTAATGCAGAGTCGCGACGGCGCGGCAATGGAAAAGGCGCAACCTGAGTAGTGAGGGACGGAGTGGCGCTTCCATTCCGTCCTGGAGGCGGAGCGCCGACCGCAGACAAGCGATCACCGTGCGAGCAGCCACGCCCGTTGGCCTAGCTGCAGCCGCCGGCCGACGAAGAGGGAGCCGAACTCGGTCAAATGCCCTTCATCGCGGAACAGCGGCTTGCCCTGGGCGTCGATCTGGCAGGAGCCGCCTCGGCACAGCACAGGGTCCATCCGTATCACCGGAACATCGGCGGCCCGCTCAAAGCCGGCCAGCATTTCATTGTAACGGTTGGAAATGCGCGCTGGATTGTCGACCACCAGACGGCAGCCTGCGTGCACTCCGACGATCGGAAGGTGTTCAGCCTTACGCAACCAGCATTGGCCCGCATCGAAATCGATCGGCGGGGGTGGGGAGACGACGACGACCCGGCGGCCGAGGTGGCGAAGTGTTGCGACCGTCTCCCGCTGCGCGACAAGCATTGCATTGAGTCCGAGCGGTGCACGGACGATCGTCTCGCCCACCCGCTTGATTGCATACGCGTTGTCAGCAGGCATGTAGTGGTCATAACGCCCTGAAAGAATGATGACTTTTATACTTGGCGTTCGCCGGATGAAATCGATCACGCTTTTGTTGAATGACAGGCATCGGCGGGTAAAATCGAATTCGTTTGGCTTTCCCACCACGGCGGTGTTCGAAAAGGGCGTGCAATACCCCCGGGTTGCCTGCGCAACCGGTCTTTGGGTTGTCGCCAGAAGTCCCGGCATGAGATGAGCACCGAATGAGTCTCCCCACAGCAGAATGGCGGGTTTGTCGGACTGGCTGCAGAGGCCCGAGTAAGTGGAAGGGTCTTGCTCGAAACATCGGCCGGAATCGAATCCTTCGACGGGTCGGGCGAAGTCGCCGCGAGGGTCGGCATTCGGTTTCAATCCGTTCAACAACCATGCGACGGCAAGCACCAAAGCCGATGCTGCGACGGCCGTGAGCACGAGTCGACGGCCCGAAAGGCGAGATCGCCGGAACGGCTCTTCGACGAACGTGTACAACAGCCAGGCCAAACCGATCGAGACAAAGATCAGGGCAATCGAAATCGTGGGTGGAATTCGGTCGGAAAGCCGCGGTGCGCGGGCGAGCGCGAAGATCGGCCAATGGATGAGATATAGTGCGTAGGAGAAGTCGCCGACACGGGCCACGGCCCGAAGCAAGGTGGAGCGATCCGCGCGGACATCACGGGCGAGGATAACGATTGCGGCGGACAAACAGATGGCCACTGCTCCAAATCCGGGCGCCGGGCCTGGAATCGAGCAGATCGGAACCAACAGAATTGTCGGCACGGCGGCGACCAACAGATGACTCGACATCGAGCGTGCCCGCGGCCGGGCGGCAATCATGGCAGCGATGGACCCGACGCCGAGTTCCCACGCGCGAGGCGGAAGCCAGAAAAAGGCAACACTCGGCTTGACTGTCGCCAGATAGAGGCAACCGACGAGGCTGACGACGGAGGCGAGAGCAAAGGAGGGCAGCCAGGCCCGCCGCGGAAGGATCAGCAACAGCAGTGGAACAAAGAGGTAATATTGCTCTTCGATGGCGAGCGACCACAGATGCAGAAGCGGATTGAACGCGGAATTCGGAGCAAAATAGCCAATCTGCGACCATAGCGAAATGTTCGCCGAGAAGAAGACGGCCGCAGAGAGATTCACCAGATAAATCCGATATTGGTTGCTGGTGAGGAGCAGCGCGCTCGCGAACGTCGTGGCGAGAAGGACGGTATAGGCCGCGGGCAAAAGCCGACGAACGCGGCGGGTATAGAATTCGGCGAAGCTGAAGTTTTCTCCTGCAACGCTTCGCGCGATGATCCCCGTTATCAGATAGCCCGAGATGACGAAGAACAGATCAACGCCAAGATATCCCGCTTGGAGGATGCCCAATCCCGAATGGTAGATCACCACCACGAGCACGGCGATGCCGCGTAGGGCTTGGATATCGGTCCGAAAGCCGACTTTGGGCAGAGCCTGCATCGAAAGGATCAGGCGACTTCAGACTGCGGTGGACGGCTGTGCAAAATCCTGGAACGCGCCAGCATGATGCCTCGCAAAAGGGCGCCGGGCAGAAAGGACAACGGCCGCATCACTCCCAGTGAGGTGCGCCCGTTCCGGTCGAGTTCGGCGATGTAGGCGCGAGCCGCGGCCGCTTCGCCGCGATAAAGCGCCTGGCGAATGTTGGTTTTGAGCAGGCGCGCTCGATACCGGCGCATCGAAGCATGCTGGTCGGTGTAGCGCGGCTCGCCGAGCGCTCGGTCAAGCGTGGCGAAGATTGGATGGAGGCGGAAGCCGACATTTTTCCAGCGATCGACCGCGTCCATAATACCGCCCGTGCGTTGGGTATAAATTGCGGTTGTGCGTTGGCTTGCGGCAATTGGATGATCAAGCGCGAGCCGAACCCACAAGTCGGCGTCCTCGCCCGGCACGAACGGCGCGAAGCTCCCTACGGACTGACAGGCGAACCGGCGGACGGCCACGCATGAGGTCCACATCATGCGCGCGGTCGGATCGAGATCGAAATAGTCGATGAGCGATCCCGCGCCGGCCGTGTCGGTCTGCGCTGCCGCTCGCAAGCTGTCGCGCGCGTCGACGCGCTCGAACGAGGTCGAGAGGGCATCGGCGTCGGGGAATGCCGCGTTGAGGTCCGCCACCGTCTGGAGGTGGTTGGACCGCCACAAATCGTCGGCGTCGATGAAGGCGACCCACGGATAGTTCGCTTCGGCAATGCCGCGATTGCGCGCTGGGCCCGGCCCGGCATTATCCTGGCGGACGAGCCGAATCCGATCTCCCAATAAGTCGTTTATGTCCTCGGGGCCGCTGTCCGTCGAGCCATCGTCGACGATGATAATTTCCTCGGCCGGATGAGTCTGGCCGAGCACCGAATGCAGCGTGGCGCGGATGAAAGGCGCCTTGTTGTACAAGGGGATGACCACCGACACGGTGAAGGGTTCGCGCTGTCGCCCGGCGACGTTGGTCACGGCCGCTTGCCTTCCGAAGGCTGGCTGCGCCCCGTCCCCACGACTTCGTCGAACCGCCCACGTTTGACAATTCTCCCGTCGTCGAGGCGATAGATGTGGCCGCACCGCGCGACCGTCGACAGCCGATGCGCGATCAGGATCACGGTCAGTCGCTCGTCGAGCGCATCGACCGAGTCCATGACATCGGCCTCGGTCTGGTCGTCCAGCGCGCTGGTTGCCTCGTCCAGCACGAGCAGGCTTGCGCGTTTGTATAGGGCGCGCGCGATGCCGATGCGCTGGCGCTGACCGCCGGACAGGCGCACGCCGCGTTCGCCGGCGTGAGTCCCAAGCCCTTGCGGCAAGGAGGCGAGAAAATCGGTCAGGCCAGCCTGGTGCGCGGCATCCTCAACGCGAGCGGCATCGATCTCCTCCTCGCGACAGCCGAAGGCGATGTTCGCAGCGATGGTGTCGTCGATCAGGAAAATCGATTGGGGCACGTGTGCGATCTGGGCTTTCCAGTTGGCCAGATTCGACGGCCCGAGCGGCTCGCCATCCACCAGCAGCGTCCCGCTGGTGGGTTGAAGCAGCCCCATGATGACGTCGACCAGGGTGCTCTTCCCGCTACCGGTCTTGCCGATGAGGCCGATACGATCGCCTCTTGCGATGGTCATGTGGATATCGGTCAAGGCCGGACGTCCTGCGCCATAATCGAACCCGACCTGCCGAAGCTCGAGCGAGTCAATGAACGCTTGGATCGTTGCTCCCGGTGCAAGTTCTTGTGCGGATTCGACGGGCGCATTGAGGAGATCGACGACATCGGCGAGGCTGCCGGTGTGGACGGAATAGCCGTTCCAGCCGAGATAGATCGCCTGAATCATCGGCAGCAGCCGCTGCGCGCCCAGCGCAAGCGCGCCGAGGACCGGAACCGCGCCGAGCACGCCGCCGGGCTGAAGGCTGAACCACGCCGCGATCGCCGCGAGCAGGACGATCGCTCCGCCTTCGACGATCAGCCGTGGGGCCAGCGCAAGAAAGTTGACCACGACGAGCATCCGCCGCTGCTCATCCTCGACCGTCGTCAGCTTGGCTTCGAACACCGGCTGCGATTGATCGAGGATGATGTCGCGAATGCCGCCGAGCGTTTCCTGCATCGCCTTGATGCGCAGCGTGCGTGCGCGCGCGAGCCGTTCGGAGGCGACGCGGATTGTCCCCTGTGAGTAGAAGCTGATCGCGAGGTAAATCGCCCCGATGATCGAGGCGGCAATCAGCGCGGTGACTGGATCGATCAGGATCAGGAAGGCGATCACGCACATGGCCATGACGGCCGACGTCAATGCCAACAGCAGCGGCGATACGACGCCCACCGTCACCAGATAGATTTTGTCGAGACCGGAAAGGAGCACGCTGCTGTTCTGGCGAACATACCAGCCGTAAGGCTGACGCAACGCGCGGCCATAGATGCGCATCACCAGATCCTGCTGCAGGCCATAGACGAATTTCTGGCTGACCCATGACATGGCTAGCCGGACGAGCGTAGCGACGATCGCGGCAGCGACGAGGAAGAGTGCCGCCGCAACGATCGGCGTGACGTGGAGCAAGGTTGCAAGGGTGACTAACAAGCCGCCGAGTACCGGAAGCCGGGCCGCCTTGTCGGGCACCGCGGCAATCGCCAGCAGCGGCAGCACGGCTCCGATGGTGACGAGTTCGGCAAGCGCACCGGCGAGGGTTAGCAGCAGGGTCGCGGCGAGCTGCACGCGTCGCCCTGGACTTGCGGTCGCGAGCAACAGGCGCAAATTGCGCACGAACTGCCATCTTGCTGCGGCCGGCGGGCGGTTCAACGACTGGCCTCCTCGCCGATCAAAGCGGGCGTCGGGTGGGGGCGTGGGGGCGCAGGCAATCCTGGGCGCAGAGGCTGAAGTCTAGGAATGCCACGTTGATCGCCGATAGACCATCATCCCGCATCTCTCGCCCTTTCTCGATCGAGGCGGGAGGCGAGAGAGCAACAGGCTGCATAAACGTCGTCCCTGTATAGAGGCGAATGGCTCCACCGTTGTATCGCACGGTCCCGCATCTCGGCGAACCGTTCCGGCTGAGCGAGAAGAGCAGCGATCTTCGCACTGCCGCTCTCCAAGTCGGCCGGATCGAGGATGATTCCCGAACCGCCCGGTTCGATGTAGCGCGCCATCTCCCCGACGTCGGTGACAACGGGCACCAGGCCGAGCTGCATCGCCTCGACACAGGCCATCGACATTCCCTCGAACCGGCTCGGAAGAAGGAAAAAGCTCGCCTCCGCCGCGATGGCCGACAGCTGAGCCCGATCCAGAGAGCCTCGGAACGTCACGCGCCGCTCAAGAGCGAGTTCCGCCACTTGCCGTTGCAGGCTGGCGTGCCCGCCGCCTTCCGGACCCCAGATGTCGAAATGTGCATCAATGTCGCGCGCGGCGAGCAGGCCGATGAATGTGATTGCCCGGTCGAGTCCCTTCTGATGGTCCTGTCGGCACCAGACGACGAAATTGGGCCGGGGAACGACTACGCGGGTGTCCGGCGGCGACAGGCGCTCGGTGACGAAGGAAACGATGCGGGCCTTGCTTGATCCGATCAGGCGAGCATCGAGCGTCGCGGCGCTGTCGCTCCACACTTCGTCCGCCAAGCGGATTGCGGCGCCGGACAGCAGGCGATCCAGCATATGAACGCACCGATCGGCGTTGAGGAAGTAGACAAGCCGGGTCTGGGGCCGGATAATTCGAATTGTCAGCGCCGCAGGAACGCTCTTCCACAAGGACGCTAGCAGGACGGCGGGGCGGGAGCGCAGGCAGGCAAGGACCGCGCGAAACTGGGCAAAAGGATTGAGAGGTCGCCGGAATGGGGAGCCGATAATGCGAGCGCTCGATCCCCCACGGGCAGGACCGGCAATCAGCATGAGTCGAAAATCGTATGGCGGTTCCTCCGCGATTGCCATCGTTCGCGCGGCCCCCTCGACTCCGCCGATACCATCGTGCGGGATAAGGTGAACGATGCGCATCTTCGCCTGTGAGTGCTCAGTCATCGCCGGCGCTTATCGCTGCGCGCGAGCTATCGCCGACGAGCCCGAGCAGGTCGAAGTGGCGCGCGATGACCACCGACTCCTCAAACGGTCTCACCGCTTCGGCGAGCAGATCTGGCTCTAACGGGTTTTCGAGCGCCCGCCGGATTCCTGCCGCGAGCGCCGCCGGATTCCGCGGTGGCACGAGGTAACCATAGCGACCGTCCCGCAGCACTTCCCGCGGCCCCGTTGGGCAGTCGGTGGCGACGGGGGTGCAGCCGCACATCATCGCCTCGACCAGGACATTGGGGAGGCCTTCGACATGCGACGAGAGAACGAACAGATCGGCACGCGAGAAGTATTTCAGCGGATTGTCCGTGAATCCAGGCAGCTTGATGCGGTCGCCGAGCCCGAGCCGTTCGACCTGTTCCTCCAGCTTACCCCGAAGCGGCCCTTCGCCCAGAATGATCAGCCGAACCTCGGAAGGAATGACCGTCATCGCTTCAATCAGGTCAACGAATCCTTTCCATGGGGCGAGGCTGCCGGCTGCGACGATGACTGGGCTGCGTTTGTCTGCCAGCCACGGTTCGTCGACCGGCTCGTTCATTCTGAATTGTGACGCGGTGTCGTCGACGATATTGTAGATCGCCACGTGCGGGGCCGTGGGACCGAACACGGTTCGATACTGACTGACCATGTCCTTCGACACGCAGCTCAGCACGTCGGCGCGGCGAAAACTTAGCCGCGACAGATGTTTGAGCACCCAGCGTTTGCTGAGCCAGCGATTCGAATAGGTATCGAACGGCGTTACCCGCGACGAGCCGCTGATCTTCGACCGCGAGCGCGCCGCAAGAGCGGTCAACGTGACTAGCGTGTTGAGATGATCCTCGGCGGAGAAGACGATTTGGGGTTTGGTGCGGCGTAGGTATCGCCAGAGGGGCAAGGCCATGTTGCGGACCTTCGGCACGTCCAGCGTCATCAGCGTGACGCCGGGCGAACTCGGGACGGTCAGCCCCGGATCGACCCGGCCGATGACGAAGTCGACGTCGTGCCCCGCGGCGCCAAGCGCCCGTGCGAAACGATGCTGCGCGAGCGCCACGCCCGAAATCATGTAGCGCGGCGTAACGACGCAGATTTTCATCCTCTGGAACCGCACGCCACCCAATAGGGCTCACCCTCGCGGAAGCGAATGTCGCGAAGGCCGCTCTCTTCCATCATGTGCTGAATTTGCTCGCGAGTGAAACGCTGCTCGAGACGGGTGCCGAAGCGGTCGAGAGCGTCGGTCCGCATCGTGTAGAAACTGGTGCCGCGATAGAAGCTTAGCGGAACCCGCGCGACGTTCGCCCCGGCCTTCTCGGCCGCCGCCGAAAATCTCGCCAATGGCCAGTAAACAATCGCTGCGATGCTGCTGGTGATACCTTTGCGCAATGCGAAAGGCAGGCGGCTGACCACGCGACGCACGGTATCGCTCACGCGCCATAGCGCCCGATACCAGCCGGAGCGATGATCGAGCGCATAATAGAGATAAACGAGAAACGGCGCGCCCGGCTTCAGTTTGGCGACGCAGCGCCGCATCGCGGCCTTCGAATCCGGAATGTGGTGGAGCACGCCCAGCGAGTAGCCGAAATCCTGACTGCAATCGGCAAGCGGGATTTCATCACCGTCGGCGAGATGGAGCCGGACATTACTGCTTCCCGCCAGGCGCTCACGGGCGACGTCCAGAGCTTTTTGGGAAGGGTCGATGCAATGGAGCAAGCCGACGCGCGGCGCCACTCCGGAGGCCCAGCGCCCCGACCCGCAGCCCAGATCGAAGCCTTCAGCTGCTTTCGGCAGCCGATCGAACGGGAAAATCGAGAAATAATTGTCGAACAGTTCGGCCCATTCCGCGGCATCGAGCGCGCGCTGGTCGAACGCGGCCCACTCCTCACCGAATCCGACGACCGTCTTGAGATCGATATTGCGCGTCTGTCTATGAGCTTTGCTCACTGCCTACCGATCACCTTGCAAGAATAGCCGCGAGGCGGTTGCGGGCCGCTTCATAGGAGTAGCGCTGCTCGAAGAGCAACCGCAAGCGGGCATCGAAGGCCGGAATTTCGAGACCGCCCAAGGCATTAATCGCAGCGATGAAGCTGTTTGCATCGTCGCAGCACCAGCCGATTTCCGCCGCCACTTCCTCGTAGCCGACGAAAGCCTCGCTCGTCCCGATCACCCGCTTGCCGTACATCAGCGCCTCGGCGACTTTGGTCTTCATTCCCGATCCGTCGAAGATCGGCGCGATTACAGCCCGTGCGCCCTGATACCAGGGAGCGAGCGCATCGACTTCGCCGATCAGCCGGACGTTGGGGATGCGCTCGATCTTGGTTCGAAGTGCCTCCAGCCCGCGCCCGACGACGCAGGTCGTGATCGACAGGCGGGGAGCGACTTCCCGGGCGAACCACAGAATGCCATCCCGATTGGCGTAAAAGCCGCCGCCGACGAACAGGAGATAGTCGCCGTCCTTTGAGCGTTCAGCGGAATGCTCTTCGGTCTCGGTAAGGGCCATCGGCAGCAGGTCGCTCGCGCCACGGCCATAGAGCCGGCCGATCCCCTCGCTGTCGCGGCGATTAAGGGCGATCAACCGGTCACTGAAGCGGACGGCCATGCGCTCGGCGACTGCGTTTGCCACCATGACGCCAAGCGCGCGAAGGCTTGGTTGCTGCCGAAACGCGCCGAGGAAGAAGCGCGCTTCGACGTTGTGGAAGAAGGTCAGTACCTCGACATCGGGATTGGTGCGCTTCACGGCGCGGGCGAGGCGGCCGAGGTTGGAGCCGTTCAGGAACACGCGCCCAATCCTCTCTCGTGAAAGCCGTTCGACGATCGCCTGCTCCGCAGCGGAGGT
>JAIVIZ010000075.1 GCA_020200315.1 Sphingomonadales bacterium | reverse complement strand
CATTTCCGCGATGGCGGGACAGTCCCCGGACCTGATCGATGTTCCCGACTTCCTTGCCAGCGGGCTTGCAAGCCTCGGCTTCCTTCCCGGCGCACCGCTCAGCCGCGACCAGTGGCTGATGCTCCAGCGCGACACGGTCGCCGCCCAAGGGGCGCCGGGTTTCGAAGCGTTCGGAATCGAGCCGACCCCGCTTGGCGCGGTCGCGCCGGGCTGGCTCGGCCGCTTCGTCCGTGGCGGACGGTTCGCACCGCGCGCGACGTCAACCGACGCGGCCGTCTGATGCCGATCCTGTTGCTGGTCGTCATCCTCGGAATCGTCGAGGGGCTGACCGAATATCTTCCAATATCCTCGACCGGCCACCTAATCCTGGCGACCGAGCTGCTCGGCTTCGATGCCGACAGCTGGGCCCTGTTCAACGTCGCCATCCAGCCCGGCGCGATCCTTGCCATCGTCGTGCTTTACTGGCGGACCTTCCGCGACGTGTTAATCGGTTTGTGGCGCCGCGAGCCTTCGGCGTTCGTTTTTACCCGCAACCTGATCATTGCCTTTGTCCCCGCGGTCGTCCTCGGCCTGGCGCTTGGCGACCAGATCGAGCTGTTGCTTGGCAATGCAATGGTCGTCGCGTGGGCGCTGATCGTCGGCGGAGTCGCGATTCTGATCGTCGAAAAGATCGCGCGGCCGGTTGAAGGCGGCGGGGTTGCGGCGCTCGGCGTCAGGCAATCGCTGGTGGTCGGACTAGTGCAATGCCTGGCGATGGTCCCGGGCGTCAGCCGGTCGGGCGCGACCATTCTTGGCGCCATGGCGATGGGGGTAGATCGCAAGACCGCGGCCGAATTCAGCTTCTTCCTGGCGGTGCCGACGCTGGCCGGTGCAACCGCGCTCCAGCTCTTCAAGCATCACGACCAGATCGTCCCGGGGATGATCGGCCACATATTGATCGGCGCGGCGGTGTCGTTCGTCGTCGCGGTGGTCGTGGTCAAGGCGTTCATCGCGGTGATCCAGCGGTTCGGCTTCGCGCCGTTCGCCTGGTACCGGATCGTCGCGGGAATCGCCGCGCTCCTGTGGCTCGGCGCGCGGTAAAGGTTCGGCGCGGTTTTCGCACTTCAACCGTTCATCGGCAGTCAAGTCACCTTTGATGTATAAAGGCATGTCGTGCCACGCGAATCGCGGGAGTTTCGTCATGCGCCATGTCCTGTTGCTCGTTCCTGCCCTGCTTATTGCCGCGCCAGCCGTGGCCGCGCCGCCGCCGGTTGCCGCTCAGCCCGCGCCGATCGCTATTCCGCCGGGATTGACCGATCCGGCGATAGCCGAGCAGCTTGGCCGGGTTGCGGGCGTGCTGACCAAATCGCTGATGAACCTGCCGGTGGGGGAGATGGAGGCGGCGATCGAGGGGCGGCCCGCAACGCAAGCCGACCGCGCCAAGACCGTGCGCGACACCGTCGCCGACCCCTATCTCGACCAGCGGATTGCTGCCGAGGCTGCAGCGACCGGTCGCACTGCCCAAGCC
>JAIVIZ010000041.1 GCA_020200315.1 Sphingomonadales bacterium | reverse complement strand
GTAACCAGCGCAGCGCCTACTGACTTCAAGAGAGGCTCGCCGGACAGCCGAAGCCTCTCGCTTTTCTCGCGCGCGCGCATGTGCGCGTTTCTCGCGCGCGCGCATGTGCGCGCCTACGCGTGCGCGCGTGACTTTCCGCCCTGACTCCCTATATCCGGAGCATGGCAAGCGATCCCAATCAGAATGAATATGGCGCGGACAGCATCAAGGTGCTCAAGGGCCTCGATGCGGTGCGCAAGCGTCCCGGCATGTACATCGGCGACACCGACGACGGCTCCGGCCTTCACCACATGGTATTCGAGGTCAGCGACAATGCGATCGACGAAGCGCTCGCCGGCCACTGCGACCGAATTCTCATCCAGCTGAACCCCGACGGATCGGTCACGGTCGAGGACAACGGCCGCGGCATCCCGACCGGGATTCACGCGGAGGAAGGCGTGTCGGCGGCGGAGGTCATCATGACCCAACTCCACGCCGGCGGGAAGTTCGAGAACACCAGCGACGACAATGCCTACAAGGTGTCGGGCGGCCTTCACGGCGTCGGCGTGTCGGTGGTCAATGCGTTAAGCGAATTCCTCGACCTGACCATCTGGCGCGACGGGGAAGAGCATTTTATGCGCTTCGCCCACGGCGATGCGGTCGCTCCGCTGAAGATCGTCGGCCCTGCGCCCGAGGGCAAGAAAGGCACCAAGGTGACTTTTCTGCCCAGCCCCTCGACCTTTAAGATTATCGAATTCGATTTCGAGAAGCTCGAGCACCGTTTCCGCGAGCTTGCCTTCCTCAATTCGGGCGTCCGGCTTGTGCTGGCCGACGCTCGGCACGAGGAGCGGGTCGAGCATGAGCTGTTCTACGAGGGCGGGATCGCGGCCTTCGTGAAGTATCTCGATCGCGCCAAAACCCCCCTGTTCCCGGAGCCCATTGCAATTTCGGCCGTGCGGGACGGGATCGGCATCGACGTCGCGCTAGAGTGGAACGACAGTTATTACGAGAACGTCCTGCCGTTCACGAACAATATCCCGCAGCGTGACGGCGGCACCCACATGGCCGCGTTCCGCGCCGCGCTGACGCGCACGATCAACAACTATGCCGACAAGTCTGGGATGTTGAAGAAGGAAAAGGTCACCCTCACCGGCGACGACATGCGCGAGGGCCTCACAGCCATCGTCTCGGTCAAGCTGCCCGATCCCAAGTTCAGCAGCCAGACCAAGGACAAGCTGGTCAGCTCCGAGGTGCGCCAGCCGCTTGAGAGCCTGATGAGCGACAAGATGGCCGAGTGGCTTGAAGAAAATCCGGCCAACGCGCGCTCGATCATCCAGAAGACGATCGACGCGGCCGCCGCACGCGAGGCGGCCAAGAAGGCGCGCGAGCTGACCCGCCGCAAGGGCGTGATGGACATCGCCTCGCTGCCCGGCAAGCTCGCCGACTGTCAGGAGCGCGACCCGTCGAAGTGCGAACTGTTCCTGGTCGAGGGCGACAGCGCTGGCGGCTCGGCCAAGCAGGGCCGCGACCGCAATATTCAGGCGATCCTGCCGCTGAAGGGCAAGATCCTCAACGTCGAGCGGGCGCGGTTCGACCGAATGCTCGGCTCGAAGGAAATCGGGACGATGATCCAGGCGCTCGGCACTGGCATCGGCCGTGAGGAATTCAACCTCGACAAGCTGCGCTATCACAAGATCGTGATCATGACGGACGCCGACGTCGACGGCGCCCACATCCGAACGCTGCTGCTGACCTTCTTCTATCGTCAGATGCCGGAGTTGATCGCGGCCGGGCACCTGCTGATCGCCCAGCCGCCGCTCTACAAGGTCGCGCGCGGGCGGTCGGAGGTCTATCTCAAGGACGATGCGCAGCTCGACGACTATCTGGTCGACGCAGGGCTCGACGGACTGGTGCTCGACACGGCGGAGGGGCAGCGCTCCGGTGCCGACCTTCGCACCTTGGTCGACCATGCCCGCCGGGTGCGCACGCTGATGCGCTACGCGCCCAAGAAATATGATCCGTCGCTGATCGAGGCGCTGGCGCTCGCTGGCGCCCTCGATCCTGCACTCGATGCCGCAGGCCGCGCCGCGGCCATTGCGCGCGTCGCGGCATGGCAGGGCGCCGGCGATCTGGAAGCGACCTGGTCCGGCGAGATCGCAGCGGAGGGCGGCTACCTCCTCCGCCGCCTATGGCGCGGCGTCACCGACGTCACCATCATCGAGCCGACCTTCCTCGCCTCCGCCGAAGCCCGCAAGCTCCACGCGCTCGCCGCCGAGCAGGCCACCCTCTACGCCAAGCCCGCGACGCTGCGCACGGTGCGCAAATCGTCGCCGGCGGCCCTGCCTGAGACCCCGCTCGTCCTGAGCGAAGTCGAAGGGCGCGATGAGAGTGAAGGTCAAGCCGAAGAGAGTGAGAGCAAGGGCAAATCCATTCCTGTGACCCGCCCGTCCGAACTGCTCGACGCGGTCCTCGCCGCCGGCCGCAAGGGCCTCTCGATCCAGCGCTACAAGGGCCTCGGCGAAATGAATGCCGAACAGCTCTGGGAAACCACGCTCGACCCCGCCAACCGCTCGCTCCTCCGGGTCGAGGTCGCCCAGGCCGACATCGCCGACGAAATCTTCACCCGCCTGATGGGCGACGTTGTCGAACCCCGCCGCGAGTTCATCCAGGACAATGCGCTAAGCGTCGCGAATCTGGACGTCTAACCGAGTACCTGTCGAGCCCGGAGACGAATGGCCTCAAGCTCGGCTGCCGTCACCTTACCCTTGAGCCGCGCATTTCGGGCGCGCCAATCAAAAGATTTTATATGGTCCGCCAACGCGACGCCCGGGCGCTCGCCGGCAATGGACACTTCGAAGGGATAGCCTTTGACTCGTGTCGTGAGCGGCACGCAGAGTAGAAGTCCGATCAGCCCGTTGTAAGTCATGTCGGAAAGAACCACAGCCGGACGGTGGCCCGATTGCTCGCGACCCACCTGGGGATCGAACTCGATCCAGATTACGTCGCCCGCGCCCGGCGCCCAGTCTTTCTTCACCAAATCTCTTTTCCTACCGCTGGGCCCCAATCGAACTCGGCATGAATATTTTCGGGCGTGACCTTTGCAAGCAAACGCTCAAGTGTGATTTCCCCGTCCTGGACTCGCTCGATGATCAGCTTCCCGTCTTCTGAACGCAACTCGACCTGATCGTCCTCCTTGAGACCTAATGCGGCACTCACGCTCGCTGGAATCCGCACTGCCAGACTATTCCCCCATTTTTTGACATTCTGGTTCATGGCGCTACTCCGTATCAACCAAGTATATACGTCGCGTGCGACAACCGATCAATGGCCATCGGAACATCCCCGGCGCCGCGCTATTGAGCGTGCAATGACCTCCCCCACCATCACCGTCGCCTCCTACAATATGCGCAAGGCGATCGGGATCGATCGGCGGCGGCGGCCAGACCGCGTGCTGGCCGTGCTGCAGGAAATGGACGCCGACATCGTCGCGCTGCAGGAGGCCGACAAGCGGTTCGGGACGCGCGCCTCGGCCGTCCCGCACGCGCTGATCGACAGCCACGGGCTCTACAAGCCGGTCGAGTTCGGCGTCAGCCACTCGCGCCTCGCCCACGCCATTCCGTTCGGTGAAGCCTTGGAAACGAAGCTTGGGCTCACCACCAGGAACCTCGGCTGGCACGGCAATGCCATCCTGGTGAAGCGCGAGATCGAGATTATCGGTTTCGAGCCGCTCGACCTGCCGACGCTCGAACCGCGCGGCGCTGTGGTCGCCGAACTCAACGTGCGCGGCACCGAACTGCGGGTCGTCGGCATGCACCTCGATCTCTCCGGCCTGTGGCGCAAGCGGCAGGTACACACCATCCTCGAACATATCCGCCGCCGCCACCGGCCGATGCCGACGATCATCATGGGCGATACCAACGAGTGGCGCGACGGCGGCGGCGTGCTCACGGAATTCCTGCCCGGCTTCCAACTCGCCGATACCGGCCCCAGCTTTCACGCGCGGCGGCCGGTCGCGGCGCTCGACCGCATCATTGTCGATCGGCGGCTGAAGATCGCCTCGTGCGGCGTGCATCGCAGCGCCGCGGCAGCCAAGGCGTCGGACCATCTGCCCGTGTGGGCGAAAGTGACGGGGCACTAGCCCCCAGCAATCTTCCGCTGCCGCCGCCGCTGGATCGATGAGCCGATGCCCATCGCCTCGCGATACTTCGCCACCGTGCGGCGGGCGAGGTCGAACCCCTTATCCTTGAGCAGCTCGACCAACGTGTCGTCGCTGAGAATATCGCGTTCGTCACCAATCAGCCGAGCGATCGCGTCCTTCACCGCTCCCGCCGCCGCGCCTTCGCCGTCCTCGCTTCCGACGCCCGAGCCGAAGAAATATTTGAGCTCGAACATGCCGCGCTCGCACAGCAGATATTTGTTCGAGGTCACCCGACTAACGGTCGACTCGTGCATCTCGATCGCCTCGGCGACCTCGCGCAAGGTCAGCGGCTTCATCGCCGACACGCCGCTGCGGAAAAAGCCGTCCTGCCGTTTGACGATTTCGCTCGCCACCTTGATAATCGTCCGCGCGCGCTGATCGAGCGCCCTCACCAGCCAGTGCGCACTGGCGAGCGACTCGTTGAGCCATGCCTTTGACGCTTTGTCCTGCGCACCTGCCTTCAGCTCGAGATGATAGCGGCGATTGACCAGCACGCGCGGCAGGGTCGCGCTGTTGAGCTCGACCGACCAGCCTGCCCCCGTCCGGCGGATGAACAGGTCGGGCGTGGCGGTCTCGGGCTCCTTGTCGGCGAAGCGGCACCCTGGCTTGGGATCATAGCCGCGCAGCTCGCGCACCATGTCGGCGAGGTCTTCGTCGTCGACGCCGCAGATCCGCCGCAAATCCTTCATCTGCCCGCGAGCGAGCAGGTCGAGATTGTCGATCAGCCGGGCCATCGCCGGATCGTAGCGGTCCGCCGCTTTGGCTTGCAGCGCGAGGCATTCGGCGAGATTGCGAGCACCGATTCCCGGCGGATCGAGCGACTGGACGAGATCGAGCGCCTGCAGCACCTCGGCGCGGGTCGCCCCCGTTCCCGCCTGAATCGCTTCCAGCGGCGTTGTCAGATAGCCGGTTTCCTCCAGCTCGCGAACGATCGCCTCGGCCAATTCGCCGGCGCCGTGAAGCTGCGCCATCAGATGTTCGCTCAGGCCGGTTTCCCCGCTCGCCAGCCGGTCGAAATCGAATCCCTCGTCGCTCACGCCGCCGACGTCCGCGAAACTGTCCGTGTCGAGCGCGGCCTCGCGCCAGTCCATGTCGAGGCCGCTATCGTCGCCTCTCGCAAGCAACTCGTCCGAGCCCTGCGGTTCGGCCGCCTCCTCGCCCGTCTCGCGGTCGGGGGTGACGATGACGGTCTCGCCCGGCGAATCGCCCCGCGCTTCGAGCAGCGGGTTCTTGGCCAGCTCCTCGGCGATGAACGCCTCGACCTCGAGATTGGACAGCGCAAGCAGCTTGATCGCGGCCTGCAGCTGCTGGGTCATCACCAGCGACTGCGACTGGCGGATATCGAGGCGCGGACCAAGTCCCATCGCCTTAGTTCTTACAACGCAAAGCTCTCGCCAAGGTAGAGGCGGCGCACATCCTGATCGGCGACCAGCGCTTCGGGGCTGCCTTGAAACAGTACCTGGCCGCCGTAAATGATGCAGGCCCGATCGACGATGTCGAGTGTCTCGCGGACATTGTGATCGGTAATCAGCACGCCGATGTCGCGCTGCTTGAGGTCCTTCACCAGATCGCGGATGTCCGAGATGGAGATGGGATCGATGCCGGCGAACGGCTCGTCCAGAAGCATGATCGAGGGCTTCGCCGCCAGGGCACGAGCGATCTCGCAGCGCCGCCGCTCGCCGCCGGACAAGGCCATTGCCGGTGAATCGCGCAGTCGCCCCAGCCCGAACTCGTCGAGCAGCTGCTCGAGCCGGGCGGATCGCGCCGCCTTGTCCTGCTCAGGATAATTCGCCCCGCGTCGGGCTTCACCAGCCCCATTACCGAATAGAAGCAGGTCGTCTTGCCGGCGCCATTGGGTCCGAGCAGGCCGACCACCTCGCCGCGCGAAACGCTCAGCGAAACATCGTGGAGCACCGCGCGCTTGTCATAGGCCTTGGCGATCGACCGAACGTCCAGCCCGCGAACCACGGTCTCGCTCCCGGCGGAGCGATCGAGGAGGCCAATGTCGTTCACGTCAGCTCTTGCGTTGCGGGACGATGAAATGGCCCGTGACTCGCCCGCCCGACCCGTCGACGCCCGGGGCACCGCCGTCCACCACGGCGCGACCCGACGTGAGATCGATCACCAGCCGCGAGCCGTTGATCTGCGACTGTTCGCGATTGAGCTGCACGCCGCCGACCAAGGTGATCAGCTTGCGGTCGAGGTCATAGACTCCAAACGCGCCGCGCGCCGTTTCCGTGGGGCTCTTGACCACGACGCCGCCAGCGGCATCGAGGCGGCGGATTTCAACCCCGCTGGGGCTGGTGCCGCCGCTGCCCTTGCCGGTCGAATAGGCAATCGTCAGCCGCTCGGTGTCGAGCGTCAGTTCGCCCTGCTTGACGTGCACATTGCCGGCCATCACGGCGCGGTCGGCGCGATCTTGCACCTCCATCCGCTGTGCCGTGACATCGACCGGAGCATTACTGTCATGACCCTTGAGCGCCGAGACCGGCTCGGCCTGGGCGAGGCCGACGGCACCCACCAGCGCTACGAACCCGGCGAACAGGAGTGGCGAATACCGCATCACTTACCCTTGACCGCCCCTTGCACGATTTTCAAGCGAGCCCCGCCGCCGAGCGTCACGGTGCGCTTGCCCAGATCGGCCGAAAGATGGCCGGCGCTGAAGTCGCCGAGCCGCATCGTGCCCTGCACCGATCCACCGCTGTTGAGCTGGCGTCCCTTGAGATCGACGGTGACCCCGCTGGTGTCGAGGTGATAGCCTTGAGCATCCCGGACCCGCACCGCGCCTGGCAAGGCGACCTTCTGCGCATCGAGGTCGTAGCGGCCGGTGTCCGCCTTGATCGAGACCGGTCCCTGGTCGAGCCCAAGTTTCGCGCGCACGCCGTTGATGTCGACCACGCGAACCGCGCTCGATTGCTGGAGCGCGCGGTCGGCAACGATCTCGAACGGCTGCCCCTTGTCGTCCGAGCCGGTGTAGCGCGCCTGCTCGACCCGCATTCGCTCCTGCGCCTTGTCGGCCTTGTTCTTGTCGAGCAGGAAACTGACGTCACCCTTTTGCGCGAATGGCGCAATGGCGAGCAGGATGAACAAGCCGATCACCAGCACCGGCAGCCCGAATTTCAATAGCCGCACGAGCGAGTCGTGACGGCTTCCCGGGCGCGCCCAACGGGCGGCTCGGGCACGCTCTTCACGCTGCTCGAGCGTTTCCGATGGGGCCGCGTGCGAGCGTTCAGGCATGGGCGAAAATATCCTGCTCGGCCCAGCCGGCGAGGTCGAGCAGCGCCCGGTGCGGCAGAAAGTCGAAGCAGGCTTGGGCCAGCTCGGAGCGCGATTCGCGCTCCAGCCGCTCGACGAACTTGTCCATGAGGCGGTGGAGATAGCGGACGTCGGACGCGGCATAGTCGCGCTGCGCGTCGTTGATTTCGGGCGCGCCCCAGTCGCTCGTCTGCTGCTGCTTGGAAATATCTTGGCCAAGCATCTCCTTGACCAGCTCCTTCAGCCCGTGCCGGTCGGTATAGGTCCGCACCAGGCGCGAGGCAGTGCGGGTGCAAAAGATCGGCGCGGCCATGATGCCGAGGTAAGCGCGCATGATCGCCAGATCGAACCGCGCGAAATGATACAGCTTGAGCCGACCCGGATCGGCGAGGAGCGCTTTGAGGTTTGGCGCGGCATAGTCGCTGCCGGGGCCGAAGCGCACCAGATGCTCGTCGCCGTGCCCATCCGCCAGCTGGAGGAGACAGAGCCGGTCGCGGCCTGGCATCAGGCCCATCGCTTCGGTATCGACCGCGATCGCACCGGATGCGAAGGTCACGCCATCGGGCAGGTCTTCCTCGTGGAAATGGATCGCCAAGACCGTTCTCTTCCTTGCTCTTTTCGTGCCGCTCGGCGGCATTGGCTGGTGCAATAGGCGCTAACCCTTGTGCACTTCCAGTGGCCGGGCATGGAATCACTAGGAGCGATTGCGTTTTTGCGGTATGCGATTCGCCGTGTGCGCGAGCTTTTCGTGCGCCATACCGGTCGCGCCATGGGCCCCGCGCGGTGGTTTTTCGTTCTGATCGGGGCACGTGAAGAGAGTTTGAATGGGTTTCGATCGAGGGCGTAAAGGGGATCGCGGCGGACGCGGCCGCGACAAGCGCGACAGTTTGGTGGCGGAATGCCCCCCCAGGTCGTCGGTGAAGGCAAGGGCGTCGTCAAATTCTTCAACCCGCAAAAGGGCTTCGGATTTGTCGTTCGCGATGACGGCGGCGAGGATGTGTTCGTTCACATCTCGGCCGTCGAGCAGGCCGGCCTGACCGATCTGGCTGATGGCCAGCCGCTCGAGTTCACGCTCGTCGATCGCGGCGGCCGCGTCTCGGCAACCAATCTGCGCATCGAAGGCGAGCCGATGGAAGTGAACCGTTCGGGCGGCGGCGCAGCCCCGCGCGAAGGTGGCTTCGGCGGCGGCGCTGGCGGCGATCGCGGCGGCCCGCAGCGTCAGCTGACCGGCGAGAAAGCTCAAGGCACGGTCAAATTCTTCAACGCGATGAAGGGTTTCGGCTTCATCAGTCGCGACGATGGACAACCCGACGCCTTCGTCCACATCTCGGCCGTCGAACGCGCCGGGATGCCGACGATCAACGAAGGCGATCGCCTGGAGTTCGAGATTGAGGTCGATCGGCGCGGCAAATATGCCGCGGTCAACCTTCAGCCGCTCCAGTAGAGCGTCGACCCGAACGAATGAGGGGCCGGCGGAAGCAATTCCGCCGGCCCTTTTCGTTACATCGCGCTGGCGTAGAACTGCGCGAGATCGGCCTTAAGCTGCCGCGCCGATGCCGGATCGACGTACATCATGTGCCCGGCGGGATAATAGACATAGCGGATGTTGGCGGTGACCGATGGCTCGAGCGCCATGTGGCCGATCTCGTAATCCGCCCCGAAGAACGGCGCTTGAGATCCCAGTCGTTGCCGATGCCGGCATAATTGTTGGGCCGGTAGCTCAGCACCGTCTTGTAGCCAAGATCGCGAAACAGATAGTCGTTGAGGGCGCCGACGAACGCCCCGGAAATCGAGCTCGCTTGCGGATCGTAGCTGGTGCCCTCACCGGCGGCGTCGGCTTCGGTGCCGACGTAGCGCGAATCGATTCGGCCGATGATCTGCCGCCGGTCGCGCAGCAGCTCGCGCCGGAAGCGGTCGGGACTGACGCGCAGGTTCGAGCGCAGGATATATTCGCTCGACAGGCCCGTGAGATGCGCCATCTGCTGGGCAGTCGACGCTTTCTCCGCCTCGCTGAGGGCGCCGCCCTTCTGCAGCGCGCTGGCGTAAGGTCCGCGGGCGAACTCCCGCGCCTGACCGACGAAGGTCATCAGATCGGGCTTGTCGGCGATTTTCCCGTGATACCAGGCATCGGCGGCGTAGGTCGGCAGGAAGTTGATCGCCGCCTGATCGCCGCTGAAGTCGGCGAAGTTGAGCACGGTCGAGACCAGCACGATGCCGTTCAGCTGAACGCCTCGATCGGCAAGCATGTTCGACAGGCCGGCGGCGCGCGTGGTGCCATAGCTTTCGCCGATGATGAACTTCGGGCTGTTCCAACGGCCATAGAGTGTCAGATAGCGCTGAATGGCGCGCGAAAAGGCATCGAGATCCTTGTCGACGCCGAAGAAGTCCTTCGGCTCTGCCTTGCCCAGCGGTCGCGACAGGCCGGTGGTCGGCGCATCGATGAACACGAGGTCGGTCTCATCGAGCAGCGTGTCGGGGTTCGGAGCGAGCCGGAACGGCGCCGGCCGTTCCATTTCGGGCAACGAGGCGTCGACCTTCATCGGCCCGAACGACCCCATGTGCAGCCACATGGTCGAGCTGCCCGGCCCGCCGTTGAACAGGAAGGTGACGGGCCGAGGCCGCGCGCCCCGCGCTGTGTCGATCGTGTAGGCGGTGTAGAAGATGCTCGCCGTCGGCGCCCCGTCGTCGTTGCGGATCGTCAGCGTTCCCGGAGTCGCCGTGTAGGTCAGCGTCCGGCCGTGGAACGGGATGCTGCGCTTCCTGGGCTGCGCATCTTCCTTGACGCTGGCGGCGGCGACATCGGGATCGACTTTGGGTGCCGCCTCCGTCTTCGCGCTGGGATTGGGCGTGTCGCCAGCCGTGGGCGGATCGGCCGCGAGGGCCGGCGCGGCGAGCAGAGCCAAGGCAAGGGCAATCGACCGCATCGTTATTCCTTCACTTCATCGGGATCGGTTTGCCCTCGACCATGACATAGCCGACGTGCGTCACCGCCGCCGGATCGACCAGCGGATCGCCGTCGACCGCGATCAGATCGGCCGACTTGCCGACGTCGAGCGTTCCGGTTTCCGACGCCAGGTTGAGCAGGTCGGCGCCACCCTTGGTCGCGGCGATCAACGCATCGCGCGGCGTCATCCCGCCCTTGCTGACCATCAACGCGAGTTCCTGATTGGCGTTCTTGTGCGGCGCGACGGCGGAGTCCGTGCCCAGCGCGATCTTCACGCCAGTACGGTAGGCGAGGTTGAGTCCCTTGCCCCAGACGGCGAAGGTCTGCTGCGCCTTGGCCTCCATGTCGGGCGTCAGCTTGCCGGTGCCGATGAGCCCCTTCACCCCGCTGAACGCCATCAGCGTGGCGGAGTAATAGGTGCCGTGCGCCTTCATCGCCCGCGCGCCGGCCTCATCCAGAAAAGTGCCGTGCTCGATGGAATCGACGCCGGCATTCGTTGCCCCGAGGATGCCCCGAGCACCGTGGGCATGCGCCGCGACCTTGAGGTGCATGGCATGCGCCATGTCGACGATGCCCTTCATCTCCGCATCGGTGAAATGCTGATCGAGTCCCATCGCGCCAGGGTCGAGCACGCCGCCGGTGGCCATGATCTTGATCACGTCGACCCCGGCTGCGGCGAGCCTGCGCACCACCTCCTGGCATTGCTGGACGCCGGTGCAGACACTCGGGTTGAGGTGCGCTTCGTTGATTGCGCCGGCAAGTTCGGGCGGGAGCGCCGTGGCCGCATCGGCGTGGCCGCCGATAATCGACAGCGGACCCCCCGAAACACGAATGCGCGGTCCCGGGAAGCGGCCCTCGGCAACGGCGTTGCGGACGGCGATCACCGCCGCCGTGTCGCCGCCGAGGTCGCGC
>JAIVIZ010000192.1 GCA_020200315.1 Sphingomonadales bacterium | reverse complement strand
TGGTCGTGGCGCAGACGCTGCAAAGCTATGTCCGGACGCTTGAAGGGCGGGTGGCGCTGCCCGATATCGACTTCGACCTGACGGGGGTCAAACGAGTCACGATCGTTGGCTGCGGGACCAGTTTCTACGCGGGCATGGTCGCCAAATATTGGTTCGAGCAGTTCGCGCGCGTGCCGGTCGATATCGATGTCGCGTCGGAATTTCGCTATCGCCAGCCGGTTCTCGAACCCGGCGGGTTGGCCTTGTTCATCAGCCAGTCGGGCGAGACCGCCGACACGCTTGCCGCCCTTCGTCATGCGCGCGCCGAGGGACAAGTGATCGCGGTGGTGGTCAACGTGCCGACCAGCTCGATGGCGCGCGAGGCCGACCTGCTGCTGCCGACTCACGCCGGGCCCGAGATTGGCGTTGCTTCGACCAAGGCATTTACCTGCCAGCTTGCCGTGCTGGCGGCGCTGGCCGCCAACCTTGCGCGCGCCAAGGGCAAATTGTCCGATGCGGCCGAGGCCGAATTGGTGGGTCATTTGCTCGAGGCACCGCAAGCGATGAGCCAGGCGCTTGGCCATGACGAGGAGATCGCCGCGCTTGCGCCGCTGGTCGCCCCGGCGCGCGACGTGCTTTATCTTGGCCGCGGTCCCGACTTCCCAATGGCGCTCGAAGGCGCGCTCAAGCTGAAGGAAATCAGCTACATTCACGCCGAAGGCTATGCCGCGGGCGAGATGAAGCATGGCCCGATTGCGCTGATCGACGAGCATGTCCCGGTCATCGTCCTCGCGCCGTCGGGGCCGTTGTTCGAAAAGACCGTGAGCAACATGCAGGAAGTACGTGCGCGCGGCGGGCGGATCATCCTGATTTCCGACGCGCAAGGGCTGGCCGAGGCGGGTGAGGGATGCATGGCGACGATCGAAGTGCCGCAGGTCCACCCGCTGATCGCGCCATTAGTCTATGCCATCCCGGTGCAATTGCTCGCTTATCACGTCGCGGTTCTGAAAGGCACCGACGTCGACCAGCCGCGCAATCTTGCCAAGAGCGTCACGGTCGAGTGAGCGAGGCGGCGGGCAGCTGCCATTGCGGCGCGGTCGAAATCCGGATCGGCGAAGCACCGGAGTATATCAACGAGTGCAATTGCAGCCTTTGTTCGAAACACGGAGCGCTTTGGGGGTATTTTGAACCGGATAGGGTCCGGGTGTTCGGCGCCACCGAAATCTATTGCAGAAGCGATCGCGCCGAACCGACGGCTGCTCTTCATTTTTGCGCGGTCTGCGGGTGCACGACCCACTGGACCGCAACCCCCGCATTCATCCGCAAATTCGGCATCGCCAACAGGATGGGGGTCAATTTTCGGTTGTTCGAACCATCTTCGTTCAAAGGCGTCGAGCTTCGTTTTCCTGACGGCCGCGCATGGGACGGAAGCGCTGACTGGGACTTCGTCCGGCCACCAACGAAGATGCCGTGATCGCGAGCGGTGGGTGCCATTGTCGCGCGGTGCGGTTCGTGGCGACTCTTCCGGAC
>JAIVIZ010000191.1 GCA_020200315.1 Sphingomonadales bacterium | reverse complement strand
GCGCATGACGACGCGCTATGCCGCGATGTTCGAGCGCTGCGCGGGGACCAACGAAGGCGCATTCGGCGCCTTCCTGATGCTTGGCGATCCCGACCTCGATACCAGCGCGGCGATGCTCGATGCGCTGGCCGAGGGCGGCGCCGACATGATCGAGGTCGGCATTCCATTCAGCGACCC
Source organism: Sphingomonadales bacterium (assembly GCA_020200315.1). Taxonomy (GTDB): domain Bacteria; phylum Pseudomonadota; class Alphaproteobacteria; order Sphingomonadales; family Sphingomonadaceae; genus Sphingomicrobium. Next base: position 1,335 of record JAIVIZ010000191.1, on the reverse strand, counting down.
CGTCGCCGATGGCCCAGTGATCCAGGCCGCCGCGCTCCGGGCGCTCAGTGCAGGCGTTCGAACCAGCCAATGTCTTGATCTTGTCGTCGCCTTTCGGAAGCGGCATTCGGCCATCCCGATCGGCATCCTGACCTATGCCAACATCGTCGCTGCGCGCGGAATCGAGATATTTGCGCAGGAGCTGGCGACGGTCGGGGTGGACAGCCTGCTCGTCGCCGACGTGCCGACGATCGAGGCCGCGCCCTACGCCACGGCAGCGGGGGCAGCGGGAATCGACTTCGTCATGATCGCCGCGCCCAACACGCCGCAGCCGACGCTTGCGAAAATCGCCGAGCTTTCATCGGGCTATACCTATTGCGTGGCGCGGGCCGGGATCACCGGGGCGGATAAGCATCTATCGCTCGACCATGGCGGCCTGTTCGCGGCTCTGGCGGAGGCCGGTGCCCCGCCGCCCGTGCTCGGTTTTGGCATTTCAACGCCCGAACAGGTGGCCGAGGCGCTCGCCACCGGTGCCGCGGGCGTTATCTCCGGATCGGCAATCGTCCAGCGTTCGATCGAAGGCCCCGATGGGGTTCGCGCGTTCGTTGCGGCGATGAAGGCCGGCACGCGCTCCACGGCATGAGGTCAGGCGGCGACTTCGGCCGGATCAAGGGCGTCCACGCTTGCCATTTGCCCCAGCATCGCCGCGTCGAACTGAATGCGATCGAGCCTGCCCTCCCAGCGCGTGACGATGACGCAGGCGACCGCATTGCCGATGAAATTGGTCAGGCTCCGGCACTCGCTCATGAAGCGATCGACGCCAAGGATCAGCGTCATGCCGGCAAGCGGCACCGACGGCACGATCGAAAGTGTCGCGGCGAGCGTGATGAAACCCGCGCCGGTGACGCCCGCGGCGCCTTTCGAGCTGAGCATCGCTACGCCGAGGAGAAGCGCCTGTTCGCCTATGCCGAGGTCGACGTTGCACGCCTGTGCGATGAACAGGGCCGCCAGCGTCATGTAGATGTTGGTTCCGTCGAGGTTGAACGAATAGCCCGTCGGCACGACCAGACCGACGATCGACTTGGGGCAGCCGGCGCGCTCCATTTTCTCAATCAGCGACGGCAGCGCGCTTTCGCTCGACGAGGTGCCGAGCACGAGCAGCAATTCAGCCTTGAGGTAGGCGATCAGTCGAACAATCGAGAAGCCGGCGATTCGCGCCGCCGCGCCAAGCACGACCAGAACGAACAGCAGCGATGTCGCGTAGAAGGTTGCGATCAGCGCGGCGAGGTTGGTGAGGCTGTCGAGCCCGTACTTGCCAATGGTGAAGGCCATCGCTCCGAACGCGCCGATCGGGGC
>JAIVIZ010000142.1 GCA_020200315.1 Sphingomonadales bacterium | reverse complement strand
GCATTGGCCTTGACCAGCTCGGCGATGCGGGAATGGGCGTCGGTCATCGTCTAGTCTCCGGATGGCAGCGCGGTTTCGAGCTGCAGTGCGTGAAGCTCACCCCCCATGCGCCCCCCGAGCGCGGCATAGACCGCCTGATGCTGACGCACCCGGCTTTGTCCGGCGAAGCTCGCCGAGACGACGCGGGCGGCATAATGGTCGCCGTCGCCCGCCAGGTCGCGGATCGTCACCTCGGCATCCGGAATGGAGGTCCGGATCAGCGCCTCGATATCGGCGGCGGCCATTGCCATGATCAGTCCCTGGCCTCGAGCAGCTGACGGCGCGCGTCGACTTCCTTGTGTTCCATCGCTTCGCGGATCTTGGCCTCGTCGATGTCGACGCCGGCGGCGGTGAGATCGCCGAGCAGCTTGCGGATGACGTCCTCGTCGCCGGCTTCCTCGAACTCGGCGCGGATCACTTCCTTGGAATAGGCTTCGGATTCGACGTCGGTCAGCCCCATCTGCCGCGCCGCCCACTCGCCGAGCAGGCGATTGCGGCGGGCGAGGATGCGGAAGGCCATTTCCTCGTCGTGCGCGAACTTGGATTCATAGCCGCGCTCGCGGTCGTCGAACGTCGTCATGGGCTTCCTTTCGCTCCCTGTGCCGCGAGATAGGGACGGGGGGGCTGCTAGTCCAGCACCAGCGATCAGTCGATCGTCACGACCAGCTTGCCGATGACGCGCCGCGCGGCGAGGGCGGCGATGGCTTCGCCGCCCCGTTCAAGCGGGTAGGTTTCGCTGACGCGCGGCGCGATGCGGCCTTCGTCCCACAGGCGGAAGAGGGTCGCGACATGGGCGGCGTTGGCTGCGGGATCGCGCGCGGCAAAGGCACCCCAGAAAACGCCGCATACGTCGCAGCTTTTAAGCAGGGTGAGGTTGAGCGGCAGGCGCGGGATGCCGGCGGGAAAGCCGACGACGAGGTAGCGGCCTGCCCAGGCGATGGCGCGCAGGGCGGGCTCGGCATAGTCGCCGCCGACGGGGTCGTAGATCACGTCCGCCCCGGCGGGGCCGACGGCGGCCTTGAACCGGTCGGCGAGCGCTTTCGAGGCGCCCTTGTCGAAGGGCCCGCGCGGATAGACGAGCGTGGCGTCCGCGCCGGCGTCCTTCGCCGCGGCGGCCTTGTCCGCGCTCGACACGGCGGCAATCACCCGCGCCCCGCGCGCCTTGCCCAGCTCGACCGCGGCAAGGCCGACTCCGCCGGCGGCGCCGAGGACAAGCAGGGTCTCGCCAGCGGCGAGACGGCCGCGATCGTAGAGCGCGTGGATCGAGGTGGCGTAGGTCAGCAGCAGGGCGGCGCCGTCGCTGAAGCTACGATTGGCCGGAAGTCGGAAGGCGCTCTTCGCGGGCACGACGATCTGCTCCGCAAGTCCCCCGAAGCCGGGCACCGCGATGATGCGGTCGCCCACGGTCCAGCCTTCAACGCCCTCGCCGAAGGCCAGCACCTCGCCGGCGATCTCGCCGCCCGGCGCGAACGGGCGCGGCGGGCGCATCTGATATTTGTCTTCGATGATCAGCACGTCGGGATAGTTGATCGCCGCGGCGCGGACGCGGACGAGCAGCTCGCCGGGGCCGGGGCGCGGATCGGGAAGATCGTCGACGCGGAGAGTTTCGGGACCGCCGGGGGCGTGGCTGAGGAGCGCTTTCATGGCGCCCGCCTATCAGGTCGCGGGGCGGCGGGAAACGGCGCGCGGGCGTTTGCCTTAACGGGGCTCGGTCGCTGGAACCGGGCCGGTGGTGACGGTCGTCGTGGTGGTCGGCACCAGCGTCACATTGGCGCGGCGGACTTCGTCGGCGCGGTGAACGATGTGCGGCGTGACGACGATGTAGAGCTCGGTCTTGGCCTGCGTGTGGCGGTCGGTGCGGAACGCCTGACCGAGCAGCGGAATGTCGCCGAGCAGCGGAACCTTGGTCTTGGTACTGATGACGTCTTCCTGGCTCAGCCCGCCGATGATGAAGGAATCGCCATCGCGCACTGTCGCCGACGTCTCCGCCTGACGCTGGCTGATCGTCGGATAACCCTGGCTGAAGCCGGTCACGCTCGACACCACGGCGAACACGTGGCTCGAGACGAAGCCGTCGCTGCTGACGCGCGGCGCGATCTGCAGCGTCACGCCGACGTTCACATATTGCACCTGCTGCGAAACGGCGTTGAGACCCGACAGAATGGAGGTCAGGATCGGCAGCGCATCGCCGGTGATGATCTTGGCGGTCGAGCCGCTCTGTGCGGCGATGCGCGGCTTGGAGACGATGCGCCCGTTGCCCTTCTGGATCTGGGCGTAGATCGCCGCCTGCACCGACGCGCTGAACAGCCGGCCGCCCTCGCGGATTCCGGGCGGAATGAACTGGCCGCTCTGGCCGGTAATGACCGCGATCTGACCGTTGGAATTGGCGAAGTCGATGCCGATCGATTTCGCGCCGCTCTCGGTCAGCTCGACGAACTGGGTTTCGAGGATCACGCTGTCGAGCGGCACGTCGATCGTCGCGATCATGGCCTTCATGCGGGCGATATAATCGGGCGCGCCGCGCAGCCAGATGGCGTTGAGGCGGCGGTCGACCGCCATGCCGGCGTCGATCGACTGGCCGAGCGGGCTGTCGTCGCTGCCCGGCGCCTGGGTCGTCGGCCCCGGACTATAGCTGCTGCCGGTCAGGCTGTTCGATCCGAAGGCGGGTTCGCGGGGGACGAACAGGTCGTTCGACTTGACGCTGGCGCCCTGGCTGAGCAGGCCGACGATTTCGCTGACATCGGCATATTTGAGCTGCACCAGCTCGTAGCTGTCGCCCGGCGTATAGCCCATCGGCGGCGGCACGTCCGACGCGACCACGCCGGGACCATCGCTCTTGACGGTGACAACGGGCGCGCCAGTCGAGATGGTGACGTCAATCGCCTTGTCGCCGCTCGGGGCAGCACTGACGCTCGCCGCCGAGGTGACGGCGAAGCGCAGGATGAGCACCGTCTCGACCTGCTCGAAGCTGATCTGCCGGACGAGGCCCTTGAGGCCCTGCGGGGTGACGGCGCCGGTCCCGCGGCTGGTCAGCGCGAGGCCGAGCGCGGGGCGGTTCACATCGTTGCCGACCGGAGCGAAGCCGTTGGCGCGCGGATCGATGTGAAGCTGAAGCCGGGTTTCGGTCGGCGAATCGCTGAGGATGGTGATCCCCGACAGCGTTGCCGGGCGCGGCTGGGCAAGCACTGGCGAAGCGCCGGCCACAAGGCAGCACAGGCTGACGATGAGGAAGAGCAAGCGCTCCACGGACGCGCGCCCGATCGGTCGAATCACGATGGGTCTAACTGTGTTTGCAAGGAGTTGATCGCACCTGCGTAAGGAAAGGAGCGGGCGACGGCAAGCCGCCGGCCCGCTCCTCCTCATCGCCTAGAAGGGCGCGGTGCCGCTCGGCGTGCCGTTGCCAGTCGGCCCGTCATATCCCGCACCGGCGGTGCAGAAATAAGTGCCGCCGCAGCTGCCGTTGGTGCCGCTGGTCACGTCGTTGAGCGATGCCTTGTTGGCATAGATGCTCTGCGCCCCGGTCGGCGTGTGGCCGGTGACGCCGTAGATGCCGCCGATCAGCGGGGCCGAGACGCTCGTTCCGCCGAACACCAGCCAACCCGAGACCGAGCGGCTCGTCGGGCCATAGACCGCGACGCCGGTGTTGGGATCGCCAACCGCCGAGACGTCGGCTGCCATGCGCATCGCGCACAGCGCGTCGGTCTGCCAGGACTTTTTGGCATAAACCGTGCTGCAGCCGCTGCCGCCTGAACTCCAGGCCGTTTCATTCCAGCCGCGGGCGTTGGATGCCCGGACGAGATTCGTTCCGCCGACGGCGATGACGTTGGGCGAGGAGGCGGGGAACTGCACGCCATAGCCGCTGTCTCCGGTCGAGACGGTGACGGCTTTGCCGGGCTGGTTGTAGGCTGACTCATAGCTCGCCGAGCCGCTCTCGCCGCCACCATAGCTGTTCGAAATGACCGTGACGCCCGGAAGGGAGGCCGCGGTGCGGACCGCGGTCGCGAGGTTGGAGAAGGTCGCGCTGCTCGCTTCGACCAGCACCAGCTTGCAGCCGGGGCACATGGCGCTGGCCATGTCGAGGTCGAGCGCGGATTCCTGCGCCCAGCCGGTGTCCATCCGCGGAAGGTTGGTGGTCTGGCCGTTCTGATTGACCTTCCTGAAGCATCCGCTGGCCGCGGTGCACGCAGGCAGGCCATATTGCGAGCGGTAGACCGCGAGGTCCGATTCGGCGTTGGTGTAGCCATAGGCATCGACGATCGCGATCGTCGTCGACCCGTCGGTGGTGATCTTGTAGGCGGACTTCAAATCGGCGGGGCCATAGCCGGACGGAGTGGCGTTGGGGGTAACCTGGCCCTCTTTCTCCTCGCCGCGGGCGTCGGTCACGACATGCGCGAAGCAGCGCGCCACGCCGTTCGGATTGCCGCGATCGCAGACCGCCCGATGATAGGTGTTGCCGCTTCTCTCGAGCGGTTGGATGGCATTCGCCGACGTTGCGCCGACGGCGCCACAAGCGAGTGCAAGGGCCGTAAGGCCCCACTTCCTCAAGTCCATGCTATTCTCCCCATTGGTTGGCCGGGACGGCCGCGGTCGGGGATGCTGACAGCGAAATTCCGTAAAGCAAGCCGTCACTTAGCGGTGCATGAGCCAAGCAGTTCATAATGGCACACGAACGCGACGAAACGGTGGAAGGACGCGATAATCGGACCCTTTCGGGACGACTGGCGAGAAGGATCCTAGGCCGCTGGAGCTTGGCTAGGGTCGGCTGAGATGGATCCACCGACGGCTCGGCCAGCCTGAACAATCCTCCCCGAGATTCTCGGGGAGCGCGAGCACGGCTTGCCCCCAGCACGCCAGCGCAACGCGCGACCGCCGAAGGCGGTGGAGGGGTCCTTTGGGTCAAACCCTTAGAACCCCTCCGTCAGTGCTGTGCACTGCCACCTCCCCGGCAAATGCCGGGGAGGAGAGAATCAACTAAAGATCGTTGATGACGCCCTTGACCTTGCCCTTGGTGTCCTGAACGTCGCCCTTCAGTTCCTGACGGTCGCCCTCGGCGCGGACATTGGGATCGTCCGAGTTCTGCTTGGCATTGCCGACGGCATTGTTGACGGCGCCTTTGATCTTGTCGGTGAATTCACCCACATCCTGTCTCCTTAACGGGGGTTAGCTGTGGGGACTGAACGAGCAAGCGCACCCTCCGTTGCTCGCTTCGGCGCACTAGGCGCACTCAGGAACGAAGGTCATCTGTAGGCGGGACGGACGTTAGCCCACTAGCATTTAGTCGCGATGAAAGGCATGAAACCGTGCTCACGAGTGGGCGCGAGAATGAGCTTCGACAGGATAGGTCCTTATGATTTGACCCGAGGTGACCTTGTCGCAGCGGCGATCATCGTTTCCTTTCTGACCGCGCCGAGGTCAGTGCGGCTTTACGCAGCAGCGTACATTGTTGTGGGGCTGATGATGGTGATAGCAGGCATTGTCTTGGGAGTGCTGCTACTGGTCGGCTTAGGCATTTGGCTCGTCCTGTGGGTGTTCGTAATCGCACCGGCTCTGCGTTCCCTCAAAAGAAGCAAAGAGATTTACCTAGATTACAGTCTGGAGGGGATCGTCGGAGAAACGCCGCAGGTACGAACGGTCTATAAGTGGTCCACGGTCGGAAGGGCCAAAAGGGTTGGATCACGGCTATTCATCATGATCACTGACCGCGTCGCACTGGTCGTTCCCGATCGCTCTACCAGCCCCGACAACATGGACAGGCTTATGGCAACCTTGTCCCACGAGCGAGCGGCGACGGTTCCTTAGTGTAGGCTAGGGTCGTTAGCAGACGTTCGCACTAATCAAATCAACCCCGCCAACGGACTGCTCGGATCGGCATATCGCCGCTTGGCCATTCGTCCGGCGCGATAGGCGAGACGCCCGGCCTCGACCGCGGCCTTCATCGCGCGGGCCATGGTCACCGGCTCCTTGGCTTCGGCGATGGCGGTGTTCATCAGGACGCCGTCGCAGCCGAGCTCCATTGCCGCCGCGGCATCGCTCGCGGTGCCGACGCCGGCATCGACCAGCACCGGGACCTTGGAC
>JAIVIZ010000040.1 GCA_020200315.1 Sphingomonadales bacterium | reverse complement strand
ATGTACACCCACCCGGATTCCGCCCGACGTGGAGTCGGACGCCTCATTCTCCAGCTGTGCGAAGATGCGGCGCACCGCGCGGGCTTTGCCCGTGCCGAGCTGATGGCGACCATCGCCGGCGAGCCGCTCTATAGCCGTTGCGGCTACGTCGAAATCGAGCGCGTGACGAACGTCGTGAATGGCGTCGGTGTCCCCCTCATCAGGATGAGCAAGGCGCTGGAGGCTGCGTGAGTGCGACGCAGCCGAAGTCGCGGGGGCGAAGCGAGGGCTTCAATGCTCGTCATTCCCGCGCAAGCGGGAACCCAGCAAGCGCTTGAACCTCAGCGCAAAGCGAGTTGTCCTGAACCCTTCCTAACGCTTCAATAGCGCGCCTGCACAAACGCCACCGCAGCACGATATTCGGTCGTCGTCACCCTGCCGTCGCGATCGCTGTCCGCCAGGTCGCGGAAGGCGTCGGCGGCGCGTTGAGCCTCGAACGCGGTCAGCCAGCCGTCGTCGTTGCCGTCATAGAAGCGGAGCGCCCAGGCCTTGAGGGCCGGCTCGCGCTCGAACAGTTCGCCGGTACGCGGATTGGGCAGGCTCGCGGCGGCGTCCCGCGCCGGCGGCATCTGGGCCGTGGCTGCCGCGCCGGCGGTGAGCAAGAGGAACAACATCGCCATCGTCGCACCAACGCGCGTCAGGCCGCGCCGTCTCCTCGGCTCGCCGCAACCGGCTGCCCAGCGATCACCGCCCGCACCGCGGCGTCGAGCGCGTCGGGGCGGAACGGTTTGGCGAGCAGGCTCGCGCGCGGGGCAGCGCGGCGGATATCGTCGGTCTCGCTATAGCCCGACACGAACAGGATCGGCTGGTCGGGGCGGCTGGCGAGAATCTGCGCCGCTGCCTCCGCCCCGGACATGTCCGGCATGACATAGTCGATCACCACCACATCGGGCTGCGTCGCCGCGACCAGGGCGATGCCGCTCGGCCCGTCGGCCGCTTCCTCGACACGATAGCCCATTTCCTCGAGACTCGACACGACAAAGCCGCGCACATTGGGGTCGTCGTCGATCACCACCACGCTTGCCGGCTTGGCGCGGGCCCGTCCCCGCTCTCGCGCCGATGCCGGCGCGGCGGCCGGGTCGCCGACCCGATCGGCGCGGCGGAAATAGAGTTTGACCGTCGTGCCCTTGCCCGGCTCGCTGTCGATCCGCGCCGTCCCGCCCGATTGGCGGGCCATGCCATAAACCATCGACAGGCCAAGCCCGGTGCCCTTGCCGACATCCTTAGTCGTGAAGAACGGCTCGAACGCCCGCGCCGCGACCTCGGGCGCCATGCCGCTGCCGGTGTCGCCGATCGCCAGCTCGACATATTCGCCCGGCTCCAACTCGGGATCTTCCTCGATCGTCAGCTTGCGGGCGGCGAAGCTCAGCACCCCGCCGTCGGGCATCGCATCGCGGGCGTTGATCGCCAGGTTGAGCACGGCGACTTCGAGCTGCGTCGGGTCGGCCATGACCGGGATCTGCTCGCGGTCGAGGTCGAACGTCTTGGTGATTCCCGGCCCAAGCACGTTGCGCAGCAGCGGCCGCATTTCCTCGACCAGTTGCGCCACCTGACAGGGCCGCACCTCGAGCCGCTGCGACCGGCTGAAGGTCAGCAGCTGCCCGGTCAGTCGCACGCCGCGCTCTGCCGCCGCGAGGGCGTTGCTGGCATAGCGCAGCAGCTTCTCGTCCTCGATCTTCTTGGTGATCAGGTCGAGCCCGCCGACCACCACCGTCAGGAGATTATTGAAATCGTGCGCGATGCCGCCGGTCAGCTGACCGAGCGCCTCCATCTTCTGCGATTGCCGCAATTGCTCCTGCGCCTGTTTGAGTTCGGTCACGTCGCGCGCTTCGAACAGCAGATGGCTGATCGTGCCGGCGGCGTCGCGCACCGGCTGCATCGTTACATCGAGCACTGCCGAAGGCAGCCCGCGCGTCGGATTGCCGTCGAGCCGCACTTCCTCCGCGAACGTCTCCCCGCGGCCGGCGGCGGCCACTGCGTTGCGCAGCCGTTGCTCGTGCCCCGGATAGGCCGCCAACGTCGGCGCTTCCCACAGCGGCTTGCCGATCGCCTGTTGCGGGTCGGTGTCGCGCCACGGCGTTGTGGTGCGGTTGACCTCGACCACGGTCCCGTCGGGATCGAGCAGCACCATCACTTCGAGCACGCTGTTGAAAATCGCCCGGAAGCGCGCCTCGCTCGCCGCCAGCGCGCCCGTCCGCTGCTCGACCTCGCGCCGCAATTCGAGCTCGGCTTCCTTTGCGACGGTGACATCGGATGCCGCCCCGATGAACCCGAGCAGCTCGCCGTCGGTCCCGAACCGCGGCGCGGACACCGATCGCAGCCAGCGCCACTCGCCGTCGTGCCGGCGATAGCGCGACTCGATCGTGAATTGCCGCAGGCTCGCTTCCCCCGCCACGCTCTCGGCAACGACCCGCTCGAAGTCGTCGGGATGGATGAACTCGCGCCACTGGTGCGTGCGGGCTTGCTCGATCTCCAGCCCGGCGAAGTCGGCGTAGCAGCGGTTGACGAAGTCGCGCGTGCCGTCCGCCCGCGTCACCCACATCAGCACCGGCGCGAAGTCCGAGATGCGCCGGAACCGCGCCTCGCTCTCGATCAGCGCCGCCTCGGCCGCGCGCTGCTCGGTAATGTCCTGCGCAATCAGCACCACGCCCAGCACGCTGCCGTCCCTGGCGGCGTGCGGCACATATTCGACCTGGGTCGTCAGCATTCCCCGCGAGGGATGCTGATAGGGCGCGATGAACCGTTGGCCCTCCCCGGCGAGCGCCTTGGTCAGCTGCTCCCGCCGCGCCGCAAGATTCTCCGCTTTGACCAGCTCGGTCACGCTCTTGCCGAGAATTGCGCTCCTCGGCAACTCGAACCACTCGGCCAGCGGCCGGTTGAGGAAGGTGTAGCGCTGGTTGCGGTCGATATAGCCGATCATCACCGGCAGCGAGTCGGCGATCGCCAGCAGCGATTCCGGGTCGAACAGCATCGGCCGGACGAGCTTCTCGGCAGGATCGCCGCGCCCAGGCTTAACCCCGTGACCACCGCTCCCGATGCTCGAAATGTCGACGTTCCCCTCCGTCATGCCGGCAGGAGACTGGACCGTTTCGACTGCCCTGTCACCCCTCCAAGGCGCGACCTTGCTCAATCGAAATGGAGATAGCCGCTGCTGAAGTCGCCGGCCTGCGCCAGCCGCGCCCAGTCGTGGATCACCACCGACCGCTTGTCGCGCGTCAGGAACCCGCTTTCGTCCATCGTGCGCAGCGTGCGGTTGACGTGCACCGCCGTCAGCCCGGTCGCGTCCGCGATCTGCTCCTGCGTCATCGGCAGCTCGTAACGGTCGCGCTCCCCAATTCCCGCTTTCTCCAGCCGCAGCGCGAATTCGCACAGCAGATGCGCAATACGGGTATAGGCGTCGCGCCGACCGATATTGGTGATCCACTCGCGCGCGATCGAGCCGTCGACCAGCGTGTCGAACCACAACAGCTTGCCGATCGCCGGCCGCTCGAACGCCAGCGCGACGATCGGCTCGCGCGGGATATAGGCGACTTCGACCCGCGTCAGCGCCTGCACCGAATGGTCGGCCTTGGGCAGCAGCGAATTCTGCAGATCGACCAGGTCGCCGGGAATCTGCACTGCCAGGATCTGCCGCTCGCCGTCGGCAACGATTTTCTGGCGAAAGGCATAGCCCCTGAGCAGCGCGCACGAATGGGTCGGCCGGTCGCCGTCGCGGACGATATAGCCCTGCTGGGGTATCTCCCTGAGCGTGTAGGGCAGGGCCAGCAGCGCGGCGCGGTCCTCTTCTTCGAGCGGCCCCCACAGCTCCAGCTTGCGCACCATCGGTTCGAGGATGGGTGCGGCGTTCACTCGCTTTCGCTTTCGTGCACGATGACGATGGCGTCGGGAAAACGCTGACGGTGCACGACGGCGCCTTGCTCGTCGGTCACGCAAATCGACTCGTTGAGCGGCAAATGCCCCGACTTCACTTCATTCGCCATAATGTCTCGGGCACCCTTCAGCGCCTGCACCCGAACGGCGTCGAGATCGTCGAGCAGGACTCCCTCCTCATCGCTGAGGTCCTGGCCGCCGTGAAGATGAAAGAAAAAGCGGGGCACGACAGCACCAATCGCCGGGCGGCCCTCGGGTTGCGACGGTCTAACTTGCATTAGTCGCTTTGTCGACAGATCGGCCGTCGGCCAGCCTCAAACCCGTTGCGGCCCGACCTGCACCTGCCCGCTGCGCGCGATCGACGCCCAGCCGACGCGCGGCCCACGCAGCGCCTGAACGATCGCCTTGATCACCACATAATACATCACCTGCCGATAGACGAAGCGCATCGGCACCAGCCATTTCAGCAGGCCCCATTTCTCGCGCCGCTCCAGCGCGAAGGCGATCAACCCGGCCGTCAGGTCGATCGCCGCGAACAGCAGCCAGAAGGCGGCCATCCGCGCCGGGTCGCCCTGGATATAGGTCAGCCCATGTTCGCGGATCGAGGTGACCGTGGTGACGACGTTGACGATCAGCGCGAGGTCGATCAGCGGCGACACGACCGCGAACAGCAATTGGAACAGCATCACTTGCGGCAGGCCGACCAACGCCAGCCCGCGCGGACGGCCGCTCGCCATCACCCGCTTGTGCTTCCACACGCACTGGATCGTCCCGAACGCCCAGCGAAAGCGCTGCCGCGCCAGCTGCCGCAGGCTCTGCGGCGCCTCGGTCCACGCCAGCGCGCGCTGGTCATAGGTCACGTCCCACCCGGCGCGCTGCACCGCGATGGTCAGGTCCTGGTCCTCGGCCAGCGTATCGGGCGGATAGCCGCCGACCGCGGCGATCGCGGCCTTGCGCCACGCCCCGACGGCCCCCGGCACCACCGTCATCGCCCCCAGTTGCGCCAGCGCCCGCCGCTCGAGGTTCTGCGCGGTGATATATTCCAGCGCCTGCCATTTGGTGACGAGGTTGATGCGATTGCCGACCTTGGCGTTGCCCGCGATGGCGCCGAGCTTCGGGTCCACGAACCACCGCGCCAGCCGGGCGATGGTGGTCGGCTCGAACTGCGTGTCGGCGTCGAGCGCGACGACGATCTCGCCCTTGGCCAGCGCGAGGCCGCGGTTGAGCGCGCTTGCCTTGCCGCCGTTGGGCAGCGTCAGCAGATGGACGCGTTCCTCGCTGCCGAATTGCCGCCGAACGATGGCCGAGGTCGCATCCTTCGACCCGTCGTCGATGACGATCACTTCCAGCGCCACTTCGGTGCTCGCCAGCACCTGCCGCACCGCGCGCTCGATTACCGCTTCCTCGTTGAACGCGGGGATCAACACGCTGACGAAACGCTGCGGGTCGATCGGCGGCGCGACGATGCCATTCTCGCGCCGCGCCGCGGCCAGTGCCAGCCCGCTGAGGCTAAGCGCGCGCAGGATGCCGAGCGCGATCGCCGCGCCGAACAGGAAGTGAAGCGCGCGGATGCTCCAGCCGAGGCTCTCGAACACCAGCAGATCGGCCTCGGCCGCGACATGGTCGGCCGGCGACAGCGGCGGCATCGCCTGCTCGGGGCTGAGCCCGGCAAGCTCGGACACCGGCACGAAGCGAAACCCTTTGGCGCGCAGCAGGTCGATAATCGCCGGCAGCGCGGCAACCGTCTGCGACCGGTCGCCGCCGCTATCGTGCAGCAGCACCACGTTGTGGCTGCATTGCGTGTCGCCATTGTCGCAATTGTCGCCCTTGCTCACGCCGGAGACGACATTGTTGACGATCGCCGCGACTCCCGGCCGCTGCCAATCCTCGCTGTCGACGTGAAGACCGACCGAAATATAGCCGTGGTTCTGCGCCTCCAGCGCGGGCAGGATTTCATCGGCCGTGGTCGGCTCGGCGTCGCCGAAGTAGGGCGCGCGGAACAGCTTCAGCGTTCGTCCGGTGAAGGCCTCGAACAGGCGCTGGGTCGCGTTCAGCTCGAACAGCGTCTGCGTCCTGCCGGTCGTCGCCAGATTGGGGTGGGTGTAGGTATGGCTGCCGACCTCATGCCCCTCGGCGATCATCCGATTGAGCAGGCCGCGCTGGGTGAGGCCGTTCTCGCCGACGAAAAAGAAAGTGGCGGGAACCTGCTTGGCCTTGAGGATGTCGAGAATCTTGGGCGTCCACCGTCCGTCCGGCCCGTCGTCGAAGGTCAGCGCGACCGCTCCGGGC
>JAIVIZ010000141.1 GCA_020200315.1 Sphingomonadales bacterium | reverse complement strand
CCTCGGCGGTGCGCGCCTCCTCATCCGACGTAATGTCGGGCAGCCAGCCGTTGGCGATGGGGATGACGGTGGCCGGGTTGTCGGCCGGATGAGGATCTTCGCGGCGCGGGTATTTGCCGGCGCGGACCGCGTCCCAATCGGCCGGGCCGCAGAGCAGATCCCACGCGGCGGTGCGGGCGGGATCGTCGGCGATCTGCTGCTGATAGCTGTGGCGGGCGGCGAGGAGCTTGCGGCGGATGTTGAGCCTCGCCTCGTCCGCGCGGGCGATGCTGACTTCCTCGCCCTGGAAATGGTCGGCGAGGCGGCGCGCGGCGCTGAACGTGCCGGGGTGGAGGCCGGGGTTGGCGCCAAATTCGTCGGGGCGGTGGTGGCGGAGCATGAAGGTCAGCAGGCGGTTGTCGAACTGGCGGCGCTCGGCGACCTGGACGCCGGCGTGCATGATCGGCACGGGAGTGCCCTCGATCGCGCGTTCGAGGGCAATGTCGGCGAGGCGGCCGACGCCGAGGCCGAGGGCGGTGTCCCAGGCGCGGGCGAAGCTCTGGCCGCCCGTGGCGACGCGGCGCGGGACGGGGGTGAAGGCGAGCGGATCCTGGCCGCGGGGAGTGCGAATCGTCATGGGGAACGGTGCTAACCGCTGCGGTTCGTGTAGGAAAGTGTTTGGTGCGGGTGGGGTTGGCGGCTTAGCGGCGGCTTAACCACGAGCGCTTACCCGGCGTTGGGGAGTCGGCGATTAAACGGGGCGTGATCGTGGAGAGAGATCATGGCCAAGCGACTGTTCAGCGAGGAAGCGCGGCGGTGCCGGGCGTGGGCGGCGGAGCTCAAGGGGCGCGCGGAAGAGCCGCTGCTGCTGCGCATCGCCCACGCGTTCGACGCGCTGGCCAGCGAGCGGGGGCCGGCGGCGGGATGGGTGCCGCGCGCTCGGCCGTTCGCGGCGCAGCGCCGCGTTCCGTAGCGTCGGTCCGGTGCGCGGGCGCAACGATTGGCACCGCGGCGCCATCCGACCGTTGAAGGAGTGAGTAGAAGGATCGGGTCCAGATGATGCCAAACGAGCGGATTATCGCCATCGGCCTGTTGACCGGCGACGATCTGGCGGTGCTCGGGCCGCACTTTTCGCGCGCCTTCCCGATCGACGAGCGGCAGGTGTTCGGCGAGCTGCTGCGCGCGATCGACGAGGCCGAGCGGGGCGGCCGGCATTGCGCGGGCGAGGAGCGGCTGGCCGCAGCCTCCGCCTAGAGTCTGTTTCAGTAGAACTGCACCGAAGCTGAAACAAACCTAGTCGCTCAAGTCGCACAACAGCGATAGATAATAAGTGACGGCGGGCGCGATGGCGGCGACGGGCGTGCGCTCGTTGAGGCCGTGGCTGAAATCGTCCGACTGCTTCATGAACACCGGGCTGGCGCCGTAGCTCGGCACGTGGTGGTAGCGGAACCACATCGAGTCGCTCGCGCCGGAGGCCTGGCTGGGGAAGATCGGGACGCCGGGATAGGCCCGGCCGATCGCCCGGGTCGCGGCGGCGACGAAGTCCGGGCGGATCGGCGAGGCATCGTTGGCGACCGAGCCTTCGGTGACGTCCTTGAAGGCGACGGCGGGATCGGCGGCGGCGCGCTTGAGCTCGGCCATGATGTCGGCCGGCTTGTGTCCCGGAAAGATGCGGCAGTTGATGTTGGCGGTGGCGCGCTGGGGCAGCGCATTCAGCGCATGGCCGCCGTTGACCATCGTCGCGACGCAGGTCGTGCCGATCTTGCCGACGGTCGGGGGGTCGGCGGCGAGCGTGGCGATGGCGCGCGGATCGGCCGGATTGGCGGCGAAGGCGCGCATCGCGGCGCCGATCGCCGGCTGCTCATAGCGGGCGGCGCTCAGGAAATAGCTGCGCGTCAGCGGGCTGACCTCGGGCTTGAAGCGGTAATTGCCGATGCGGACCAGCGCCGCGGCGAGCCTGGTGATCGCATTGTCCTTGCGCGGGGCCGAGCTGTGCCCGCCGGGGTTGGTCACGGTCAGCTCATAGTCGGCATAGGTTTTCTCGGCGCCCTGCCAGGTGAAATAGAGCGGTTTGCCGCTCTTCTCGTCGATCGTTCCGCCGCCGCCGTCGATGTTGAGCACGAGGTCGGCGTTGGCGAGCTTCTCGGCGATGATCGCGCCGGTCTTCATCGTCGTTTCCTCGTCGCCCGAGAATTCGATGACGATGTCGCGGCGCGGCTTGTAGCCCTCGCGCTTCAATTCGAGCAGCGAGGCGATGGCGATGGTGCCGTCGAGCTTCATGTCGGTCGCGCCGCGGCCGTAGAGATAGCCGTTCTCGACCACCGGGGTGAACGGATCGCGCTGCCAGTCGGCGGGCTTGGCCTCGACGACGTCGATGTGGCCCGAGACGACCAACGGCTTCAGCGCCGGATCGGAGCCGCGCCAGCGGGCGATAAGATAGGCGGTGTCCTCGACCGGGGTGATGGTCACGTCCTCGGGCGCGAAGCCCCCCGCCAGCAGCGCCGCCTTGTAGAGCGCGGCGACCTGCGGCGTCTGATTGCCCGGCCCGCGAACCGAGCGCAGCGAAATCGCCTTCTTGGCGAGATCGAGCGCCTGGGCATCGGCCTGCGGGTGAGACGGGGCGGCGGTGGCCGCGCCGGCCAGAGCAAGGAACGCGGCGCCGGCGGCGAGGATGGATTTCATGGCGTGGGCCTTTTCGATGATTGACGAGGGGTTAGGGCTAAGTCGGCCGCGGCTGCAATCGCTTTCACGCACCAAAGATCGGAATGCCCGTTATCCCTGCACCCACACGAGACGATTGTCGTCGGACTGGTTGAGCGAAAAGGCCGCATGGTAGCCCGCGTCGAACCTTCTTGGGAAAACGATACGATTATTCAATTGCGTACGGGCCGGAGCTCTAGATTAGGAAAACCGGGCGGTTTGCTAGAATTGAGCAACTATGAGGAGGGGAGGGGCGAAAACCTCTCAACCATCACCCACAGAGCTTTCGCCGCGATGTTCGCCGCGTCTCCAGACCGCGATGTCCTTCATTACACCTAGTGCTTGAGCGGAGCACCTGAGAATGTCGCTGTGAAGCTGATGCAAATCGGTGTTGCTGACCTCTCGCTCCCGAAGCTCTTTCTTCCACCGGGTCATGAGCATTCTAGTCGCTTCGGGCATGTCCGTTTTAAACGGAACTGCATGGACGACTTGGTTTCGCCGTTCCGCCAGTTCCTTGCTGACAACCAAACGAACGCGCTTTAGGCCGTCGACGATGGCCCGGCTAGCACCAAAGTGTCGGGCCGCATTGACGGCCATCGTGCAGCGGGGCTGCGTGTCGAGGCCGCCAAATGCTACAGACGCGGTGTCCTCATCCATTTCAAAAATCTCAGCAATTATCAGCAGTAAGATCATTTCCAACATCGCCCAAGCAGAGCATACGGTACCAACCAAGGCGAGCCGATCCACCGCTGGCGAGATGGGTTGTTCCATGTCAGACACCAATCAAGAGCGTGAGGACGAGGTGCTTCGGCGGATGCTGACGACGAAGCGGAGCCCACGCAAGCATTCTAAAACGGCATCGACAAACCCTCGGGCACCGATTACATCGCCTCAAGAGTGAGCCGCGCAGCATGACCATAGATCGCGTCGAAATGACGGAAAAGGGACAATTGACCCTCGCGCAGCCCATCCCCCAGGTATACTTTAATGGCTTTCAGCTGGGCCTGAGCAACGCGGACATCTCTCTTGTTTTGCTGCTGGACAATCAACCAATCCTTAAGATGAATATGTCCTACACTGTCGGCAAGACTGTGCTTGTTAAGCTACAGGACATGGTCGCATTGCTTGAGAGCACAACAGGCCGTGAAATCATGACGACTGATGATGCGGGGCGCGGATTGGAGGGTGCTCAACAGTGATTATTCCGGCCGGTCCAATAAGCGCGTTTGGGCAGATTGAGACCTTGGCAGAGCTTCCTGATGGGTGGAACTTCGGTCGGGGCCGCAAGCCGTCACCTGCGGCGCGACTGAACGCTCGATCCCTGTCCTTGCTTACGGCGAACTTGGGAGCGTCCGGCCATGAGTATTTTCCAGAAGCTGACGGCGGCATTCTCCTAATTGCCTATCGAGGCGATGAATCGTTTGAAATACTCGCTTGTGGCAACGGAGCTTTCGAGGTTGCTTTCGAGGACGCTACTGGCCTGGAGCCCGCGGCGACGCTAGGCACGGTCAAAGAGGTCGAGGCAGAACTGGAGCGGCACGGGTGGCAGTCACCGAAGTCATTAGGTTCTTACACCCGACTCATTACAGCGGGCGGAAGAAGCGATACACATCGCCTGCGTTTCGTCCAGAGCAAGACGGGACCTCAGTCGTCGACGCAGATTGCATTCGAAGCTCTGGGAATACCTGTTGCGCCCATGCCGACCTATATTACCCGAGAAGCATTCGTGGATCGCCCACTATCTTCTGGCGAATCCAGACAGCGGAGCTTGGCGCAAGCCATCGGCTAACACAGCAGACTACGTTTACTGGCGATGTGTGCCACTTCGTGATCACGGGGATGTCCAAAGAGGAATGCAGCGCGTTGCTTCAGAGCAAGCGAGTGATCGACTTTGAGATCTGCGACCCGGATGGGATGCGGCACCTCTCACAGGCTGACCTGCCGCCAACACCCTAGCCTGTCCACGTAATGCGCTTCTTCCCATACTGACGAGGAGGCTCATACGGCTCGGGCGACGAGCCGAGCAGTCCGCCGATAAGCCAAACGCTTCCTGGCGATCCGGGCGAGGTTCATGTCGGACCGCAGGTCCATCCGCTTCGACCGTCACGCGCTGGCCGCCGATCGGGCCGGGTTGGCGGGCGTCAGGGTAGGTAAAGGGACAGAGCGGTCGAATGTGCCGCACTTTCCCGCGCCAAGCGAAGCGACTAGTTGGGCGGGCGCGCGTTCGAACGCGGCGGACGAGCGGAGCCAGGCGTGAGCGGGACGATCCATCAGCTGATCGAACATTATGGTGCGCTCGGCGTCGCGCTGGGCGGCGCGATCGAGGGCGAAAGCGCGGTCGTCATCGGCGGCGCGATCGCGCGCGAGGGGTTGTTCAGCGTGTGGTGGGCGACGCTGGCGGCGTTCGTCGGCGCGTGGACCTCGTGCCAGCTGTTCTTCCTCGTCGGGCGATCGCAGCGGGAATCGCGCTGGGTCCACAAGGTCACCGACAAGCCGGTGTTCGCCCGCGCGCTCAGGATGATCGATCGCCACCCGCGGCTGTTCTGCTTCGGCTTTCGCTTCATTTACGGGTTCCGGGTGGCAGGGCCGATCGCCATTTCGCAAAGTCATGTGCGGGCGCGCGATTTCGCCTGGCTGCAGATGCTGTCGGCGGCGATCTGGGGGCCGGGGCTGGTGTGGCTCGGCTACGCGTTCGGCAAAACGATCGTGCGGATCGTGTGGTTGCTGCTGACCCCCGAGCATGCATTGATCGCGGCGGCCGTCGGCATCGCGGCGGTGCTCGGCTGGCTGCAGTGGCGCCGACGGCGAGCGTTCCGCGCAGCGCCACCCGAGCTGCCATGCGAGGAGGCCGGCGAGTGACGGCCGAGCGGGCCATCTTCTACGACCCGACCGGCCGGCGGCGGAAGCGGTTCCGGCTGGCGCTGCTGCTGTTCTTCCTGCTCGTGATCCTGTCGCTCGGCGCGCTGGCGGCGACGATCCGCGTGGTGCCGACGGCGCCGCTGCTGCCGGTTGCGCTGGAGCGGGGCAAGGCGCTGCCCGCGCCGCGCACCAGCCTGTTCGCGCAGACCAGCCGCCGGATCAATCTGGCGTTGGAGCGACTGATCGGCACGCGGGCGCCGAGCGTTAAAAAAGTGGGCGCGAAGCGGGCGATGGCGGTCAAAACCACCATGGGCCTGCCGCTCAGCATCGGCTTCTATGTGCCGTGGGACCCAAGCTCGACCGCCTCGCTGCAGCGGCACATCGGCGACCTCGACTGGCTGGCGCCGGTGTGGCTGACGGTCACCGGCGCCAATCACCAGCTCAACATCCTGCCCGATCCGAACGGCCGGGCGATCCTCAACACCGCGCGATACCGCCCGCTGATCCTGCCGGTGGTGCAGAACGCCCAACTTGGGCAATGGGATTCCAAGGGCATCGCGGCGATGCTCGCCGACCCACGGGCGCGGGCCACGCTGCTCGACCGGCTGACTCAATTTCTGGAAACCAACCACGCCTCGGGCGCGGTGTTCGACTTCGAGCAGCTCGATCCGGTGGCCCAGACG
>JAIVIZ010000074.1 GCA_020200315.1 Sphingomonadales bacterium | reverse complement strand
GGCCTAAGGCAGGTCGGCGGGCACGTCTATGTCGCGCAGCGTCTCGCCGAGGTGCAGCGACCAGCCGAGCGCGTGGACCCGCGCGATGGTTTCCGCCGCGACTGACGAGGTGCTCCAGGCGATCCCTTCGAACAGGCTCGGGTCGAACCGCGCGAGGCCGAGCAAGGCATAGCCGCCATCGTGCGTCGGATGGACCACGGCGTCGTGGCGCTCCAGCGCCACCGCGGCTGCAGCGAGGCGATGGCGATCGAGCCCGGGGCAATCGGTGCCGATCAGAAGGACGGGCTCACCGCCGGCGATGACGCGGCGCGCGGCGCGCGCCAGCCGCTCGCCGAGGTCGCCGCTCCCTTGCGCGGTAACGATCAGGTCGAGCAGGATCTGCGCCATCCAGTCGGAGTGATCGGGCGCGGGATCGGCGCAGAGCTCGACCGCGCCGACATCGCTTTCGAGCGCCTCCCGCACGGTCCGGTGCAGCATCTCCGCGGCCAGCCCTGCGGCGCCTTCGGCGCCCAGCGCGGGGATCAGCCTGGTCTTCACCATCCCCGGCACGGGCGCCTTGGCGAAGATCAGGATGCGGGTCATCGCCGCCGCCAGGCGTGGTAGCGCTCGACCCAGCGCAGCAGCCGCTCCGGCTGGTGCGCCTTGCGCCATTCGCCGGCCGCCATCTTGTTGGCCTCGGCCATGGTCGGGTAAGCGTGCACCGTGCCGAGCAGCTTTTTCAGGCCGATCCGGTGCTTCATCGCCAGCGCGAGCTCGGCGACCATTTCGCCGGCATTATGGGCGACGATCGACGCGCCGAGGATCCGGTCCTTGCCCGGCGCGACCAGCAGCTTGACGAATCCCTTGCCGGCGCCCTCGCACATGGCACGATCGAGATGCGCGACGTCGTAGCGGACGACCTCGAAGGCGATTCGCGCCGCCCGCGCGGTCGCCTCGTTGTGGCCGACATGCGCCGCCTCGGGATCGGTGAAGGTGACCCAGGGCAGCACCGAATAATCCACGCGGAACTTCTTGAACCGCCCGAACAGCGCATTGACCGCCGCGTGCCAGGCCTGGTGCGAGGCGGCATGGGTGAGCTGATAGGGCCCGGCGACGTCGCCGACCGCGTAGATGTTGGGGAAGAGTGTCTCCAGCCAGGCGTTGGTCTCGAGCGGACGGTCGGTGTCGACGCCGAGCGCCTCGAGGCCGTAGCCCGCGAGTCGCGGCCTGCGCCCGACCGCGACGATCAATTCGTCGAAGGGGAGGCCGATTTCCTGAGCCCTGCCTTCGCCGCGGACGACCAGCGTCTTTCCGTCCACCCGAACCGCCTCGTGCCCGGTGCACAAAGCGACCCCGTCGTCAGCGAGCGCGAGGGCGACCGTTGCGGCGACGTCCTCGTCTTCCCTGGGCAGGATTTGCTGGCCGCGATGGACGAGGGTCACCTGCGACCCCAATCGCGCGAAGGCCTGCGCTATTTCGACGCCGACCGGTCCGCCGCCGAGAATGACGATCCGGCCCGGCAGCTCGGGCCGTTGCCCAAGCGCGTCCCACATCGTGTCGCTGTTGAG
>JAIVIZ010000140.1 GCA_020200315.1 Sphingomonadales bacterium | reverse complement strand
GGCTGGCCCAAGGGCAAGGCCGATGCCGACGCGCCGCTCGCCGGTCATGTGCTGGCGATGATCTTCGAAAAGCCGTCGACGCGGACGCGGGTCAGCTTCGACCTTGCCATTCGCCAACTTGGCGGTTCCTCGGTCGTGCTGGATTCGGCATCGAGCCAGCTCGGCCGGGGCGAGACGATTGCCGACACCGCGCGCGTGCTGTCGCGCTTCGCCGATGCGATCATGATCCGCACCGACGATCATCGCAAGGCCGAGGAGCTTGCCGAGTTCGCCAGCGTGCCGGTGATCAACGGCCTCACCGACCTGTCGCACCCGTGCCAGGTCCTCGCCGACATGCTCACGCTGATCGAGCGCAAGGGAAAGCTCGCGGGGAGCAAGTGGGCCTGGCTCGGCGATGGCAACAACGTCTGCAATTCGTGGATCGAGGCGTCGTCGCTGATGCACTTCGACGTGACGGTCGCCTGTCCCGAGGGGCATGAACCGGACATGGCGATGCTCACCGCCGCCGCGGAACGCGGGCGCAGCGTTGCAATCGTTCGGGATCCGCTGGCGGCGGTTGCTGGCGTCGATGCCGTTGTCACAGACACCTGGACGTCGATGGGCCAGCCCGGAAGCGACGGCAAACTGAGCGCGATGGTTCCGTTCAGGGTCGACGACGCGATCATGGCGGCGGCCGGCGATCAGACGGTCTTCATGCATTGCCTTCCGGCGCATCGCGGCGAGGAAGTGACCGATGCGGTGATCGACGGGCCAGCATCGGTCGTGTGGGAGGAGGCGGAGAACCGGCTTCACGCCCAGAAATCGCTGCTGCTGTGGTGTTTGGGGAAGTTATAGCTCCTCCCTGGTACGGGGAGGTGGCAGCACGAAGTGCTGACGGAGGGGGATCTCGGCCCGACCTCATCTCGTGTTGAGAACCCCCTCCACCATGCTGCGCATGGTCCCCCTCCCCGTGCCGGGGAGGATTGTGAGCACAGCCTGCCGTTCCTATCTCGCGCGGCGATGATCTCCGAACTATCCAGTGACATCGCGCTCGGCGTGACGATCCCCGCGCGGCACGCTCGCGGGCGGGCGGCGCGGTTGGGCGCGTCGCTCGATGCCATTCTCGCCAACCACGATTATCCGCCGGTGATCGAGCGGCTGCTGGCGGAGGCGCTGGCGTTGACGGCGCTGCTCGGGACCCTGCTCAAGGATCCGGGCGGGCAAATGACGCTTCAGGCGCAGGCACCGGGGGGAATCATCGACTTGCTGGTCTGCGATTATCTCGGTGGCGAGCTGCGCGGCTATGTGCGGCATGACGCCGAGCGGCTGGCCGATGCCGGGCCGAACCCGTCGCTGTTCGCGCTGTTCGGCAAGGCCTATCTGGCGATCACCTTCGACCAACCGGCGACCGAAGAGCGCTATCAGGGCATCGTGCCGCTGGAGGGCGAGAGTCTTGCCCAGGCGGCGCAGACCTACTTCAGCCAGTCCGAGCAGATCCCGTCGCTCGTCCGCCTCGCGTCACACGAGGATGAGCACGGCCGCTGGCACGCGGGCGGCCTGCTGTTCCAGCATTTGCCCGAGGGCGAGGAGGGGCGCGAGCGGCTGCACACCCGGCTCGATCATCCCGACTGGCCGCATGTCGCAGTGCTGGCGGGATCGGTGAAGGCGGAAGAGCTGACCGATCCGGATTTGCCGCTCGACGCGCTCATCTGGCGGCTGTTCCATGAGGAGGAGGAAGTGCGCCTGCTCGAGCCCGTGGCGCTGTCGCGCGGGTGCCGCTGCGATCCCGCCTACGTGCGCTCGGTCATTGCCCGTTTCCCGGCGGACGAGCGGGACGACATGCGCGGGGAGGACGGGCTGATCCGGGTCGATTGCGCCTTCTGCGCGACCAGCTTTCCGATCGATCTCGACGAAGCGGCTGCGTAGCGTGGTTGCGGCCGCGACTGGGCGCGGAGGACCGTTACAGAAAATTACCCTTCTTTTGATAGAATCACCGGCATGAGGGATCGTCGAAGCCGAGTCGGATTGCTGCTCGCAGCGGTCGCCGTGTGCGGGGCGGCGCGCGTGCAGCCCGGTGGCATCGCCGCTGCGCAGCCGGGTTTGTGGGATGTCAGCCATTCCGCCACCGGGGCTCATGCCGAGCGGGTTTGCGTGGCCGATCCGGCGGTGCTCGCCCAATGGGAAAACCGCGCCTCGGGCTGCACGCGCACGCTGCTCGGCGAGCAGGCCAACCAGATCACGTTCGACTATCGCTGCGCGGGCGGAAGCTTCGGTCGGTCTGCTATGACCCTGCTGACGCCGCGGACGCTGCGAATCGAGACGCAGGGCATCTCGGGCGGCCTGCCGTTCGATTATGTTCTTCACGCACGTCGCGTTGGTTCCTGCCCGCATCGATAAGCGCCGACCGTTAAGCACTCGTTTACCCAAACTGGCCTAGACAGGGGTTGTGCCGGTTGGGGCACGCTTTCCTCCCTTCGGGTTTCGACCCGAAACTGGGCCGCTCGCAGCAATGCGCAGCGGCCCGTTTTTTATGGGCTTGCGGTTCGCCGGACGGTAAGGCGCGGCGATGCTGTATTTCACCCTCAAGGCGGCGCTGTCGGGATTGCTCGCGGCGCTCGTGGCGGAGATCGCGCGGCGCTATCCCGGTTGGGGAGGACTCGTTGCCTCGTTGCCGCTTACGGCGCTGATGGCGATGGTGTGGACGTTCCGCGACACCCGTGATGCGGCGAAGCTGGCCGCGCTGTCGCAAAGCACCTTCTGGTTCGTGATTCCTTCGCTGCCGCTGTTCGTCATTCTGCCAGTGCTGATTCGCGGCGGCGTGTCGGTGTGGGCGGCGCTGGCGATCGCTTGCGCGGTGACGGTGGCGCTTTATGCCGCTTTCTTCGCGATCGCGCCGCGGCTGGGAATCACATTGTGAAGCGAGCGGTGGTTCTTCTTTCGGGCGGGCTCGACTCGATGGTCTGCGCTGCCCTCGCGCGTGAGCAGGGTTTCGAGGTGTTTGCGCTGACCATCGATTACGGCCAGCGCCACCGAGTCGAGATCCAGTCCGCGCGGCGGATCGCCGCCAACCTTGCCGAACGCCACATCGTCCTGCCGCTCGACCTTACCGCGTTCGGCGGTTCGGCGCTGACGGCGGATATTGCCGTTCCCAAGGACGGCGTCGGTGCGCGTGGCGAAGGCGGCGTTCCCGTGACCTACGTCCCGGCGCGCAACACGGTCTTTCTCAGTCTCGCGCTGGCATGGGCCGAGGCGGCTGGAGCGCGCGACCTGTTCGTCGGGGTGAATGCGCTCGATTATTCGGGCTATCCCGACTGCCGGCCCGAGTTCATCGCCGCCTTCCAGGCGCTGGCCGACAAAGGAACCCGCGCCGGTTCGGAGGGGCAGGGCTTTACCATCCACGCACCGCTACAGCACCTCACCAAGGCCAACATCGCGCGCGAAGCGGCGCGGCTGGGGCTTGACCCGGCGATCAGCCACAGCTGCTACGACCCCGCGCCAGATGGCGGCGCCTGTGGGGACTGCGACGCCTGCCGGTTGCGCGAGAAGGGCTTTGCCGAGGCCGGACTGCCGGACGCGACTCGCTACGCGGCGCAATGACCTATGCGGTCAAGGAAGCGTTTTTGACGCTGCAGGGCGAAGGCATGCAGGCGGGAAGCCGTGCGGTGTTCCTGCGTTTCGCCGGTTGCAACCTGTGGTCGGGACGCGAGGTGGACCGCGCGGCCGCCCAATGCCGCTTTTGCGATACGGACTTCGTCGGCACGGACGGGGAGGGCGGCGGCAAGTTCGTCGAAGCGCAGGAGCTTGCCGCGCATGTCGAAGAGCTATGGGGTTCGGGTCTTGAAGACCGACTGGTCGTCGTCACCGGCGGGGAGCCGATGCTGCAGTTCGATGCGCCGCTGCTGAGCGAGTTCCATTCCCGTGGCTTCCGAGTCGCGATGGAGAGCAACGGCACCTTGGTCGCCGATCCTCGTCCCGACTGGCTGTGCATCAGCCCCAAGGCCGCGACCGAAGTGGTGCAGCGCTCGGGCGACGAACTAAAGCTGGTCTGGCCGCAGGACGGCATCGACCTCGATGCACTCGAACAATGGGATTTCCGGCACTTCCTCGTGCAGCCGATGGACGGTGCCAATCGCCGCGCGGCGGTGGAGGCATCGATTGCGCTGGTCATGGAACGGCCGCGCTGGCGGCTGACGCTGCAGGCGCACAAGCTCATCGGGCTTCCGTAACGCACAAAAAAAGGACCGCGAGCGAGCCCGCGGTCCCCTGTTCGTCCAGCCGGCCGATGGGCCAGCCGGCACCGCTTACATGGCGTTGTTGGTCGTCATGTTCGTGGTGGTGGTGTTGGTCGTCTTCATCGAGTCCGCGCCATTCATGGCCATATTCGAATCGGCCGACATGTTGGCGCCCGAGTTCATGCCAGCGTCCACCGCGGTGGTGTCGTTGGTCGTGACGGTTTCGGTCGTCATGTTGGTATCAACGTTCATCGTATTGTTGGCATTGTCCTTGCTGCTGCAAGCCGACAAGGCCAGGGCCGCACCAGCGACCAGGATAAGAGCACGCATTCAGAAACTCCCTTGATTGTCAGATCTGCCGCAGGGTCCCCGCTTCGCAAATCGCGGGCACAATAGTCGAAAAGGTCGGCAAGCCTCAAGCAACTTCGCAATCCTTATTTAAGCTATTGAGAAACATTGGTAATTCGACCTCAAGAGCGGAATCCAGCGCGGATATCCGGGCTTGCTTGCCGAGCGCATCGAGGCTGGTCACGCCGAAATCGCGCAGGCCGCATGGCACGATCCCGTCGAAATGACCGAGGTTTGGCGAGACGTTGACGGAAAAGCCGTGGAGGGTCACCCAGCGGCGCACGCGAACGCCGATGGCCGCGATCTTGGCTTCGTGCGGGCCGGCGCCGACCCACAGGCCGATTCGGCCGGGCTCGCGCCGCGCAGCGACGTCCAGATGCGCGAGCGTGGCGATCAGCCAGCCTTCGAGACTATGGACGAAGCGGCGGATATCGCGGCCGCGGTGGTCGAGGTCGAGCATCAGATAGCCGACGCGCTGGCCAGGGCCGTGATAGGTGAAGCGCCCCCCGCGCCCCGCTTCGAATACCGGAAAGCCTTGCGGATTCATCAGCTCGGCCGGATCGGCGCTGGTCCCGGCCGTGAACAGCGGCGGGTGCTCGATCAGCCAGATGAGTTCGCGCGCCGTGCCGGCACGGATTGCGGCGGCGCGGCGCTCCATTTCCGCGAGCGCCTCAGGGTAGGGCGTGAGCCCCGCGCTGACGCGCCATTCGGGAAGCGCTTCGTCCATTCGCCCGGCCATGCCGCCGGGCGCTGCCGCCCGCAAGGCCGATTGCCACGCCGCCGTGCCGCCCGCTAGGAGATGAAGCGAGCAAGGGAGACGAGCGTGGCGCGACTGTCGATTTCGAGGGCGTGGGACGAGACCCGGGCTTTTCTCGCCCGCGAGACGCGCTTGGTACTGCCGGTTGCGCTCGCCTTCATCGTTCTTCCGGCCGTTGCCGGCGCGATGTTCGCCCCGTCGACGATTTCGCTTACCCATCCCACCCCGGGCTTGTGGCTTCTTGCTATCGTCGTGGCCATCAGCCGGCTGCTCGGTTTGACCGTCATCACGCGCCTAGCGCTCGGTACGCACGAAAGCCTTGCCGCCACGATCCGGGCGGCCGCAGTCCGTCTGCCGGCGCTCCTCGGGCTCCTTGCCATCATCTTGATTCCGGTATCGCTGATCGCCGCGCCGCTGATGCTGCGCATCGTGCAATCGCCGACGAACCCGCCGCCGGGGCCGTCGATCGGTCTGGTGGTCCTCGCGCTTGTCGTTCTTGCCGTGTTCGTCCGCCTGTCGCTAGTGCTGCCAGTGGCGATGGCGGGCCCTGGCGGCGCGCTGGCAATCGCAAAGCGAAGCTTTGCGCTGACAAAAGGCAATTTTTGGCGACTGTTCGGAACGATCCTGCTACTGCTCATCACGAGGATGATTCTGAGCAAGGTCGTGCAAGTGGTCATCGGTTCCCTGCTGATCATAACGCTGGGACCGCCCCGGCCATGGAGCGTATCACTGCTGCTCCTGCTGCTTGCCCTACAGCTGGTGGATGTCGTGGTCAGCATCTTGCTGACGGTGCTGCTGGCGCGGGTTTATGCGCAGTGTGCGACAGTGGCGAGCGTGCCACGATAGGCGGTGAGCGCCGCGGGATGATCGAGCGAGCAGGTGTGGACGTGAACTCGCGTGACGCCCGCTCGCCACGCCCGATCGACGGCTTCGGCGAGGAGCCAGCGGCCGTAGCCTTGGCCGGCGAGTTCGGGCACCAGGCCGAGGAAGGCAAGCTCGCACTCGCCCGCGGCTCGGAAGTCGAGCTCGAGCATGCCGACGTCGCAGCCGTTGCGGTCGACCACGGCGAACAGTTCAACATCGTCGTGGTGGAGGATGGCGGTGAGCGCCTCGTCGCTCATCAGCAGGCGCGAGAACCACAGCCAGGGCGCGCCGACCATGCGGAACAGGGTGCGATACTGGTCGGGCGCGATTCCGTCGCGCGGGGACAGGAGCAGCGGGGAGGGCGGGGTTGTCATGCGCTCCGGTGGCGCCGTCATTTGAAGATAGGTGACGACCGCAGCCAACTCGTTTGCTGCGATGGGATCGAGACTCACGACCACCGCGCCAGGGGCGGGAGGCTCATCAGGATCGCGTCGATGTTGCCGCCCGTCTTGAACCCGAACAACGTGCCGCGATCGTAGAGCAGGTTGAACTCGACATAGCGGCCGCGATAGTCGAGCAGCGTTTCGCGCTCGGCGGCCGTGAAGGGCTGGTTCAACCGCTTGCGCACGATCTGGGGGAAGATATCGAGGAACGCCTCGCCGACATCGCGGGTGAAGGCGAAATGTTCGTCGAAATGATCCTCGAGCCGATCGTAGAAGATGCCGCCGACGCCGCGCGCGACCTGGCGGTGGGGGAGCCAGAAATACTCCTCCGCCCATTTCGAGAAGCGCGGATAGAAGGTCGGGTCGTGGGCGGCGCAGGCGGCGCGAAGGCGCGCGTGGAAGGCTGCCGTGTCCTCGTCATTCGGAACGGCCGGATTGAGATCCGCGCCGCCGCCGAACCAGCGCCGGGTTGTCGTCAGGAAACGGCTATTCATGTGCACGGCGGGCACGTGCGGGTTCGCCATGTGCGCGACGAGGCTGATGCCGGTCGCGAAAAAGCGCGGGTCCTCCTCGGCGCCGGGAATCGATGCGGCGAACTCGGGACTGAAGCGGCCGCCAACCGTGGAGACGTTGACCCCGACCTTCTCGAACACCGCGCCCACCATCTGGCCACGAACGCCGCCGCCGCCGGGAGTGCCGTCCTCCTCGGTCCGGTCCCACGGAATGTAGGCGAACCGGGCGTCCGATCCGGCTTGGCGCTCGATCGACTCGAACTCGGCGCAAATCCGGTCGCGGAGCGATTCGAACCAAGTGCGGGTCGCCTGCTGCTGGTCGTCGAGGGGAGTCATCGACGAGCGGATGAGCGCGATGCGCGACGGGGGTCAAGCCGGTGGCAATGCCCGCCCGAACCTGAACAAGTTGATGGTGTAAAGTTGATGATGGTCATTTCATCGCCGGGGGAGCGGCCCCAAGACCCGTGCTTTCGTCGAATCGCGAGAACCTGACAGGTGAAATCCTATTGAACAAGAGGAAACTTCTTGGTTTGACGCAGCGCCTCGCCAAGAGCCAGCGCTGCGGCGGTGGCGAGGTTGAGCGAGCGCACCTCGCGGCGGATCGGGATGCGCAGGGCGAGTGCGCATTGGCCCGCTATCTCCAGCGGCACGCCAGCGCTTTCCTTGCCCATCAGCAGGATGTCGTCGGCCGCGAAGCTGGCATCGTAAAGCGACACAGTGCCGCGCGTAGTGAGGAGCGCGAGCCGCCCCGGCCGCGCGGCCCGGAATGAGGGCCAATCCGAGTGCCGTATCACCTCGACATGGTCGATATAGTCCATCGCCGCGCGGCGGACGCGCTTGTCATCCCAGGCAAAGCCCATCGGTTCGATGAGGTCTACGGCGCAGCCGAAGCAGGCGGCGAGGCGCAGGACGGCGCCGACGTTGCCGGCGATCTCGGGCTGATAAAGCGCGATGCGCATGAAGTGCGCGATTAGGCAGCGCGACGGCGGCGGGCAAGCCGTGCGGTTCGCCGCCGTTTTTGGCGTTTGCATCGCACGGGCTAGCCGCTATCAGGCCGGCCAGCCGTCCCGGGCGCTCCGGGCACGGAGCCGAATTGCGCCCGCTCCATCCATGCGGGCGATGGTCTTAAGGGTGAGCATGGCCACGCTGCAAGATACTCCTCACGACGCGACCGCCGAGGATGGCGTTCGCCGGCGCGACTTCATCAACGTCGCCGCGATCAGCTTCGCCGGCGTCGGCGCCGTGGCGGTCGCCGTGCCGCTGCTCACCCAGATGGCGCCGTCGGCGGACGTGCTTGCGCTCGCCTCGATCGACGTGGATATTTCAAAGATTCAGCCAGGGCAGGCGATCAAGGCAAGCTGGCGCAAGCAGCCCGTGTTCATCCGCAACCTGATGCCGAAGGAAATCGCCGCGGCGAACGCGGTGCCGCTGTCGGAACTGCGCGATCCGCAGACGCTCGCCGAACGGACCAAACCGGGGCACAGCAACTGGCTCATCACGATGGGCGTCTGCACCCACCTCGGCTGCATTCCACTGGGCACTGGCGAGGGCGAGAACCGCGGGCCGTTCGGCGGCTATTTCTGCCCGTGCCACGGATCGGCCTACGACACCGCGGCGCGCATCCGCAAAGGCCCGGCGCCGAAGAACCTGCAGGTGCCGCAATATGAATTCACGTCACCGACCGTCGTCAAGATCGGCTAAGGGAAGAGCATCGTCATGAGCTTCGGCTGGGCCCAGGAATATCAACCCAAGAGCGGCTTCATGCGCTGGATCGATCAGCGCATGCCCTTGCCGCGGCTGGTCTATGGCGCGGTCGGCGGCGGCTATCCGGTGCCGCGCAACCTCAATTATTTCTGGAACTTCGGCATCCTCTCCGGGCTGATGCTGACGGTCCAGATCGTCACCGGCATCGTGCTGGCGATGCATTATTATGCCACCGCCGACGGCGCGTTCGATTCGGTCGAGCACATCATGCGCGACGTCAACGCCGGCTGGCTGCTGCGCTATTCGCACGCCAACGGCGCGAGCTTCTTCTTCGTCGCGGTCTACATCCACATCTTCCGCGGGCTCTATTTCGGCAGCTACAAGGCGCCGCGCGAGCTGGTGTGGATGCTCGGACTGGTCATCTACCTGCTGATGATGGCGACCGCTTTCATGGGCTATGTCCTTCCCTGGGGACAGATGAGCTATTGGGGCGCGCAGGTCATCACCGGCTTCTTCTCGGCTTTCCCGGTAGTCGGCGAGCCGCTGCGGATATTCCTGCTCGGCGGCTATGCGCCGGATCAGGCGGCGCTCAACCGCTTCTTCTCGCTGCACTATCTGCTGCCGTTCGTGATCGCCGGCGTGGTCATCCTCCACATCTGGTCGCTCCATATTCCGGGTTCGGGCAATCCGACCGGGGTCGACGTCAAGACCGAAAAGGACACGCTGCCGTTCCACCCCTTCTACACCGCCAAGGACGGGTTCGGGGTCGGCGTGTTCCTGATCCTCTACATGGGCGTGACCTTCTTCTGGCCCGATTATCTGGGGCACGCCGACAATTACATCCCAGCCAACCCGCTGGCGACGCCGGCGCACATCGTTCCCGAATGGTATTTCTGGCCGTTCTACGCGATCCTGCGCTCCTTCACGGTCGACTTCATTTTGGCCGCCAAGCTGTGGGGCGTGCTGGCGATGTTCAGCTCGATCCTGCTGCTGTTCTTCCTGCCGTGGCTCGACACCTCGCCGGTGCGGTCGGGCAATTATCGCCCGGTGTTCAAGCGCTTCTTCTGGCTGCTAGTCGCCGACGTGTTTGTCCTCGGCTATGTCGGGGGCGCGGAGATCAGCCCGGTCAACATCGCGCTGGGGCAGTTCGCCTCGGCCTATTATTTTGCGCATTTCCTCATCATCCTGCCGCTGATCAGCAAGCTCGAGCGGCCGTTGCCGCTGCCCAATTCCATTTCGGAATCGGTGCTGCACGGCGAAGCGGAGGAAAGCGCTCCCTACGGACTGGCGACGAGCGGTCCGGTAACGGCCGAATAGGGGACGACACGCAACATGGTTCGCATCATCGGGTTTCTCGTCGGCCTCGCCTTTTCGGGTGTCCTGCTGCTGTCGTTGCTGATCAATGGCGTCGGCGCGATCAAGGAGCCCGCCGAGAAGACTGCCGAAAAGGCGGGGTTCCTGCTTGAGCCGAAGCCGCTTCACCTCGCCAGTGACGGTCCGTTCGGCAAATTCGACCGGCAGCAGCTGCAGCGCGGCTTCCAGATCTACAAGGAAGTCTGTTCCGCGTGTCACTCGCTGAAGCTGGTCGCGTTCCGCGACTTGCGCCAGCTCGGCTATACCGAGGCCGAGGTGAAGGCGATCGCCAATCAGTGGCAAACCGAGGTTCCGTCGATCAATCCGGACACCGGCGAGCCGGCGACCCGCAAGGCGATCCCGTCCGATCATTTCCCAAGCCCCTACGCCAACGAGACGGCGGCGCGCGCGGCCAACAGCAATGCGCTTCCGCCCGACCTGTCGCTGATGACCAAGGCGCGCGAGGGCGGCGCACCTTACGTCCATTCGCTGCTGACCGGCTTCCAGCCGCAGCCGGCGGCGCTGCTCAAGCAGTTCCCCGATGCGAAGACCCCTCCGGGACTTTACTACAATCCCTATTTCGCGAACCTCAACATCCACATGCCGCCGCCGCTCGTCAGCGACGGGCAGGTATCCTTTGCCGATGGCACCAAGCCGACGGTCGATCAGATGGCGAAGGACGTTGCGGCGTTCCTGGTGTGGACGGCCGAGCCGAAGCTCGAGGCGCGCCACGCGACCGGCATCACGGTGCTGCTCTTCCTGCTCGTCGCGACCGTGTTGGCTTATTTGAGCTACAAGAACATCTGGGCCGAGGCGAAGCGGGTCGTGGCGCCGAAGGGGCCGCTCGATCCGGAGAACCGTGCCAGGCGCGCAACGGCAATGAGCGAGGCCGGAATCGAGGGCGGTCCGAAGCCCGACGGCGCGTGATTGTCAGGCGCTCGCCTCGGCAGGCCGGCGGCGGATCAGCACGATCGATTTGAAGCGCATGACGTCGACGCCGTCCTGATTGGTCACGGTGGTCTCCGTGCGAAAGCTGCCGATGTCGGGCTTGCCTCATCCTGAGGTGGAAAGGCTGGGGGTCATATTTCGTTGCGAACTCGATCACTTCCTCACGGGTGACGTCATAATGGCCAAACGTCCGCTCCACGCCGACGGGCAAATCCTCGAAGTAAATCATCGCAAGGTCCCTTCATCCCGCCGTTGGTCGAGGCGGGCTTGTCGTTTCGCGCCGGGACTGCTGGATTGCCGCCGTTCCGTAAAGGGGAGAGTGTGATGAGAGAGCTGCTGTTGGCCGGGGTTTCAGCATTGATGATGGCCGCTGCCGCGCCGGCGCTGGCCGAGGATCCGGCGATCGGACGGATCATCGACGAGGGCATGAATCGAAGCCAGGTGATGATCAATGCGTCGCAGCTGATGGATGGCATCGGCGGGCGACTGACGAATTCGCCTAATCTCAGGCGGGCGGAAACCTGGGCGGTCGGCAAGTTCGCCGGCTATGGTCTCAGCAACGTCCACAAGGAGGCGTTCGACTTCGGCCGCGGCTGGGAGCTGCTCGGCCGATCGGCGCGCATGGTCGAGCCGCGCCCGCTCGACATGACCGTAATTCCCGTGGCCTGGACTCCGCCGACTGACGGCAATGTTCGCGCGGCGATCGTCGTCGCGCCGATGAGCAAGGTCGAGCATTTCGCAGCATGGCATGGCAAGCTTGCCGGCAAGATCGTGCTGGTCAGCCTTCCGGGGAAAAGCGACGAACCCAAGGAAGCGGCGTTCAAACGGCTGTCCGACAGCGACATCCACGAACTCGACAAGTACGATCCACCGAGCTTCGACCCGGACACTGCTGCCCGGCGCGCCAAGCGGCGCGCCTTTCCCGGCCAGCTCGACGCCTTTCTGAAGGCCGAAGGCGCGCTGGCCTGGGTCAAGCGCAGCTATCGCGACAACGGACTTATCCAGGGCGAGGGATATGACTATGCGGTCGGGAAATCGCCCGCGCTGCCCGGATATGAGATGGCGGCGGAGGATTACCGGCGGCTGGTGCGGCTGACGAAGACGGGAGCGGCGCCGGTGGTCGAGCTGAGCACCAACGCGCGCTACGACGATAGCGACCGCAACGCTCACAACATCATCGCGGAAATCCCCGGGCGGGACCCGAAGGCGGGCTATGTCATGGCCGGCGGCCATTTCGACAGCTGGATCGCCGGCGACGGCGCGAGCGACAATGGCGCCGGCAGCATCGTCGTGATCGAGGCGGCGCGGATTCTGCGCAGCCTTGGGGTGCAGCCCAAGCGGACGATTCGCTTCGCGCTGTGGGAGGGTGAGGAGCAGGGGCTGCTCGGTTCGCGCGCCTACATCGAGCAGCATCTCGCGACGCGGCCGATTCCGGCGGGCCTGAGCGGGATAGACGCTTATTATGCCTGGTCGAACAGTTTCCCGATCACGCCCCGGCCGGAATACAGCGCGCTGAAGGCCTATTTCAATCTCGATAATGGATCGGGCAAAGTGCGCGGCATCTATGCCGAGCAGAATTCGGCGACGACTCCGATCCTCAAGGAATGGCTGGCGCCGTTCCAGTCGATGGGCGCGGGGACGGTCGTGGCAAGCAAGACCGGCGGGACCGATCACGTCTTCCTGCAGGCGATCGGGCTGCAGGGTTTTCAGTTCATCCAGGACCCGCTGGATTATGAGAGCCGGGTGCATCACTCGAATCTCGACACGCTCGATCACATGCGGCCGGACGATCTGCGGCAGGCGGCGGTGGTGCTCGCGGGCGTGCTGTGGGAAGCGGCCAACAGCGACAAGGAATTGGCGCGGCCGCCGTTGCCGACTCAGCCGGTGACGACCGACCCGTTCAAGGTCCCCGATCCGGACGAGTGACAGGAGAAGACCCATCCCCGGCCCCTCCCGCAAACGGGAGGGGAGGAGCTAAACATTAAACTTGAAGTGGAGGACGTCGCCGTCTTTCACGACATAGTCTTTGCCTTCCTGGCGAAGTTTGCCGGCGTCGCGGGCGGCGGCTTCGCCGCCCAGCACGACATAGTCGTCGTAAGCGATGGTCTCGGCACGGATAAAGCCGCGCTCGAAGTCGGAATGGATCGCACCGGCGGCTTGGGGCGCCTTGCTGCCTTTCTCGACCGTCCAGGCGCGCGCTTCCTTGGGACCGACGGTGAAGAAGGTGATGAGGTGGAGCAGGTCGTAACCGGAGTGGATGACGCGGGCGAGGCCGGTTTCGTGAAGCCCCATTTCCTCCAGGAAGACGAGCCGTTCGTCCATGTCCATTGTAACCAGGTCCGCCTCGATCGCGGCCGAGACGACGACGGCATTGGCGCCCTCGGCTTTTGCCTTGGCGAAGACCGCTTCCGATAGCGCGTTCCCCGACGCCGCCTCATCCTCATTGACGTTGCAGACGTAGAGCACCGGCTTGGCGGTGATCAGCTGCGCCTGTGCAAATATGCGCGCTTCCTCCTCGTCCTTGGGCCTGGTCAGCCGCGCCGGCTTGCCCTCGCGCAGCAACTCAAGCGCTTGGCCGAGCACGCTCGCCCCGATCCTCGCTTCCTTGTCTCCCTGCTGATCGCGCTTGATCAGGTTGGGAACACGCTTCTCGAGACTGTCGAGGTCGGACAGGAGCAGCTCGGTCTCGACCACCTCGGCGTCGGCGATCGGGTCGACCTTGTTCGCGACGTGCTGGATGTCGTCGTTCTCGAAACAGCGCAGGACGTGGACGATCGCGTCGACCTCGCGGATGTTGCCGAGGAACTGGTTGCCGAGGCCCTCGCCCTGCGACGCGCCCTTTACCAGCCCGGCGATGTCTACAAAGGTGAGCTGGGTCGGGATGATCTTGGCCGATTTGCCGATGGCGGCGAGCGTGTCGAGGCGCGGGTCCGGAACCGCGACCTGGCCGACGTTGGGCTCGATCGTGCAGAACGGATAATTCGCCGCCTGCGCCGCCTGCGTTTCGGTCAGCGCGTTGAAAAGGGTGGACTTGCCGACGTTCGGCAGACCCACGATGCCGCATTTGAAACCCATGTCGTGCTCACCTTCTGATCGTCTTTGCGAGGAGCGCAGCGACGCGGCAATCCACCGGCCGCTGGATTGCTTCGCTATGCTCGCTATGACGGGTTGCGCTGTCCCTTAGCGACGGCTCACGCGAAATTGAAGCCGATGCTGAGACGCTCGGCCTTGGCGGCGCCGGAAAGCACTTCGTGGCGCAGCCAGCTTTCCCACAGCAGGAGCTGGCCGGCCCGGGGGTGAACCGTGACGAACGGCCGCAGCGCCTCGTCGGCGTCCGCGCGTCGTGTGGGCGCCGCCATCATCAGGCCGAGGCGCGGGTCCTCGAAGCGGATCGCGCCGGCGCCGGTCGGCACTTCGACATAGACGGTGCCCGAGAGAATGCTGTGCGGGTGAATGTGCGCGCTGTGATGACCCGCGCCTTTGAGGAGGTTGACCCACAGGCTGTCGAGTCTCGGCTTGCGCGGGAGATCGAAGGCAAGGTCGGCGGCAAACGTGGCGGCGTGCTTCACAAGAAGCTTCGCCAAATCAGCAAAAGCAGGGTCGCGGCGGGGGAGGTCGTTGAGCGAGGCATAGCTGGTGTAGCCCTTGTAGCCATGCTCGCGGCTCCAGCGGCGGCCCGCTTGGTCCTCGCGAGCCAGCGTGCGGATCGAGTGTGCAAGTTCGTCGAGCAGTGCCGGCGCCGCGAGGCCCGCGTCGTACAACAGGGTCGGGAACAGCGCGCGCGTGGTCACGGCTGCTGCCGCAACGCCACCTCATTCATGAAGCGCACTTCGTCGCCGTCGGCGAGCCATTCGGCTTCGGCGGCGACGGCGGCGAGGAGGTCGCTGAGCGCGTCCATTTCGCTCTTGGCGTAGTTGCCGAGGACGTGGCCGGTGACCTTGTCCTTGTGCCCGGGGTGGCCGATGCCGATGCGGATGCGGCGGAAGTCCGGGCCGAGGTTGGCGTCGATCGAGCGCAAGCCATTGTGGCCGGCGAGACCGCCGCCGGTGCGGACCTTGACCTTCATCGCGGCGAGGTCGAGCTCGTCGTGGATGGCGGTGAGCGCGTCGGGCTCGAGCTTGAAGAAGCGCAGCGCCTGCTGCACCGCGTCGCCGCTGTCGTTCATGAAGGTTTGGGGCTTCAGCAGCAGGACGCGCTGGCGGCCGATGCGCCCCTCGCTGACGAGGCTGCGGAACTTCTTCTGCCAAGGGCCGAAATCGTGGATTGCGGCGAGCGCGTCGGCGACCATGAAACCGACATTGTGCCGCTGCAGCGCATATTGCGCGCCCGGATTGCCGAGGCCGACCCAGATTTGCATTTCCTAAACCCCTCCCGCTTGCGGGAGGGGAACGCTGCGCAGCAGCGAGGGAAGGGCCTGTCTATTTCTCAAAGACATGCCCTCCCCTTCGGCGCATCCATGAAAGTAATACTTTCATGGGAACCCTTGCGCGCCTCTTCCCCTCCCGCTGGCGGGAGGGGAGAAGTGTTACACCTCTTCGCCGTCTTCGGCTTCGCCTTCCTCACCGACCGTCGGGACGGCGCCCGCTTCGGTCGTCGCGGTGTCGCCCTCTTCCGACTTGACCGCCGACGGGGCGACAATCGTGGCGACGGTGAAGTCGCGGTCGTCGATCGCCGACTTGCTGCCCTTGGGCAGATTGACGTTCGAAATGTGGATGCTGTCGCCGATGTCGAGCCCGGTCAAAGCGATCTCGATCTGCTCGGGGATTTCGGCCGCGTCGCAGATCAGCTCGAGGTCATGGCGGACCATGTTGAGCACGCCGCCGCGCTTGATGCCCGGCGAGCCCTCTTCGTCGGTGAACACGACCGGCACGTTGACGTGGACCTGGCTATGTTCGCCGATGCGCAGGAAGTCGACGTGGATCGGCCGGCTCGACACCGGGTGGAACTGGACGTCCTTGGGCAGCGTGCGGTGGGTCTGACCGCCTGCATCGACCATGACGAGAGTGTTCATGAAGTGGCCCGTAGAGAGCATTTTGGCGAGGAGCTTTTCCTCGACATGGACCGACAGGGCTTCCTTCTTGTCGCCGTAGATCACGGCGGGGACCCGGCCATCGCGGCGCAGTGCACGGGAGGCTCCCTTGCCAGCCCGTTCGCGCGCTTCGGCGGGCAGCGTCAGCTGTTCGCTCATAGTGCTGTTCCTTGATGTAACGCCCCCCACACCTCCAGGGATGACGATGGATCGGGCCGCGCGCGCCTATATGGGCGAACGCGCGGGAAGGCAAGTTGTGAGCATTCGCGACGGCTGGAAAGATCGTCATCCCGGGCTTGACCCGGGATCCGGCTTTTTTCGGGTTTGAAGAAGGCAGGCAGGCCCCGGATCAAGTCCGGGGTGACGGGTTCACTCGACCCGTTGTACCTTGTAGCCGTCGCGCTGCAGCATGGCGACGACCGAATCGTCGCCGGCGAGGTGACCGGCACCGACCGCAACCATCGTTGTCCCGGGCTGCACGAGCTTCCGCTCCACCCATTGCGACCAGTTCCGGTTGCGTTTCGTCAGGAGATTCGCGCGCAGCTCCGGCGAAGCCGCGAGGTCGGCGTTGAAGCTCTGTGCTATTCCCGCGACGTCGCCGGTCGCCCAGCTTTTCAGCATGCCGCTGAATTCCGTCCGCATGTTGCCGGGATCAGTGATCGCACCTTCGAGGAAGGCCCGTTGCGCCGGCTCGCTCAGCGTGTCGAAGAACGACAGTTGTTCGGCATTGGTCTCGAGCTGGCCTATCGGCTTGCCGGCGGCGGCGAACGCCTGACGCAGATGCTCCGCGAGTATGGCTTGGGGATGCTGTTCGTCGAGGATCGTCTCGACGTAGAGATCGCTCGATTTGGCGACTGCCTTGCGGATCTGCGGAGTCTGCCACGCATAATCCTGCGGCAACAAATGGAAGGTGCCGAACAGATAGATGCTGGTGTCGGCATCGGACACGCGCCACAGCGCGGGACGCACCGAGGAGGGGGCCGCATCCGCGGTCGTGCAGCTTGCCAGCGTCGCCAACCCCAGCGCTGCCAGGCCGCGCTTCATCCACTCCGTCATCCGCATCGCCGTTCCTTGCACGTTGTTCGTTGAAACGGATGTAGGGAGCGTGCCCGCCAAGGTCCACTTGCCCGCCGCAACGTCATCCGCCAAAGCCGCGGGCGATGACCGCCGCGCTCTCCTTTCAGGACCTGATCCTGACGCTGCACCATTATTGGAGCGAGCGCGGCTGCCTCATCCTCCAGCCCTATGACATGGAGATGGGGGCGGCCACGTTCCACCCCGCGACGGTGCTGCGCGCGCTCGGGCCCGAGCCGTGGAAGTGCGCCTATGTCCAGCCGTGCCGCCGCCCGACCGACGGCCGCTATGGCGAGAACCCCAACCGGCTGGGACAATATTATCAATATCAGGTGATGCTGAAGCCGAGCCCGGAGAATCTTCAGGCGCTTTATCTCGGCAGCCTGACGGCGATCGGCATCGACCCGCTCAAGCACGACATCCGCTTCGTCGAGGACGATTGGGAAAGCCCGACGCTGGGTGCGTGGGGTCTCGGCTGGGAAGTGTGGTGCGACGGGATGGAGGTGACCCAGTTCACTTACTTCCAGCAGGTCGGCGGCTTCGACTGCAAGCCGGTTGCCGGCGAGCTGACCTACGGGCTCGAACGGCTCGCGATGTACATCCAGGGCGTCGACAATGTGTTCGACCTTCGGTTCAACAACGAGGGCGTGACTTACGGCGACGTGTTCCTCGACAACGAGAAGCAGATGTCGGCCTATCATTTCGAGGTCGCCAACACCGAGGCGCTGTTCGATCAGTTCCGCAAGGCCGCGGCGGAGGCGGAGCAATGCCTGACCGCCAGGCTGCCGATCGCCGCCTATGAGCAGGCGATCAAGGCCAGCCACATCTTCAACACGCTGCAGGCGCGGGGAGTGATTTCGGTCGCGGAGCGCGCCGCCTACATCGGCCGGGTGCGCGACCTGGCGAAGGGCGCCTGCGTGGCGTGGATGGAAGAGAAGGGGTGGGCAGCGTGATCCTCCCCGGCACGGGGAGGGGGACCGCGCCCGCAGGGCGTGGTGGAGGGGGCTCGCAGTCCCTAGCCCGCGTTTCGACAACAGCGGCGCGAAAACTTCGCAGGTCCATGTTGTTGCCTGAAGTTCTGCTGTGGCAGCAACTTCGCGGTCAGAAGCTCGGTTTCAAGGTCCGTCGCCAGCATCCTGTCGGTCCTTATGTCGCGGATTTCTACGTAAGCGAGCGAAGGCTGATTATCGAGGTCGACGGAGATCATCACGGATTTAAGAAAGAGGTCGCGCATGATTCAGGGCGTGACAAATTCATGGTCGAGAACGGCTACGGCGTCTGCCGCATCCGAGCGGTCGATGTGCTGAAGCGATTCGAAGCCGTCATCGAAATGATCATTGCTCGGGTGGCGATCCCCCTCCACCATCCTGCGGATGGTCCCCCTCCCCGTGTCGGGGAGGAATGATGGCCAGCGACTTCCTCCTTGAACTCCTCTCCGAGGAAATTCCGGCGCGGATGCAGGGGCGGGCGCGGAACGATCTGGCGCGGCTGTTCGCCGAGGAGCTGGAGCGCGCCGGGCTGGCGCACGAGGGGATCACGACCTGGTCGACGCCGCGGCGGCTGGCGCTGATCGCGCGCGGGGTGCCGCAGACGACCGAGGCGGTGCGCGAGGAAGTGAAGGGGCCTCGGGTGGCCGCTCCGCCGCAGGCTCTCGAGGGTTTCCTGCGCAAGACAGGGCTTACGCGGGAGCAGCTCGAGCACCGCGACGGCGTGTTGTTCGCGGTGATCGACAGGCCGGGGCGCGCGGCGGTCGACGTGCTGGCCGAGGCCGTGGCGACGATCGTCCGCACCTTCCCGTGGGCCAAGTCGATGCGCTGGGGACCGGCGTCGGCGAGCACCGCGTCGCTGCGCTGGGTGCGGCCGCTGCACTCGATCGTCGCCATATTGGGCGAGGAGATCGTACCGGTCGCGATCCAGGGTGTGCCCTGCGGCGCGACGACGCTCGGCCACCGTTTCCACCATCCCGGCCCGATCACCATGGGCGGCGCGTTCGATTATGCCGAGAAGCTGCGGGCCTGCCATGTCATCGTCGATCACGAAGAGCGCGAGCGGATCGTGCGCGAGGAAGCCGGCGCCGCAGCAGCGGTCGCGGGACTCACGCTCGTCGAGGACGAAGGGCTGGTGGTCGAGAATGCCGGACTGACCGAATGGCCGGTGCCGCTGCTCGGGCGGTTCGATCCGGACTATCTCGACGTGCCGCGCGAAGTGATTGTGCTGACGATGCGCACCAACCAGAAATATTTCGCCTGCACGGATGAGACAGGGGCGCTCGCTCCGGCGTTCGTGTGCACGGCGAACATCGATGCGAACGACGGTGGGGCCGCGATCATCGAAGGTAATCGGCGCGTGCTCGCCGCACGGCTGAGCGATGCACGCTTCTTCTGGGAGCAGGACGTCAAGGTGCCGCTCGACGAGCAGGCAAAGAAGCTCAGCGGGATCGTGTTCCACGAGAAGCTCGGCACCGTGGCCGACAAGGTCGAGCGGGTGGCGAAGCTGGCGCGGTGGCTGGTGGAAGAGGGGATCGTCGGATCCTCCCCGGCACGGGGAGGGGGACCGCCGGCGCAGCCGGTGGTGGAGGGGCCGCACGGCGCGAACGCCGATCTCGCCGAGGACCCCCTCCACCATCCTGCGGATGGTCCCCCTCCCCGTGCCGGGGAGGAGTTGGCCGACCTCGCCGAACGCGCCGCCCGTCTCGCGAAGGCGGACCTCGTCACCGGCATGGTCGGCGAGTTCCCGGAACTGCAGGGCATCATTGGCGGCTATCTCGCCGCGGCGCAGGGCGAGCCCAAGGCGGTCAGCGACGCCATCCGGGATCACTACAAACCGGTCGGGCAGGGCGACGAGGTTCCGACCGCGCCGGTGACGGTGGCGGTGAGTCTGGCGGATAAGTTGGATACGATCGTCGGATTCTTCTGCATTGGAGAGCGTCCGACAGGTTCAAAGGACCCATATGCACTCCGAAGGGCGGCCCTCGGCGCAATTCACCTGATCCTGCAAAACGGAATTAGAGCAGAGTTGGAGTGGCTCGATTCACATGCCATTCCCGGATTTATCCGTGAGCGGTTCTACGCGGACATGCCGGACAAAGATTACGACGAAGCGAAAGCTTGGCTGGAGAGCTTCGATACCTCGCAAGTGCCTGCATTCATTGTTGATCGGTTGAAGGTCCAGCAGAAGGAAGCGGGCATCAGGCACGACCTCATTGATGCGGTGTTCGCATTAGATGAGATGGTCGACCTTATCCGGCTGCTCGCCCGCGTGAATGCGCTGCAGTCCTTCGTCGAAACGCCCGACGGCACCGACCTCCTCGCTGCCTACAAGCGGGCGGCCAACATTCTCAAGAAGGAGAACTGGAGCCTTCCACGCGTGATGTCGGATTGGGGCCACGAGGAGATGCCACAGACCGGCGAAGAGGACCCGCTTGTCTTGGTCGAGGAGCCGGCGATCGCGGAGGCCGTGGCGGCGATGGCGCTCGGGTCTAGTGGCCCTGCCGACGCACCTGCCGAGGAGCGCGCGTTGGTCGCGGCGCTCGATGCGGCCGAGCCGCGGGCTCAGTCGGCGGTTGAGGCGGAGGATTTCACCGGGGCGATGGCGGCGCTGGCCTCGCTTCGAACGCCGATCGACGTCTTTTTCGACAAGGTCACGGTCAACGATCCCGATCCGAGCGCGCGGGCGCGGCGGTTGAACCTGCTCGCGCGGTTCCGGGATGCGGTTCACCGGGTGGCGGATTTCTCGAAGATCGAGGGGTAGCTTCCCCTGCCGCCGGAGCGGGAGGGCTGGGGGAGGGCTTGTCCTGACCCAAACAAGACAGGCCCTCCCCTTCGCCGCTTTGCGGCTCTTCCCCTCCCGCTTGCGGGAGGGGAGAAGATTACCGATCCCGGTCGTCGATCACGCCGTCGTCGTTACGGTCCACCACGGGGATATCGCGCCGGTCGGTCACGGCCGGGTCGCGGCGGTCCTTGAGCGCGGCGGCGCGGAGGCTGTCCTGTTCGCGCCAGACTTTTTCGCGCTCGGCATGCTCCGCCTCGATCTCGCGGCGGCGGGAGACCTCGGCATTGTAGCGGTGCTTCCACTTGCGGCCGCCGCCCGCGAAGAGGAAGCCGCCGACGACCAGTCCGAGAAGGAAGATCAGGGCGACGATGACCCATTGATCGCTGGTGAAATTCGTCATGGAACGGCTCCTTGCGCTGCGTTCCGTCTAAGCGCGCGTCAGCGACAAGCGTTCCATCGGACCGTTGCCGAAACGAGAACCGCCGCCGCTCCGGGTAGAGCGACGGCGGCGGTCAGCTTGCTTCGGCGACCCTCTTGCGAGGCATCAGCCGTTAATGAAGCTGTCGCTGAT
Organism: Sphingomonadales bacterium; assembly: GCA_020200315.1. Lineage (GTDB taxonomy): Bacteria > Pseudomonadota > Alphaproteobacteria > Sphingomonadales > Sphingomonadaceae > Sphingomicrobium. The sequence continues at coordinate 431 of JAIVIZ010000140.1, read as the reverse complement.
CGAACAGGCTGCCGGGCCGAGAATGACGATGAACAGCGTCGGCAGAATGAACAGGATGAGGGGAACGGTCATGATCGCGGGCAGGCGGGCGGCCTTCTCCTCGGCGCGCATCATCCGCTCGTTGCGGAATTCGGCCGACAGCACGCGCAGCGCGGAGGCGAGCGGGGTGCCGTATTTCTCGGTCTGGATCATGGTCGTGACGACGCCGCGCACGGCTTCGAGATCGACGCGGGTGGCGAGATTCTCGAACGCCTGGCGGCGCTCGTTGAGGAAGCCAAGCTCGATCGCGGTCAGACCGAATTCGTCGCCGAGCTCCGGATAGGCTTTGCCCAGTTCCTTGGCGACGCGGTTGAACGCGGCGTCGACGGTGAGGCCGGCCTCGGCGCAGATCACGAGCAGATCGAGCGCGTCGGGCAGGCCCTTGCGGATGC
>JAIVIZ010000039.1 GCA_020200315.1 Sphingomonadales bacterium | reverse complement strand
TCCCCGCGCATTCCAGGCGGGTGACGATCGCGCCGTTCCTCTCGGGCAAGCTGCTGCTCGCCATGCCGGGCATGGCCGATCCGCGCTTCGAACGGGCGGTGATCGCGCTTGCCGTTCATGACGAGAATGGCGCGGTCGGCATCGGCATCGGCCACAAGCGCGCCGGCATCCGCTTCCGCCAGCTCCTGAGGCAGCTCGACATCGATCCGGGCGAGGCGCCCGATTGCGCCGTCCATCATGGCGGCCCCGTTGAGCCGGGCAGGGGCTTCGTGCTTCACTCGGAGGATTGGGGCGGTCAGGACACGCTGCACATCGTCGGGCTTGGCGCGATGACGGGCACCATTGATGTGCTGAGAGCCATTGCAGAAGGCCGCGGCCCGTCGCGCTGGCTGGTGTCGCTCGGCTATGCCGGATGGGGCGCGGGGCAGCTCGACCGGGAGATGACCCGCCACGGCTGGTTCGCCGCGACCGGCGCGCCCGCACTGCTGTTCGACACCCCGACCGACGAGCGCTGGGGCGCGGCGTTCAAGGCGGAAGGCATCGATCCGCGGCTGCTGGCGAACGAGACCGGGGTGGCGTGAGGATCTCCACTGTTGCAGCAATGCTACAGATTCATCTGAATACGAACAATTCCAGTTTTCTGTTCTTTCCAAAGCACTTCCAACTGCGCCATGAACACCTGAACAGCCGTTCATCGAGGGGTTTTGTCATGCGCCGTTCTAGGAAGCTCGCACTCTCCACCGTCTCCTTTTCCGCGCTACTGATCGCAGCCTCGCCGGCGTTCGCGCAAACCCAAAATAATGTGCCGCCGCCGTGCCCCGTCAACGGCGCCGGCCAGCCGAACGATAATTGCCTCTCGGGCGAAGTCGAAACCAAGGCTGGGGTTGACATCAAGAAGACGCCGGACAGCACGATAGTCGTCACGGGCACTCGGCTTAACCGACCGACGCTTTCGTCGGCCGTTCCCATCACCTCGATCTCACCTCAGGATCTTTCCAGCCAAGGGAACGTGTCGCTCGGCGACAAGCTCGCGGAGCTGCCGCAGATTCGCGCGACCTTCAGCCAGGCGAACTCGACGCGTTTCATCGGCACCGCCGGCATCAACGCGCTCGATCTTCGAGGTCTTGGCACTTCGCGGACCTTGGTCCTCGTGAACGGACGGCGGATCGTAACGGCCACCCCCGGCATCAACCGCCCTGACGTTAACGCCATTCCGACCGACCTTGTCGACCGCATCGACATTGTCACGGGCGGCAACTCGGCTGTCTATGGCTCGGACGCGGTCGCCGGAGTCGTCAATTTCGTTCTCAAGAGGGATTTTAATGGCCTTCGCTTGAACGGTCAGTACGGCGTTTCCTCCCGCAATGACCGAGACTCCTACTTTGTCAGCCTGACAGCCGGTAAGAACTTCGCGGACGGTCGTGGCAATGTTGCGGTCGCCGCCGAGTATGCGAGGCAGAAGACGCTCTACAATACCGACCGGGATGCTCAGACCGGCGCCTTTAGCGGCCGCAGTCAGTTCAATCTGACCGAGAACACGGGTCCAAATCTTAATCCATCCGCCGGTCCCTTGCATGGCAGCGAGCCGTCGGTCGGCAATGGCATTCCGGATACGACTTTCCTGACGAACGTTCGCAACAACACCATCTCCGAAGGTGGACTCTTCACCGCGACTTGCCCAACAGCGGCCGCTACCGGTGAAACGGCGTCGGCTTTTGCTGCGCGCCGGACGGCTGCGTGCAGCGGACTACCCAATCCTAACAGCAGCAATGCCACGGCACAGTTCGGTCGCACGTTCGTGTTCGCGCCCGATGGGTCGCTGATTGCAAACCCGTGCATCACCGATTTACGACCAGTAGGGTCCGGCAATTGCGTTGGCGGCCTGGGATCGACCCTTCGCCTAACCGGCTTCCTGGAACCAGGGCTCACCCGGAAGGCGGTCAACCTTCTGGCGCACTATGACATTTCGGACGCCTTGGTGCCGTTCATTGAGGCCAACTACGTTCATGTCGACGCGAACCAGGAAGGTCAGCCGACATTTTTCAATAACACCTTCTCGGTCAACAATCCTTTCCTGAGCGCACAGGCTCGATCGCAGTTGCAGTCGGTTCTCGCGCCGGGGACGACAACCTTTACCGCTCAGCGTTTCGATATCGACTTCGGCGGCCGCGGCGAGTTGCACAAGAGAGAGAATTACCAGATCGTCGGCGGCGTCACGGGGACATTTAACGGCGATTGGAAGTACGAAGTTTCGTTCAACTATGGTCACCTTTCAACGTTCTACAAAACACAGGGTAACCTACTGCGTCAGAATTATGCGAACGCGCTCAACGCGGTAAGGAACCCGTCCGGTCAAATTGTGTGCGGCATCAATGCCGACGCGATTACGACGAACGACGATCCCAATTGCGTCCCGATCAACTTGTTCGGGAATGGCGCGCCATCGCAAGCCGCGCTGAATTACATTCTTTACACGTCTTCCCGGGTTCAGCGGGCGAACCTCTATGACGGCATTGCCTATGTGTCGGGCGATTCTTCACAGCTGTTCAATCTGCCTGGTGGTCCCATCGCTTTCGTGCTCGGAGCGGAAGCTCGTCGCGAGACCGCATTTGCAGCCTATGATCCGATCACGTCGAGCAGCGCCTGCGGAGTCAGTGGATGCACGTTCCTGAATATCATTCCGGACTTCAGGCCGCCGGCTCAAGTGGTAAAAGAACTCTTCGGTGAAATCAGCATTCCTTTCTTGAAGGATTTGCCGTTCGCGAAGGAACTCAGCATCGATGCGGCCGGGCGGTATTCGCATTATAACACCGGCAATACAGGTGGAGTGTTCGCCTGGAATGTGAATGGAATCTATGCACCGATTCGCGATATCCGCTTCCGGGCGGGCATTGCTCGCTCGGTGCGTGCGCCGACGCAAAGCGATCTGTTCTCCCCGCCGACGCAGACCTTTATCAATGGCCTGGTTGATCCCTGCGGGCAGCAGAACATCAATAATGGTCCGATCGTCAACGGCCAATCGGTTCGGATCGCCAATTGCAGGTCGGCGGGAGTGCCGACGACGCAGACCTTTAATGGCACGACTGAGCCGTTCAGCAACCGCCCGGCATCCGGCATTGCCGCCAATAGCCAAGGCAATCCCGATCTCCAGGCGGAGCGCGGCACCAGTTTCACGATTGGCGCCGTGGCTCAGCCCCGTTTCATCCCAGGCCTGTCGCTAACGGTCGACTACTATCGCATCCGTGTGAAAAACGTCATTTTTGCCCTGGGAGGTCAGACGATCATCAATCAGTGCTATGACAATGCCAGCGGAATCAACAATCCGTTCTGCGCCGCAGTTTTCCGCAATCCCAACGGAACTTTTGCCGGGCAGTCGAACGTCCTTCACGGTGGTGGAACGGTATCGCTGACGCCTACTGGTCCATCGGCCCTGATTAGCTCGTTCAACTTCGCCAAGCTTGATACGAACGGTATCGACTTCGACTTGGCATACCGCAAACGATTCCAGGGCGTGACGCTGAATATCCGGGGAATCGCAACGCACACGATTACCAAGAATTCATTCTCCGATATCACCGATCCGAATTTTGCAGATCGCATTCTTGGGGAGCTTGGCGATCCCAAATGGCAGGGCCAGCTTTCGGTCAATGCCGAAGTTAGCGTCTTCAATCTGGGTTATCGGGCTCGCTACGTCGGCAAGCAGACGATCGGCACGTATGAAACGCAGCATTCCTTCCAGGGCCGTCCGCCGAGTAACCCGGATGCATTTCCAGTGGTCAATTATCCGGCCCTGTGGTTCCACGACCTTCGTCTCGATATAAAGCCGAAAAACGGTAAGTTCCGGCTCTACACCGGCGTCGATAACGTGTTTGATCGACTGCCTCCATTCGACTTGCAAGGAACGGAAAGCGGTGCTCCAAGTCCGGTTGGTCGCTTTTTCTACCTAGGAGCCCAGATCGATCTGTAAGGCCGGTCTACAAATGGCATCCGGGCCGCTCCCTCGGGAGCGGCCTTTCTTTTGGCACCTACGGCGTTGCTAGCCGCGGCAGCCGCTGCGCTTCAGCTTCTCCGTCATCAACCTCAACCGCCAGGGACAGGAGTATTTCGGCGTGCTGATATCCGCGAGCTTCAACGACTTGCTCGGTCGGCGTTATGCGGCAAGCCTGCGCGTTCGAATTTAACTACTTCATTGTCGTTTTTCCGACGTTCGAATTACAAGGGGGGCGGGCTTCTTAGGAGGTCCGCTCGTTTGTTGTGGTTTGGCGACCGGAGCCGGCAGATGTTGAAACCGGACGCGAGCAGCAACGGCGACTCCTCCTACACTGCGCGCGAATCTATTATTATGTCGACGTAAAATTGAATAAACTGCCGATGTGAAGCGAGGAAACGAACGCTTCTAAGGATGGCGCCTCGGCCCCCTCCCTTTTTCTTTCTACGGCCGCATCCTATGACCGGTGGATGGGGAATGTGCGTGAGGGACGGCCATGAACGGGGCTGGCGGGCTGACCGTCACCATCGTGGTGACCGTCGCCGCGGCCTGGCTGGCGATCGCTGTTGCCCTGTCCTTGTTCGCCGAGCGGCGCATTCGCCGCGCCAATTCGATCCTTGCCGCGGCGCAGTCGAGCGCTGCACTACTCGCCGCCGCTCCGGCCCGGCCGCTGCTGGTTCGCGCCGATGAGCGGGTCGAGGTGGATGGCGGGCTGCTCCGCGACCTGGGCCTCGCCGAAGAGCCGGCGCGGCTCGACGATCTCGCGGGTGAGGCTTCCGGTCTTCTCGCCGAGGACGTTGCGGTGCTGAAGGCCAAGCTGAGCCGCTCACGGCTCGGCGCGGAGCCGGTCGACGCACAGGTCCGCGCCGCATCGTCCGCACGCGTCTTCGAAGTGCATGGCGGTCCCGCGCCCGCGCCGTCTCCGGTCGGGACGAGCCTGCTCTGGCTGACGGACGCCAGCCGCGCCGTTGCCGAGCGCGCGACCCTCGCCCGCCGCCTAGCGCAGACCGAAGGCGCGCTCGACGCGCTCACCCATCTCATTGAAAGCGCGCCGTTTCCAATGTGGTACCGCGGCCCGGACCTCACCCTGGGTCTCGTCAACAGCGCGTTCGTCACGGCGGTCGAAGGACTGGACGCAGCGGAGGTCATCGCCCACGGCATCGAACTGATCGACGCGGCCACCGCGAAAACCGGCGCGACTCGGGCGACGGAGACCGGTGCACCCCATGTGCGCAACATGCCGGCAACGATCGGCGGCGAGCGGCGCATGCTGCGCATCGTCGACGTTCCGCTCGCGACCGGCGCGGTGGGCGGCTTCGCGGTCGACATCCAGGAGCTGGAGGACACGCGGTTCGAACTTGCCCGCAACATCCAGTCGCAACGCGACCTCGCCGACCGCATGACCGCCGGCACTGCCCAGTTCGACGCCGACCGACAGTTGAGTTTCTTCAACCAGCCGTTCGCCATCATGAGCCATATCGACCCCGAATGGCTGGGCGAAAATCCGGAATTCGACCGTCTGCTTGAGCGGATGCGCGAGAAGAACCGCACGCCCGAAGCGCGCGATTTCCCGCAATGGAAGGCCGAGCGGCGGGCTTGGTTCACTTCCGCCGACGAGATGATCGAAGAGGACTGGATTCTCGCCAACGGCGACCACCTTCGCGTCGTCGGTCAGCCGTTGCCTGATGGCGGCCTGCGCCTGATCCTCGAGGACCGCACCGAACAGGTCCGCCTCGCCTCGGCGCGCGATACGCTGCTTCGGGTCCGCGCCGCGACGTTCGACAATTTGTTCGAATCGATCGCCGTCTTCGCCAGCGACGGGCGGCTTTATCTATGGAACCGGCGGTTTTGCACCTTGTGGGATCTCGACGAGAGCTGGCTCGGCGAACATCCCCGGGTCGATGAGCTCGTCCCGGGATTGGCGCGCAAGCTGGTCAACCCGACCGATGCGGCCCAAGTGCGCGAAATGGTCCGCACCGCGACTTCGGGTCGCCGCGAGGGCAGGGGCCGCGTCTCGATGACGGACGGACGTCATTTCGAGTTTGCCGCCGTTCCTTTGCCCGACGGCAATGCGCTGTTCACGATGGTCGACGTGACCGATTCAACGCGGATCGAGGCGGCGCTGCGCGAGCGCGCCACCGCGCTCGAGGAGGCGGATCGGGTCAAGACCGATTTCGTCGCCAACATGAGCTATGAATTGCGCACGCCACTAACCTCGATCGGCGGCTTCGCGGAAATGCTCGCCGGTGGATATGCCGGCAAGCTCGATCCCGCCGCTTCCGACTATGTCGGCGCGATCCTTGAATCGGTCGAGCGGCTGTCGCGTCTGATCGACGATGTAC
>JAIVIZ010000038.1 GCA_020200315.1 Sphingomonadales bacterium | reverse complement strand
AGCGTGTCTATCGTCGCGCGCCGGGCGATGTGATCCCCGCCGGCGCGCCCATCGCCGATCTGCTGGTGCCCGAATGGGGGGGAGCCGAGGCAGAGTTTCGGGCTGTCCGGCGCACCGGCGATCGCGCCCTGATCGCCGCGGCGGGTCAGCGGCTGCGGTTGCTCGGGATCCCCGCCGGGCAAACCGGGCGGCGCGGGTTGACGACCGTGCGGAGCCCGATTGGCGGCGTGATTCAGACTCTGGATGCGCGGGCCGGCGTCACACTGGCGCAGGGGCAGACGCTAGCCCAGATCAACGGGCTCGGCTCCGTGTGGCTCAACGCCGCCATCCCGGAGGCGCAGGCCGGTCAGGTGCGGGTCGGTCAGTCCGTCACCGCTGATCTGACCGCTTTCCCGGGCGAGCCCTTCGGCGGTCGGGTCATTGCGGTGCTGCCGACCGCGTCAACCGAGAGCCGAACGCTGACGGTCAGGATCGAACTGGTCAACCGTGGTTACCGGCTGCGCCCGGGAATGTTCGCGACCGTCCACCTGTCGAGCGATGCGCGGCCGGCGCTGCTCGTTCCGAGCGAGGCTGTGATCCGCACGGGCAAGCGCGTTCTGGTCATGCTTGCCGAGAAGAAAGGTCACTACCGGCCGGCCGAGGTGCGCGTCGGGCGGGACGCCGGCGGGCAGACGGAAATCCTCGCCGGCCTTAGCGAAGGTGAGAAGGTTGTCGCATCGGGCCAGTTCCTGCTCGATTCCGAGGCGAGCCTCTCCGGTATCCCGGCCCGGCCGATCGGGGGCGACGCGAAGTGATCGCCCGGATTATCCATGCGTCCGTCAAGGCGCGCTATCTGGTTCTGCTGGTGGCCCTCGTCGTCATTCTTGTCGGCATCGGTGCGATCAAGACGACGCCGGTCGATGCCTTGCCTGATCTCTCGGACGTACAAGTCATCGTCAAAACCAGCTACCCGGGGCAGGCGCCCCAGGTCGTCGAAAGCCAGGTCACTTACCCCCTCGCGACAACCATGTTGTCGGTGCCAGGCGCGCGCGTGGTGCGCGGCTATTCGTTCGAGGGCGACAGTTTCGTCTATGTCTTGTTCGACGATGGGACCGACCTCTATTGGGCGCGGAGCCGAGTCCTTGAATATCTGAGCCAGGTGCAGAGCCGGTTGCCGGAGGGTGCCAAGGCGTCGCTCGGGCCCGATGCGACCGGCGTCGGCTGGATCTACGAATATGCGCTGGTCGACCGCACCGGCCGCCACGACCTTGCCGAACTTCGCAGCATTCAGGACTGGTTCCTTCGCTACGAGTTGAAGACGATTCCGGGCGTCGCCGAAGTCGCAAGCATCGGCGGGATGGTCAAGGAATATCAGGTGCTGCTCGACCCGCAGAAGCTCGCTTCCTACGGGATCACCCACGACCAGGTCACCGAAGCGCTCAAGCGAGCCAATCAGGAAAACGGCGGCTCGGTCATCGAAATGGCCGAGGCGGAATATATCGTTCGCTCGACGGGCTATCTGAGTTCGCTCGACGACTTCCGCGCCGTGCCGCTCAAGACCGCCGTGGGCGGCATTCCGGTGCGGCTGGGCGATGTCGCAACGGTGCAGGTCGGCCCCGCCATGCGGCGAGGGGTGGCCGAACTGAACGGACGGGGCGAGGTCGCCGGCGGCGTCATCGTCATGCGTCAGGGCAAGAATGCGCGCGAAGTGATCGATGGCGTGCGGACGAAGCTCGCCGAACTCAAGAAGAGTCTTCCGCCCGGCGTCGAGGTCGTCACGACCTACGACCGCTCCGGCCTGATCGATCGCGCGGTTGAAAATCTGACGAGCAAGCTGATCGAGGAGTTTATCGTCGTCGCGCTCGTTTGCGGGTTGTTCCTGTGGCATGCGCGCTCGGCGCTCGTCGCGATCCTGACGCTGCCGCTCGGTATATTGTTCGCGCTGATCGTGATGCGCGTGCAGGGCGTCAATGCCAACATCATGTCGCTAAGCGGAATCGCCATCGCCATCGGCGCAATGGTTGATGGCGCGATCGTCATGATCGAAAATGCCCACAAGCATATCGAGCGTTGGGTGCGCGATCGTCCGGGCGAAGTGCTCGAAGGCCCTGAGCGATGGCGCGTCATCACCGATGCCGCCGCCGAGGTCGGACCGGCGCTGTTCCTCAGCCTGTTGATCATTGCCCTGTCGTTCGTGCCGGTGTTCTCGCTCCAGGGGCAGGAGGGCCGCCTGTTCGCGCCGCTGGCCTTCACCAAGACGTATGCGATGGCAGGCGCGGCAATCCTCTCGATCACGCTCATTCCGGTGCTGATGGGCTTTTTCATCCGCGGCAAAATCCCGCTCGAGGAGAAAAATCCCATCAACCGCTGGCTGACCCACATCTACCGGCCGGCGCTCGATTGGGCGATGGCGCGGCCGAAGCAGGTCCTGCTGATCGCCGGCCTTGTGTTCGCGACCGGCTTGTGGCCGATCAGCCATCTCGGCGGCGAATTCATCCCTCAGATCAACGAAGGCGATCTGCTCTACATGCCGTCCGCGCTGCCCGGCATTTCAACCGCCGAGGCGGGCCGGCTGCTCCAGCAAACCGACCGCCTGATCAAGGCGGTACCGGAGGTTGCAAGCGTGTTCGGCAAGGCTGGGCGTACGGATACCGCGACGGACCCCGCACCGCTTGAAATGTTCGAGACGACGATCCGCTTCAAGCCGAAAAGCGAGTGGCGAGCGGGGATGACGCAAGACAAGCTGATTGACGAGCTGGATCATACCGTGAAGGTTCCCGGGCTGGCGAATTTCTGGATTCCGCCGATCCGCAACCGCATCGATATGCTGTCCACGGGCATCAAGAGCCCGATCGGGATCAAGGTCGCGGGATCGAACCTGGCGCAGATCGATGAGGCCGCGCGCAAGATCGAACTCGTCGCCAAAACCGTTCCTGGAGTCAGCTCGGCGCTCGCCGAGCGTCTGACCGGCGGCCGCTATGTCGAGGTCGTCATCAATCGCGCGGCCGCCTCGCGCTACGGGATGAACATCGCCGACGTGCAGTCCATCGTGTCGGGCGCGATCGGTGGCGAGACCATCGGGGAGACCGTCGAAGGCTTGGCGCGCTATCCAATCAATGTCCGCTATCCGCGCGAGCTGCGCGACAGCCTCGACGATCTGAGACAATTACCCATTGTCACGCCATCCTTTCAACAGATCACGCTCGGTACCGTCGCGGACATTCGCGTCACTGACGGACCGCCGATGCTCCGAAGCGAGAATGGGCGGCTGGTAACGTGGATCTACATCGATGGTCGCGGCCGGGCGCTGACCGAGATCGTCGGCAACCTGCAGCGCGCCGTCGCCGCGAACGTCAAGCTGACGCCCGGAGTCAGCGTCACCTACACCGGCCAGTTCGAATTTCTCCAGCGGGCGGTCGCGCGGCTCAAGATCGTCGTGCCAGCGACGCTGCTGATCATCTTCCTGTTGCTCTACGCGACCTTCCGGCGGCTGGATGAGGCCGCGCTGATCATGGGCACTCTGCCGTTCGCGCTCACCGGCGGCGTCTGGCTGCTCTATCTGCTTGGCTACAACCAATCGGTCGCGACCGGCGTCGGCTTCATTGCCCTGGCCGGCGTCTCCGCCGAGTTCGGTGTCGTCATGCTGATCTATTTGAAGCACGCGCTCGCCGAACGCCCGGCCAATCCGAACGTCGAACAAATCGAAGCGGCGGTACGCGAAGGCGCGCTGCTGCGGGTTCGACCCAAAGCAATGACGGTCGCAGTCATCCTCGCCGGTCTCTTCCCATTGCTGATCGGCACCGGAACGGGTTCGGAAGTCATGAGCCGCATCGCCGCGCCAATGATCGGTGGCATGCTGACCGCGCCCCTGCTGTCGATGCTGGTCATTCCGGCCGCTTATCTGATGCTGAGAAGGCGGCACGTACAGCTGCCCTTGAACGGTCCGAATGTGAGCTAAATCGGGCCAGACGGCGTTGGGGAACGTTGTTAGCAAACGTCTTGTTCAGGTTTTGTATGTAGGTACGGATGCAGCTAAGTGACTGGTTTTTGTTGATGTTAAAGCCCTCTCTTCATCAGCGGGTCCTAGGCTCGAGCCTCGTCCACAGCTACTGATCCGCGACTCTCGCGGGCTAGTTGGAACAGGGCGCGGTACGGCACGGTTCACTGTGCCGAGTTTGGTGTCCCTTCAACTAAGCAGTGAGCGGACTATCGCGCTATAAATTTCCTGAAGCGCTCCTTCCCTTCGGCCTCACTCACCGCGGCTCCGGCGTTGGCACATTCCTGACCGCGTACGGAGCCATCCGCGCAACTCGTCACGATTTGTCGTCCTTCATCGAGGTGGGCTGCGAAGTACTGCGTGCCGCGCGGCTCGGCATCGGTCGGCACCGCGGCCGTAGCTGCGGTCACCTGCCGATACGTTGGTGCGATGCTGGGGCGCAGCGCGAAGCCGGCTACAAAGCCTATCGCGAGCATCCCGAGAGCGACTACGATGGTGTTGCCTTGCTTGATATGTCTTCGTTCCAACCACTCTGCCTCTGCCGAGGTGCCGTTGAAAGTAGCGTGCCAATAGGGAAGTGGAAGTGAGATTTCTCCATCTTTGTTCCCGCAGTTTAGAGGTCAATCCGTCGGCGGAAGGTCTATTCACGGCGTGACCGTCCCTCGATGGCCGTCCTGTTCGAATAGGCCACAGGGATAACTCCGACCTCCACTGGAGGTGATCTTGCCTTCAATCAAACTCCGGTGCTGTTCTGTTCAGACGTTCGCTCTCGGACACGGATGATAACGACCGATTCCCTTCACCCGCTCCAGATCACATCGTGCCGGGGGCATGATGTGATCTGAAGCGCCGGAGCAAAGCGACGGGCGACAGCCACGCCGGGAGCCTCGCTTGATTGGAGCGCCGCGAACGGCCGGTCCCTCAAATCCCTCCGCTCACCATTTCGAACCCGACCTCCGCCAGCCGCAACCCGCCGATCGTCACGCTGACCAGCGGTCGTCCGCCCTCCAGCGTGCCGGTCAACGCATCGAGCATGCCCGCGGCAATGTGCGGCACGCCGGCGAGAATGAACAGATTGCGGAGACGGATGCCAGGCGCGCCCGACATGCGGTTGGGGATGAGCTCGGCCCCTGCGGGCACCCGCGCCATCCGCAGCCGAGCCTCGGTTAGGCCGCCGCGCTGCGTGTAATAGCCTTCGAGAATCGTCCGCGCTTCAGGGTGAACGACGACCTCCAGCCCGAGTGCGGCTGCTATGGAATCCACCGTGATATCGTCGTGCGTCGGACCGATGCCGCCGGTCGTGAACAGATAGTCGTGCGCGCCCAACAACGCGGTCACGGCCTCGCCTATCCGCTCGGCAATGTCCGGCACAACGCGGACCTCGGCAAGCCGGATGCCCTGGATGTTCAACCAGCTGGCGAGTTGTGCAATGTTGCGATCCTGCGTCCGACCGGACAGGATCTCGTCGCCGATGACGACCAGCGCCGCGGTCCACACCCGCTCGTCCGTGCGCTGCCCGATCGCCATCCGCTCGCCTCGACTTCGTCCGCCCCGCTGCCTATCTAGGCGGCATGACCGAATATGTCAGCGTCGCCCCCGACGATCGTGCCGAAGCCCGCTCGGGCATCATCAAGCTTCACGGGCCCGACGGGTTCGCGGGGATGCGCGCCGCCGGGCAGCTTGCGGCGACGATCCTCGACGCGCTCGTCCCCCATGTGGTGCCCGGCGTGACGACCGGCGCACTCGACGAAACCGTCTACCGCATGATGCTCGAAGCCGGAGCCGTTCCGGCCACGCTCGGTTACCGTGGTTATACGCGGAGCTCCTGTACCTCGATCAACCATGTCGTGTGCCACGGCATTCCCGGCGACAAGGCGCTCAAGGACGGTGACATCGTCAACGTCGACGTCACCCCGATCCTCGATGGCTGGCACGGCGACAGCAGCCGGATGTACCTCGTCGGCGATGTCTCGCTGAAGGCGCGCAAGCTGGTCGACGTCACCTACGAATGCCTGATGCTAGGCCTCGAACAGGCGCGGGCAGGCAATCACCTCGGGGACATCGCCGCCGCCATCCAGGCCCACGCGGAAAAGCATCGCTACGGCATCGTCCGCGATTTCTGCGGCCACGGGGTCGGGCGGCTGTTTCACGACAGCCCCGAGGTGATCCACGCCGGCCGGCCGGGCACCGGACCCGAACTCCGCCCCGGCATGATCTTCACCGTCGAGCCGATGATCAATCTCGGCCGCGCCGATTGCAAATTGCTTGAGGATGGCTGGACCGCGGTCACCCGCGACCGCTCGCTGTCGGCACAGTTCGAGCACTCGATCGGCATCACCGATCAGGGCTGCGAGATTTTCACCCGGAGTCCGGGCGGCTTCGATCGTCCACCTTATTAGGCGAACGGCAATTGCGTTGGACCGAGCGGGCGCGAGCATGAAGAAGATCGAGGCCATCATCAAGCCGTTCAAGCTCGACGATGTGAAGGATGCGCTGCACGAGGTCGGCGTGTCCGGAATCACCGTCAGTGAGGTCAAGGGCTTCGGCCGCCAGAAGGGCCATACCGAACTTTACCGCGGCGCCGAATATGTCGTCGACTTCCTGCCCAAGGTGAAGGTCGAAGTGGTGGTCGAGGACGGGCTCGCGGATCGCACCATCGAAGCGATCCAAGCCGCCGCCCGCACCGGCCGCATCGGTGATGGGAAGATTTTCGTGACTTCGGTCGAACAGGCCGTGCGCATCCGCACCGGCGATCGCGGCAGCGACGCCATCTGACGGTTTGGCCGCGTCGTACGATGCGGTTACGAAGGGGGGATGGAAGAGACTCCCCTCGCCTCCATGTCCCCAGCCGAACTGCGCGGCGCCATGCGCACGCTCGGCTATCGCACTCATGCCGACCTCGCCAACGCGATCGGCGTCAGCCGCTCGTCGATCAGCCTGTGGGTCGAAGGCAAGGTCGGCGTCCCACGTCCCGTGGCGATGCTGCTGCGGATGCTCGTCGCGGCGCAGCGGCGTCCTTATTGACCCGTTATATTATTGTTCATCCGAGTTGTTCGAATTGTCTTGCCTCCCGTTAAACCGGCGCTACGAATTGGCACGCTCGGACTCGCCAACAGGGGTGGCCCGTGCACATCTTCTGCAAATTCTTCGGCCACAGCCGCTGCAAGCGCCAAGCCTATCCCGCCGGGCGCACCTGGGTCAGCGTCTGCCGCCGCTGCGGCATCCGTCTCCGCCGCGTGGCCCCCGGCCGGTGGGTGCAACGTCAGGCGTTCGGCCAGCGCTAACGCGGCGAGAGCGCCGCGCCCCAATACGTGAAATATTCACCCCGCTCCTGAGTCCGCTGGATTCCTCCGCCGTCCACTGAAAAAGCAGTCGTGCCGCGCGGGGCGGCGACTCACTCCATCAGCATGAGGTGACGATGTCTGACTCGGGCAAAGTATTGAAAATGATCGAGGAGAACGAGATCGAGTGGGTCGATCTGCGGTTCACCGATCCCAAGGGCAAGTGGCAGCATCTGTCGATGGTCGCCGGCGTGATCGACGACGATCAGCTCAACGACGGCTTCATGTTCGACGGCTCGTCGATCGGCGGGTGGAAGGCGATCAACGAAAGCGACATGATCCTGAAGCCGGATCTGGGCGCGACCTACATCGACCCGTTCAGCGCGACTCCAATGCTGATCCTGGTGTGCAACGTGGTCGAACCGTCGACCGGCGAACTTTACGCCCGCGACCCGCGCTCGACCGCGACCCGCGCCGAAGCCTACCTCAAGCAGACCGGCATTGCCGACACCATCTTCGTCGGCCCTGAGGCCGAGTTCTTCATGTTCGACGACGTCAAGTTCGAGGACGGCTACAACGTCTCGGCGTTCCGCATCGACGACATCGAACTGCCGACCAACACCGCGCGCGACTATGAGGGCGGCAACCTCGGCCACCGCCCCCGCGCCAAAGGCGGCTATTTCCCGGTCGCGCCGGTCGACAGCGCGGTCGACATCCGCGCCGAGATGGTCTCGACCATGCTCGAGATGGGCCTGCCCTGCGACAAGCACCATCATGAGGTCGCCGCCGCCCAGCATGAGCTCGGCCTGACCTACGGCACGCTGGTCCAGACCGCCGACCGCATGCAGGTCTATAAATATGTCGTGCACATGGTCGCCAATGCTTACGGCAAGACGGCTACCTTCATGCCTAAGCCGGTGGCGCAGGATAATGGCTCCGGCATGCACACCCACATGTCGCTGTGGAACGACGGCAAGCCGCTGTTCGCCGGCAACGGCTATGCCGGGCTCAGCGACACTGCGCTCTATTTCATCGGCGGCGTCATCAAGCACGCCAGGTCCCTGAACGCCTTCACCAATCCCTCGACCAACAGCTACAAGCGGCTGGTGCCCGGATTCGAGGCGCCGGTGCTGCTGGCCTATTCGAGCCGCAATCGCTCGGCCTCGTGCCGCATTCCCTACGGGACCGGCGACAAGGCCAAACGGGTCGAGTTCCGCTTCCCCGATGCGCTCGCCAACCCCTATCTCGCCTATGCCGCGATCATGATGGCCGGTCTCGATGGGATCCAGAGCCGCATCCACCCGGGCGAGGCGATGGACAAGAATCTATACGATCTGCCGCCCGCCGAGCTGGTCAATGTGCCGACGGTTTGCGGGTCGCTCCGGGAAGCGCTGACCAACCTCGCCCAGGATCGCGCCTACCTGACTAAGGGCGACGTGTTCAGCGACGATCAGATCGACAGCTATATCGAACTCAAGTGGGACGAAGTGATGCGTTGGGAAACTACGCCGAGCCCGGTCGAGTTCGATATGTATTATTCGGGCTAGCGACCAGCCTCCCTGACGGAGTCCGCCGGGGAGGCTTTTTGACTAGCAGACCAAACTCCCGGCCTGCGGAGAACGCGGCTGATGGCCTCCGCGCGCTCACCATTTCGTAACCCTCGCCCCCTAGGTTCACCCGACCATGGGGTGCGAGGTTGTTTCGATGAACATTTTCCGCTCGTCGGTCCTGTCCGGGCAAATCAGCAGCAAGCCGACGGCGTCGCTCCTCGGCAAAAAGAAGCCGAAGGGCGCGGCCACCGACAGCCTGGACAGCGTTCCCGTCAGCCGCGACGCCGCGCGCAGTGCCGACCACCGTAGCGACGACCGCCATCGCCTCACCAACGAACGCGCGTGGGTCCACTTTTGTGGCGAGACCCTCAGCGTCGAACTGATCAACTTGTCCGGTGGCGGCGCGATGATCGCGGGCAACCTTGCGCCGCGGCTCTGGGATCGGATTGACCTTGTGCTCGGCGATCACGGCACGGTCGAATGCGCGGTGCGCTGGATCCGCGGCGATCGCATCGGCCTGGAATTCGCACACGAAACGCAGATCGAGGCTAACGCCGAGCAGCGCGACGCCATGCTGCTGGACGTCATCCGCCGCAGCTTCCCCGACCTCGCCCCGACCCACGCCGCGGAGGCCGTGTCGGAACCCACTGAGAAGCCCAAGGCGACGCTCGACCCTGATGTGCCTGAAATCCGCCGCAGCGAACAGCGCCACCCCCTGATCTGGTCCGGAACCGTGCTGTATAATCACGAATCCACGTCGGTTCGCCTACGCAACCTCTCGCAGGCCGGCGCGCTGATCGAAAGCCCGGTTGCCTTTCCCTGCAAAGCTGAACTCTATCTCGATCTCGGCGAGGCCGGCAATCTGTTCGCCACCGTCGGTTGGGTGCGCGGCGATCAGGTCGGTCTGCGCTTCGCCGAGCCGTTCGACATCTCGAATCTGGCGCTGGCGCGGCCCGATCTCGCCCCGCAGCGTTGGCTGAAGCCCGATTATCTGCGCGCTGACCACAGCGACTCATCGCCGTGGGCCGAGGAGTGGGGCCGGCTGTCGGTCGATGAACTCAAAACCTCGCTCGAAGGCTTCCTCAAATATTGAGCGGTTCCCTTGCGCTGCAGGGACCATCGGCTATCGCGATAGAATTCTACCGGCACGCAGGGGAACGTAGTGGCGCGACTTTACGGCAGCAGGAAGCGCATTCTCGTTACCGGTGGCGCCGGCTTCCTCGGCTCGCACCTTTGCGAGCGCCTGCTGGATGACGGCCAAGAGGTGCTCTGTGCCGACAATTTCTTTACCGGCGACAAGGCCAACATCGAGCATCTGCTCGGCAACCCACGCTTCGAGCTGCTGCGCCACGACGTCACGTTCCCGCTGTTCGTCGAGGTCGACGCGATCTACAATCTCGCCTGCCCCGCCTCTCCGGTGCATTACCAGCACGACCCGGTGCAGACGACGAAGACCTCGGTCCACGGCGCGATCAACATGCTCGGGCTCGCCAAGCGCCTCGGCATCCGCATCTTCCAGGCCTCGACCAGCGAAGTCTATGGCGACCCCGTCGTCCATCCGCAAACCGAGGACTATTGGGGCCACGTCAACCCGATCGGCATCCGCTCCTGCTACGACGAGGGCAAGCGCTGCGCGGAGACGCTGTTCTTCGATTATCACCGCCAGTGCGCGCTGGAGATTAAGGTCGCCCGCATCTTCAACACCTACGGCCCGCGCATGCACCACGCCGACGGCCGCGTGGTCTCGAACTTCATCGTCCAGGCGCTACGCGGCGAACCGATCACCATGTACGGCGACGGCACCCAGACGCGCAGCTTCTGCTTCGTCTCCGACCTGATCGAGGGCTTCGTCCGCCTGATGAACAGCCCGGCCGAAGTCACCGGGCCCGTCAACCTCGGCAACCCGGTGGAATTCTCGATGAAGCAACTGGCCGAGCTGGTGCAGGAGAAGACCGGCAGCAAGCTGGACCTCCAGTTCCAGCCCCTCCCCCAGGACGACCCCCGCCAGCGCCAGCCCGACATCAGCAAGGCGCGCACCCTGCTCGGCTGGGAACCCAAGGTGCCGCTCAGCGAGGGCCTCGATCGCACGATCGACTATTTTCGGCGGCGGCTCGCGGCCTGACCCGGCGGCTTAGCCGCCAGCCGACAGTTGGGCGAGGCTCGACGCCAGCTCGTCCTTGCGGAACGGCTTGGTCAACCGCGGCAACCCGGCCTCCATGAAGTGCGTCTCGGCATAACCCGAGACCAGCAGCACCGGCACATTCGGCCGCTCCGCCTGGATGCTGTGCGCGAGGTCCGTGCCATTCATTCCGGGCATCAGATGATCGGTGATGAGCACGTCGAATCGCTCGCCTTCCGAAACAATCCGCATCGCCTCTTCCGCGGATTCCGCCTCGATCACCGCGTAGCCGAGGTCGTCCAGCATCTCCGCGGTGCTCATCCGCACCAGTTCCTCGTCGTCGACCAGCAGGGCCGTTCCCC
>JAIVIZ010000073.1 GCA_020200315.1 Sphingomonadales bacterium | reverse complement strand
CGGCTTTTCGATCTTCGCAAGCAGCGCCGCTTTGTCGCCGACCAGCTCGCGCGCTTCGGCCACGTCCTCGGGCCGCTGCACGAACGACAAACCGATATAATCGGCGCCCTGCTCAAGCGCAAAGGCGAGGTCGCTCCGGTCTTTTTCCGTCAGCGCCGGGATCGGCACCAGCACGTCGGGGACGTTGACCCCCTTGTGATCGCTGACCTTGCCGCCGACTTCGACTACGGCAGCGATCTTGTCGGCCTTCACGGTGGCGACTCGAAGCCGGACCTTGCCGTCGTCAATCAGCAACCTCGCGCCCTTGGACACCGCGGCGAACAACTCGGGATGCGGAAGCTCGACCCGGCCAGCATTGCCCGGCGTGTCGTCGCGATCGAACACGAACTTGCGCCCGGCCTCGAGCATCGCCGAGCCGCCCTTGAAATTGCCGACGCGCAGCTTTGGCCCCTGCAAGTCGAACAGGATCGTGGTCGGACGATGAAGCGATTTTTCAAGCGCCCGGATGATATCGACCAGCCGAATCTTGTCGGCCTGATCGCCGTGGCTCATGTTGATCCGGAAGGCGTCGGCGCCGGCTTCCACCAGCGCGCGGATCATCTCCGGACTCGAAGAAGCGGGACCAAGCGTTGCAAGGATCTTCACCTTGCGCGCCCTTGGCTTGAGCATCGTTCCCACATCGGTCTCCATTTTTCCGGGCAGCACGGCCATAGCGCGATGCGAGCGCGGTTCAATCGGCTTGAGGCGGCACGGCGGCTCGCCTAGGAGGCGCCCGAAGCGGTATTTATCCAGATTCGAAGGGGTGGGGAAATGAGCGAAGCCAATGTCGCGGCCGATCAGCTGCGGCTGTTCATCGAGCGGATCGAGCGGCTCGAGGAAGAGAAAAAGGGCATCGCCGATGACGTCAAGGACGTTTATTCGGAAGCCAAGGCCGACGGCTACGATACCAAGACGATGCGCAAGATCGTCGCGCTGCGCCGCATGGAAAGCCATGTCCGCCAGGAGGCCGATGCGCTGCTCGAAACCTATCGCAACGCGCTCGGACTCGAATAATCGCATCTCACCCCTTGCGCTCACCCTGAGCTTGTCGAAGGGTAGCTGGGAGCGCTTCGACAAGCTCAGCGTGAGCGCATTCCAATTCCTGACGGGCAGCAACAATGGCCGGCCATTCCAAATTCAAGAACATCATGCACCGCAAGGGCGCGCAGGATAAGAAGCGCGCCGCGGCGTTCAGCAAGTTGAGCCGCGAAATCACCGTGGCCGCCAAGTCGGGCCTGCCCGACCCGGCGATGAACGCGCGGCTCCGCGCCGCGGTCCTCGCCGCGCGCGCAGGCGGCATGCCCAAGGACAATATCGAACGCTCGATCAGCAAGGCGAGCGCGTCCGACGCCGAAATCTATGAGGAAATCCGCTACGAGGGGTTCGGCCCTGGCGGCGTGTCCCTGATCATCGAGGCGCTGACCGACAATCGCAACCGCACCGCGACCAACGTCCGCACCGCAGTGAGCAAGAATGGCGGCAATCTGGGCGCGAGCGGAAGCGTCAGTCACGCTTTCGACCGCATGGGGCTGATCAATTA
>JAIVIZ010000037.1 GCA_020200315.1 Sphingomonadales bacterium | reverse complement strand
GCGGACGAGCGGCATGATCACGAACAGGATGATGATGATCCAGAACAGGATCGGCGTGAAACCGGGCGAGGCGTCTCTGGCCCGCGCCCGTTCCCGGTCGCCGATCGCCGCCGCGCGCTTCTGCATCTCGGCCGGCGGAAGCGACATGAACTGGATCAGCTGATCGGCGCCGGCGACGATCCCGCCGCCCATGTCGCCGGCCTTGAACCGGGGCAGGATGACGTCGCGGATGATGACGCTCGACACCGCGTCGGTGACGAACACCCGCGCGCCATAGCCGGTCTCGATCCGCACCTTATGCTCGGCCGGTGCGACTAGCAGGATGACGCCGTCGTCCTTGCCCTTCTGCCCGACCGCCCAGGTGCGGCCGAGCCGATAGCCGTAATCCTCGATCGTGCGCCCCTCGAGGCTGAGGATGGTGGCGACCACCAGCTGCCGCCCGCTCCCCGCCTCCAGCGCCGCGAGCTTCGAGTCGAGGTCGATCACCTGCGAGCTCGTCAGCAAATGCGCATCGTCGACCACGCGGCCGGTGAGCTGGGGGAAGGTCTGCGCGGAGGCCGGGGCAGCGAGCACGAGGACAACGAAGATGAGTGCCCAGCATATTTTCGTCACCCCCGCGAAAGCGGGGGCCCAGCTACTGACCGTCTGGGTTCCCGCTTTCGCGGGAATGACGACTGACATTATGAGTTATTGCCGAAATCGACCTTGGGCGCGGCCTGCGATCCAGCGGCCGCCTCGAACGGCTGCTTGGGCTTGGCGCCGTAGAATATCTTGGCGCCGATCGCGTCGGGGAAGGTGCGGATGCGGGTGTTATAGGCCTGCACCGCCTCGTTATAATCCTTGCGCGCAACCAGGATCGAATTCTCGGTGCCCTCGATCTGGCTCTGCAGCGTCAGGAAATTCTGGTTCGACTTCAGGTCCGGATAGGCCTCGACGCTGACCAGCAGCCGGCTCAGCGCGCCGCCGAGCTGGCCCTGAGCATCGTTGAACGCCTTGACCTTGGCCGGGTCGCTGAGGTCGCCGGCATTGAGCTGGACCTGCGTGGCCCTGGCACGCGCCTGCGTCACCTCGACCAGCGTGCTGTTCTCCTGCTTGGCATAGCCCTTCACCGTCGCGACGAGGTTGGGGATGAGGTCGGCGCGGCGCTGATATTCGCTTTGCACCTGACCCCATTTGGCGTTGACGTTCTCTTCCGAGGTCGGGATCGAATTCAGCCCGCAGCCGGCGAGCGAGATGGCGGCGAGCGGCGCGAGAAGTAGGTGGCGGCGTGCGGTCATTTGTGATCCCCTGCTAAAAGCGAACAGAAGGTAGAGACGCAAGCGCCCGCTTTCAATCGCCCTTCTTGCCCTTCCCGAACCGCCCGCCTACGCCGCGCTCGTGACCGCCTCGCTTCACTCGCTCGCCCTGAGGCAGCCGCCATCGCTCGACCCGCTGCTTGCCCTCACCTCGGCGGACATGAATGCGGTCAACGCAGTGATCCTCGACCGCATGCAATCGAAGGTCGCGCTGATCCCGGAGCTTGCCGGCCATCTCATTGCCGGCGGCGGCAAGCGGATGCGGCCGATGCTGACCCTCGCCAGCGCCGCGCTGCTCGACTATCCCGGCGCGCGCCACCACAAGCTCGCCGCCGCGGTCGAGTTCATCCACACCGCAACGCTGCTCCACGACGATGTCGTCGACGTCTCGGCGATGCGCCGCGGCCAGCGCACCGCCAACCTCATCTGGGGCAATCCGGCGAGCGTGCTGGTCGGCGACTTCCTGTTCAGCCGCGCGTTCGAGCTGATGGTCGAGGACGGCAGTTTGAAGGTGCTCAAGATTCTCAGTCACGCCTCGGCGGTGATCGCCGAGGGCGAGGTCGACCAGCTCACCGCCCAGCGCCGGATCGACACGCCCGAAGACCAGTATCTCGCCATCATCGGCGCCAAGACCGCCGCGCTGTTCGCCGCCGCTTGCCGCATCGCCCCGGTCGTGGCCGAGGCCGGCGAGGACGCCGAACTCGCGCTCGAAGCCTATGGGCGCAGCCTCGGCATCGCCTTCCAGCTGGTCGACGATTCGATCGACTACACCAGCGATGAGGCGACGATGGGCAAGGGGCTGGGCGACGATTTCCGCGACGGCAAAATGACCCTGCCGGTGATCCTCGCCTACGCGCGCGGCAGCGAGGCGGACCGGGCCTTCTGGCGCGCGGCGGTCGGCGGCGAGCGGGTCAGCAACGCCGACCTCGCTCACGCGGTGTCGCTGGTGCATGGCAGCGACGCCATCGCCGACACCCTCGAGCGGGCGCGGCACTACGGACGGCGGGCCATCGACGCGCTTGCCCCCTTCCCGGCGAGCCGCGCCAAGGCGGCGATGGCGGAAGCGGTCGAGTTCGCGGTGGCGCGGGCTTATTGAACTCGTATTGATATTGGCGCTTTGGCTTGATCAGCGTTCATCGAATCTGAATCGAATTGAGTAAGATCGTAATTCAAGATTCGCGACCACTCGCGCGGCCGACTCCCCCGCCTTTAATTCGATTACGACTAGCCTCTCATTCGAGTCTCTCGCCGTGATGTCGATAAACCCCGAAGGCACGGCGCGCTCGACGCCATCGTCAATTATTTGAAGCCCCTCTTCTAGTTGCGCGATTTCACGACGTAATGCCTTTTGTAAATCTCGCTCCAAACCCAGTCGCTCGCGGCGCTCTAAATCCTGACGATCTGAAACGGTTGTTGAGCCAGGGCTGTCAACGCCAGCATCACTTCCCCCTAGAAACCTGGCGTACAGCCCCGCTGCCGTCCGAAATGAAGCGAGAGATTTATAGAAATCGCCATTTATCTGTATTTTAGAGGGGTTCGGAGCACCGCGCCTCGACTCTGAGGAGCTGTAGCGGAGCGACTCCATGAGGCCTCTTAGTCCGTCACCTTTATAAAGTTGCTCTAAATCTCCGTACGCGTGCTCGAGGCGGACCACGTGCGAATGCTGCGTGTTGACAGTGTTGGAAGAGTATTCCTGGTTTTTCAGCCAACGTCGATAGTCGCTTCTCATCAAACACTCTTAGTCGGCGGATCCATTTGCGCGCCAGCGATTATCTGCCGGTTGGTCTTTTTGCGCCTTGATTTACAGGTTGCTCACGCGCGAATTGAGGGCGGTTGGGCCGGGAGCGAATTCGCTGTCCTACAGCCCCTGGCTTGTGCAACCAGCACGCAATGCCGCTTGCACGCGTTCCGGCTGAGTCTCTCTCCCTCTCCCTCGCCACGATCACTCAATCACCTCCCGCACGCGTCGTTACCGTGAACATTGGAAACATTCGGCACCGTCGATGACCTCGCCGCTTCCCGTCGACGCCCTCCTGCCGGGGCTTCTCGCCGCGCTGCGACAGCACGCGCGCAACACTATGCAAGCGTCCTCTTGATTCCGGCGCCCGGCTGCGGCACCGCGCGGCCATGACCATCGCCCGGATCATCGAGGCCGACCGCAAGCCGACCCAGTCGGGCAAGGCCCGCGCCGGCCGCTGGGTGCTGGAGTTCGAGCGGGAGCAGCCGCTTCGCCCCGATCCGCTGACCGGCTGGAACGGATCGAACGACACCAGGACGCAGGTGCGGATCGCGTTCGACAGCAAGCAAGAGGCGGTCGCCTATGCCGAGCGCAAGGGCTTCGACTATCACCTCATCCCCGCGCCGCCGGTCAAGCTGAAGATCCAGGCTTACGCCGACAATTTCAGGTAGTTGCGTTTGCTCCGTATTTGAGGCAGTTTCCCTCCGCCGAAGACAGGGGGAACGCTGACCGCTTTTTGCGTCCAGCTGATTGTCGGCACTCGTCCGGAAGCAATCAAGCTTGCACCGCTTGCCCACGCGCTCGCTGCGGCGGGGATCGCGCCGCGCCTGCTGCTGACCGGCCAGCATCCCTCGCTGTGCGCAACCGATCACGGTCTTGGCGGTCTGCCGTGGGATTGCCTCGATTGCGCCGGGATCGACGACCCAATCGCGCACGCAGCCTGCGTCGCCGAAGCCGCGGTCCCGGTGCTGCACCGCGAGTTGCCCGATATGGTGATCGTCCAGGGCGACACGTCGAGCGCGCTCGGCGGCGCCCGGGCCGCGGCCGAGCTTGATCTGCCGCTCGCCCATGTCGAAGCTGGCTTGCGCAGCTTCGACCGGGCGATGCCGTGGCCCGAGGAGGACAACCGCATCGCCATCGACGAGCTGTCCGACCTGCTGTTCGCGCCGACCGCTGGCGCAGCCGCGAACCTGCGCAGCGAGGCGGTTCGAGGCGAGGTGCAGGTGACGGGCAACACCGGCATCGACGCGCTGCACACAACCCTCCACTCCCTGCCCCCAACTCGCGTCCGCGGGCATCAGCCCGATGCGCCGCTCGCGTGGCCGTCGTGCTCCACTCCAACCCACACCTTGCGGAGGTCATGCAGCGGCAGCTTGCGGGACGCGACGGCGTTCGCCTGTCGCCGCCACTGGACCATCGCGCGATGATCGAGCGGATGCGGCGTGCCGATCTCATTCTGAGCGATTCCGGCGGCGTGCAGGAGGAAGCGCCGGCGCTCGGTGTCCCGCTGCTCGTGCTGCGCGAGCGGACCGAGCGGCCTGAAGCGGTGACCTCGGGCAATGCCTTGCTCGTCGGCACGGGAACCGACCGCATCCTCAGTGAAGTCCGCCGACTCTACGCCGACCGTGCGTCGCTCGCCCGCATGGCGCTCCCTGCACTGCCTTTCGGTGACGGCAGTGCCGCGCCGCGCATCGCCGGCCATATCCGCCGCTGGCTTCTGGAGCGCGAGCGATCGCAGTTCGTGCGGCGGATCGCCTGACCTACCGCGATTGACGAATCCGCGCCAAAGCGACATAGGCACGGCGCGCACGGCTCCCTAGCCGCGGCCCCTTCGTCTAGCGGTCAGGACGTCGCCCTCTCACGGCGAAAACACGGGTTCGATTCCCGTAGGGGTCACCACGCCAGGTCGGGATGGGCATGATCGACGGCAGCCAGCAGCGTCAGCGGATCGTGGTCGCGATCTGCACCTACAAACGGAACGAACAGCTTCGCATCCTGCTGAAGAGCTTGGAGGTCTGCGCCGACCGCATTCGCGACCAGGCAGCGGTCGGTATCGTGATTGTCGACGACACGCCGGCAGGTGAGGCCCGCGGCGCTTGCGAGGAATTCGCGTCTTCCTTCGAACTGGGTCTCGAATACCGCATCTGCGGTCACCAGAATATTTCGCTGGCACGCAATCTGGCACTCGAGACGGCCATACCATTAGCCGACTGGATCGGGATGACCGACGACGACTGCGATGCCGACCCGCGGTGGCTGGAGGCTTTCCTCGACGTGGCCAAGCGGACCAGGGCCGACGCCGTGACCGGGGCGATGGCCCGGCGCGCTCCGCCGGGATCGCCCGCGTGGCTGGTGGAACAGCCGTTCCTCGACGTCGGGATCAGCCGCGGCGGGGATGGCGCGCCGGCAAGCACCGCGGCGACGAATTGTTCGATGATCCGCAGCGAATGGCTGCGGCAGCACCCGGACAGCCGCTTCAAGCCGGAGCTGGGCGTGCTCGGCGGAGAAGATATGGTCTTTTATCGATCCGCACGGGCGGAAGGTTTGGACATCCGCTTCTCAAGTCACGGCTATGTGTACGAGGATCAACCTTCCTCTCGCCTGACCTACCGCTATCAGCTCTTCCGCTTTTTCTGGGAGGGCAACAGCTCCTACGTGACCTGCGTCGAAAATGGCGTGCCGCCGTGGCGAATGTTCGTGCATGGTGTCGGGTCCCTGTTGCGGGCGATGACGCGGCCGCTGATGCGCCTCGCGCGCGGGCAAAAACCGCAGCTGCGTTATTGCCTTGCCGAAATGGGCAACGGACTTGGCAAGATGATCGGCGTGTTCGGAGTTCGCATCGCTCATCATTAGTCCGGCTGCGGGACCGTTGCCCGGACCTAAGCAGCGGGATCGAAGGTCATGCTCGCGGCGCCAAACGCAGCTTTTTTGCCATCGCTTTCCGGAACGCCTGACCAATGAAGCGGTTTTGGCAGGCATCGATGATGGTCCGCTGACCGACACCGCACAGTGTGTGGAAGCCATCCCGGTGCGGCCAGTGCGAGCCGGGCCGAAGCACGCCGACGGTTTCCTCTTCGAATTCGTGCGGCGTCAGGCGCAGAATGCGGTTGATCGCGACTGCCCCGCCATAGGTTTCCGAGCAATCCTGGGCCGGGCGGTAGAGGTGGCCGGCGTGGACGAACGGCTTGCCGCCCGGCCGGCTAGACCGGACATCGGTTTTGAGCGGATTGGCCGAATGTTCCTGCCATGGGCCGGTAAGATCGGGCGCGTGCCAGGCGTGGAGCTTGTCGTTCGGCCCATTCTGCTCATCCGACGCGAACAGCCACCAACGGCCCTCATGTTCGAACAGGGTCGGATCGAGCAGCCGCCGGCCGGCGATCAGCACGCATTGCTCGGTCCACTCCAACGTGCGCTCGTCGAGGGCATACAGGCAGACCTGGCGCGCCTCGTTGCTCTCGGGAACGCAGAACAGGCGTCCGGCATGACGGAACAGGTAAGGGTAGGAGAGGTGGACGGGCAGGTCCAAGGTCAGTCGCGGCGCGCTCGCCTGTTCGCCGGTCACTTCAACCGACGAAATGCGGCCGCGTCCTGCCGCCCAGTCGTAATCCTCGGCCATGATAAGGGCGTCGCCGGGGGCTCCGCCGCTCCTCTCGACGGCAAAGGGATCGGCGAGAAAGCGACCCGGCGGTTCGGCAAGCCATCGCACTGGCCCAAGACGGGCTTGCCCAACGATGCCGGCAACCTCCTGCACCGGAGCATCGATAATCCCGACCGTCCATTGCTGACTGCGAAACAGTGAGCGATACTGGTTAGAAAGCCAGCCTCGCGCCTGCTGGGCGAGAAAGTGCAGCATCTGTTCGTTGGAAGGTTCTCTCGTGATCGGCGCGTCGGTCGGCAAGGGAGCGCTGTCGAGCGCGGTCGTGTTGCCGGCGCGAATGTCCTTGCAAACCCGCGCCGGCCAATCGGCGCCGCCGAAGAACAGATGATCGCGACTTCGGACATAGGAGGCGCGGTCCGTCTTGAAGAAGCCGGCGTCAAGGATGATCCCGGCGTCGAGCCGCTCGGTCAACCGCTGAAGGACGGCGCCCGTCACCGGATCGCCGTCGCATATCTCCCAAAACCCCGGAGGCATGCCGCGATATTTCCCGGGATCGCCGTGGTGGAATGACCAGACGCCGTAGCGCGCGACGTCGAGGATCCCGCCTTTGAGAATGCCGAAACCGAAGCGGAGAATGAAATCGAGATCATGGGCGCGAATCCGTTCCAGATCGGGGTCGGAAATCCGCTCCGCATGAGATCCGACCTTCTCGGCCTCGCAGCGGATGACCGCAACGTCGGCGAAACCGGGCGGCAGCGGGTGCAAAGCGGCCGCTTTGGACGAGCGGTCCAGCACGTGGCGCCGGTACGCCCGCCACAGAAGCTTATCGGCACGTCGGGGCTGCGGCCGGCCGGACGCCTGATCCTCCGCAGTCGTTTCCCTGACAATCATCAGGGCAGGCTCTACGCCTTCTACGCCCAGGAGCTTTTCGATACAGTGGAGTTGCCAGGCGGCCAGTTCCAGTTCGTTGCACATAACGCCAAAGCGCAGTGGACGATCGGAGCCGCCCGGAAACTCGTCTGTCATCGCTTCTGCCTAGCGACTTGCGTTTGCTGCTCAAGTCCTTGTCCCATCCTGGCGCGTCGCAACTTTCATTCTTTCCGCTTGTTTGTTTCGACTGGCTTGAAATTTTGTTAGGAATGGCGGCCGCGGAAGAGCCGCGCCTGTGAGTGAGTGAGTGGGGGGAATCAGGAATGTCGCTCGTTTCAGCGGCCGAAGACGACCAAGCCGAAGCCCGGCGAGAGTTGCGCTCGCGGCTCGATCGGATCGTCAGTCAGAAAGCCGACAATGCTTTCGGGACCTCCGGCGCGGTGTTCGCCATTGCGGCCCGCGACGGCACCGAAGTTAGCGTTGCCGTGGGTGAAGACGCGCGCGGCGTGCCGATCACGGATGACAGCCTGACATTCCTCGCATCGGCATCCAAGCTCGCCACCGGCCTGTTGATTCTGCGCCTGATGGAGTGCGGGCTGATCAATCTCGATGCCGAGATCGGCACTTATCTGCCCGACGCGCGATCCGCGTCGACGCCGGGCGTCACCATCAAGCGCCTGCTAAGCCACACGAGCGGCTTGCCCTTAGAGGTCGCTCACGATCTGTCGGTTCCGCCTGGACCGCTGCGGCTGGTCGAGGGCATGCGCTGGCCGAACGAACTGGCTGCGGCTTGCCTCGCGACTCCTCCCGTCCACGAGCCCGGCACGGTCGTCCAGTACAGCAATGTCGCGTTCGGCCTGCTTGGCCTCATGGCAGAAAGGGTCGCGGGACAGCCATTCGGAGTGTTGCTCCAGGAGTTTGTTTTCTCGCCACTGTTGATCGAAGCTTATGTCGGTCGAACGCCCGACCGCCACGTCATCGCCGTTTCGGATATCCCGAGCCCTTACGCGCGAACGATTCTCGAACCCTATAACTCGCGAACCTTTCGGGAGATGGGGGCGCCCTGGGCGGGCGTCATCACGAACGCGGCGGGTCTCCAGCGACTGGTTCGAAGCTATGCCGCTCAAGGCAGCCTGATTTCGGCCCACACTGCGGAGCTTGCGCGAACGGATCATGCCGCAGGCCTGAACGGCGGCTATCTCACGACCGATCCGTTCATCGCTCACGGTCCGTCACGGACCATCAGTTGGTCGCCCTGCCCGTGGGGTCTCTCGATCGAGCTTCAAGGCGGCAAACAGCCGCATTGGGCGCCGCCGACGATGCCCGACTCCTTCGGGCAGATCGGATCATCGGGATGCCTGGGCTGGCATGATCCCGCGAGCGGCGTCTCGTGGGC
>JAIVIZ010000072.1 GCA_020200315.1 Sphingomonadales bacterium | reverse complement strand
CTCCCGAACGGGTCGCTCGCCTCGCCGCAATGCGGACAAGTGTAGCCCGCCATATTCTCAACGATCCCAAGCACGGGCACGCCGGTCTTGCCGAACAGGTCGATCGCCCGCGCGGCGTCGATCAGCGCCAGATCCTGCGGCGTGGAGATGATCACCGCGCCGTCGGGGCGCGCCTTCTGGACCAGCGACAATTGCACGTCGCCGGTGCCGGGCGGCAGGTCGACCAGAATGATTTCGGCATCGCCCCACTCGCCGTCGATGAGTTGCCCAAGCGCCCCCGCCGCCATTGGCCCGCGCCATGCCAGCGCCTGCCCGGCGGGAACGAGTTGCCCAACCGACAGCAAGCGCACCCCGTGCGCCTCGACCGGAATCAATTTCTGTCGCTCGGCCCGGGGCCGCTCTGACGTGCCGAGCAGCGTCGGCTGCGACGGGCCGTAAATGTCGGCGTCGATCATCCCGACGCGCATTCCCATCCGCGCCAGCGCCACTGCGAGATTGGCGGCTAAAGTCGACTTGCCCACGCCGCCCTTGCCCGAACCGATCGCTACGATCCGCCGTTCCGGACGCGACATGGTCAGCGCGACCCGCGCCGCGGTCACGCCGGGGATTTCGAGCGCCGCCTGCTTGAGCCGCGTTTCGAGCGCTTTTCGCTCGTCATTGCCAAGCCCGCCCGCCTCGACGACCAGGGCGGCAATGTTTCCCTTAAGCTTGCTCGATCGGATTCGCCCCGCGTCGGGGTGATCCCGAAGCGCGGCCAAATGTTCGTCGAACGCCATAACAGGCGCGCATAAGCGGCTTTTCGACCAGCGGCACTGTTTTTCGCCGTGGCGCCACCCTATTATGAGGTCATGAGCATATATATGGGGTGGGGATCGCGCATCGGCGCTTTCTTCAGCGACAAGAAGGGCCCTTGGGGCTCGAGCAGCGGCAGCGATGGGCCGGGCGGCGACGATCCCGCGCCCCCGTCGAAGGGCCCGTGGGGCGACTCGCCAGGCCGCGGGTCGCGCCCCCGGGCGGACTCGTCGGGCCGCGGTTCGGTCAGCTCGCTCGACGATTTCCTCAAGAAGAATCGCGACCGCTTCGGCGGCACCGGCGGCACCGGCGGTGGCGGGGGGGCAGGAGGCTTGGGACGCCCCGACCCGAAAATCCTCTACTGGGGGCTGCTTGGCTTCGTCCTTTTGTGGCTGTTGTTCACGACCATGCACCGCATCGCGCCCGAAGAGCGCGGCGTCGTCACGCGCTTCGGCCGCTACAGTCACACGCTGTCGCCGGGCATCGGCATCACGCTGCCTTCCCCGATCGACCGCGTGACCAAGGTCGATGTCGAAAATATCCGCGAAGTGACGCTTGGGTCGGCGGCCGAGGAAACGCTAATGCTGACTGGCGATCAGAACATCATCGACATCGCCTATCAGGTGCGCTGGAACATTCGCAATCCGGAGCAATATCTGTTCGAGCTTGCCCAGCCCGACGACACCATCAAGCAGGTCGCCGAAAGCGCGATGCGCGCGACCATCGCCCAGGTCAGCCTTCAGGATGCGATCGGCAATCGTCGCGGCGAGATTGAATCGCTGGTCGCCGAGGAAATGGAGCGCACCC
>JAIVIZ010000139.1:2974-9605 GCA_020200315.1 Sphingomonadales bacterium | reverse complement strand
CGCCCATCTCGAAATGATGTCGAACTCGATGCTCGACACGCTCGCCAACTCGGGCGCCGAGATCGACGACACGCCGATGATCTGCCACGCGCAGGAAGCGATGCGAGCCATCGCCGACGTCGTCGATCGTGCCCTTCGCGAGGACCGGATCGGCGAGGCTGCGGTGTTCGACCGCCGCTACGTTCCGATCCCGGGCCGCAACCCCGTGCAGTACGACAACGGCTTCGCCGACTTCGCCGACGTCCACGTCCGCCCCATCCTCGACCGGTTCAAGGCCAAGGACAACCGGATCATCGGCTCGGCGATCACCGACGTGAACGGCTATCTGCCGACCCACCTCTCGGAGCGGTGCATGACGCCGGGGCCGGACCCGGTGTGGAACGACGCCCATTGCCGCAACCGCCGCATCTTCATGGACGAGCAGACCCGCACCGCGATCGAAAGCGAGAAGCCGGCGATGCTGATGACCTATCGGATGGAACTCGGCGACCGCTATATCCCGGTCAAGAACATCTTCGTTCCGCTCTGGTTCGCCGGCCGCCGCTGGG
Source organism: Sphingomonadales bacterium (assembly GCA_020200315.1). Taxonomy (GTDB): domain Bacteria; phylum Pseudomonadota; class Alphaproteobacteria; order Sphingomonadales; family Sphingomonadaceae; genus Sphingomicrobium. Next base: position 9,057 of record JAIVIZ010000139.1, on the reverse strand, counting down.
GCAATTTCGAACTCGCTTACACCGACGAGTAGCCCCTCCCCGTGACGGGGAGGATTACACCTTGCGGCGGGCTATGAACGCCAGCCGCTCGAACAGCATCACGTCCTGCTCATTTTTAAGCAGCGCGCCATGCAGCGATGGGATGACCTTGGTCGGATCGCGGTTCTGCAGCACCTCGAGCGGCATGTCCTCGTGCAGCAGCAGCTTCAGCCAATCGAGCAGTTCGCTGGTCGACGGCTTCTTCTTGATCCCCGGCACCTCGCGCACGTCGTAGAACAGGTCGAGCGCACGGCTCACCAGCAGCTTCTGAATGCCCGGAAAATGAACCTCGACGATGCGGGACATGGTTTCGCGGGTGGGGAAGGCGATGTAGTGGAAGAAGCAGCGGCGGAGGAACGCGTCGGGCAGCTCTTTTTCGTTGTTCGAGGTGATGACGACCACCGGCCGCTCGGCCGCCTTGACCGTCTCGCCGGTCTCGTAGACATGGAACTCCATCCGATCGAGCTCCTGGAGCAGGTCGTTGGGGAACTCGATGTCGGCCTTGTCGATCTCGTCGATCAGCAGGACGGGCAGGGCGGGGGAAGTGAACGCCTCCCACAGCTTGCCCTTGCGGATGTAGTTGGAAATGTCGTGCACCCGCGGATCGCCGAGCTGCCCGTCGCGCAGCCGCGCCACCGCGTCATATTCGTAGAGGCCCTGGTGCGCGCGCGTGGTCGATTTGATGTGCCATTCGATCAGCGGCGCGCCGAGCGCGGCGGCGATCTCCTGCGCCAGCACGGTCTTGCCGGTGCCGGGCTCGCCCTTGATCAGCAGCGGACGGCGAAGGGTGACGGCCGCGTTGACCGAGACCTTGAGGTCGTCGGTCGCGATATAGTCGGATGTGCCTTCGAAGCGCATCGCGCTGCCGTAGAGAGGACAGGCCCACCCCTCAATCCCCTCCCGCTGGCGGGAGGGGAGGAAGTCAGTCCACCCGCGCCGCTGCCCGCGCTTCGAGCAGGTCGAGCAGGCCGCGGTGCTGGAGCAGGAGTTGCTCGCCGCCGAACAGCAGCGCGCGCTGCGCGGGCAGACTGTCGACCGACACCTCGATCGCCCGCGCCATCGAGCTTTCGCCCGGCAGCGTGGAGAGCGGGCATTCGACCCCGGCGCGGGCCGCGGCGCGGTCGAGCAACGGACGGATCGCGCCCCAGTCGCCGATCAGCGCGGTCGCCGCGCCGAGCGCGCAGCCGTTGCGCTCCGAACCGGCGAGCGTTTCGATCGCATGGCGCTGACCCTGGATGGCGGCTTCGCTTTCGGCCGCGCCGGGCGTGCTCGGCAGGGGTCCGACGGCCGAGGTCAGCCGGACGAGATAAAGCCGCTCGCGTTCGAACTGGTCCGACGCCTCGGCCAGCCATTCGCGGGCAGCGGTGGAGGTGCAGCTGGCCAGCGCGAGGTCGATCATCCCAGGATAGCGGCCGTGCAGGTGGCACAGGAGATGAACGGCATCGGCGAGATCGCGCGCCGCATTGGCGCCGGTGCCGCCGAGCAGGGTGGCGAGATAGGGGTGCCGCGCCGAACCGTCGCCGGCGACGCGGGCGAACTGCGCATCGGCGAGGCCGTGCGCCGGCGACGGGTGCGCCTGCTGCCCGGATGCCATCGTCGTTCGCATGCTCGTCTCTCCTCGCCGATGGCTGAGCCACGGGTGCGTAGCGCCGAGACCTAACGGGCTTGCGTAAAGACGAGGTTTAAGCCTGCGTAACGAACTGGTCACCAAGGTTACGATCCGTGCCGCGGCGGGACGTCTGCGTGACGAAGAACTGTTCCAGCCCACACCCCCACCCGACCTCCCAGACAGCGTATCCTAGATGGGAGGCCGGGTGGGGGTGCGGGCTGGAGCAGGCTAAACGACAAAAGCGCACGCGGAACGAATCTCCCACCTCGCGCACTGAACCCCGCACAGGGGCGGGGCCGATTGAGGAGAAGGCCCATGACATATCGTAAATCACTTGCCATCGCCGCCAGCGTCGCGCTCGCGCTTCCCGCGGGCGGCTGCGCGCATCAGAATGCCGCGGCGCGCACCCTAACTGGCGCCGGCGTCGGCGCGGCGGTCGGCGGGATCGCCGGTGCGGCGCTGGGCGGCAACGCCTTCACCGGCGCGGTGACCGGCGCGGTCGTCGGCGGGGTTGTCGGCGCGGCGGTCAAGGGCCCGATCATCAACGGCCGCCAATATTACCGCGATAGCCGCGGCTACTGCTACTACGTCGATCGCGACGGGCAGGCGGTCTATAGCCCCGAAGCGAAGTGCTGAGCTTCTTCCGCTAGCGCGCTGACGGCTCGACGACGATGATGCGGAAGGTTCCGGGGATGGCCTTGGGCCGCTCGCCGCCGAGCGCTGAAGCCTGATCGACCGCGGCGAGGTAGACGCGGCCGGTGGCGGGATCGAGCGCGGCGGTGCGCGCGCTCTTCGCGGTCGCCACGCGCTCCACGACGCGCGGCGTGCCGGCCACGCTGATCACCGCGAGCGTGCCGTCGCCGCCCGAAGGGATCAGCGCGACGTGGCGGCGCTCGTCGTAGAGCGCGCCGTCAGGGCGAAGACCGATGTCGAGCGTGGCGCGCAGCGCCCCGTTAGGGCTGGAGACGATCGCCTTGCCGTTGGCGCAGGCCGACACGAGCAGGCGGACATCGGGCGCAAAGGCGATGCCGGTCGGGCCGTCGCAGCCGGCGAGCGGAAAGCGGCGGACGAGCTTGCGCGTGCGGGTGTCGACCACGGCGACGTCGTTCTTGTCCTCGACGTTGATGAACAAATGGCCGTGACCGTCGGCGGCGCCAAGCTCGAGCGAGCCGCCGACGGGAACGGTCGCGAGGACCTTCGCGGACGCCGCGTCGATCACGGTGATGTCGCCGCTGTCGGGGTTCATCACCCACAGCGTGCGGGTCGCCGGGTCCCAAACGGCGGCGTCGGGCTTCCTGCCCGTCGGGATGACGGCGCGAACCTTGCCGGTGGCCCCGTCGAAGATGGTCGCGGTGTTGGCGGCGCCGTTGGTCGACAGCACCTCGCGCGTGCCTGGAATGGCGAGCGCGGCATGGGCGCGCTGGGCGGGGATGAGGGTCGGAGTGACCTTGCCGCTGGCGAGATCGACGGCGAGGATCGAATCCCCATGCGCCAGATAGAGGCGGTGGGCAACCGGATCGACACTCGCCAGATCCCAGCCGCCGTCGGGACCGGGAATGCTCGACCCGACATGGTAGGAAGGGGCGGGGGCCGGGGGCGAAGCGGCGGAAGCCAGTGTCGCGGTTGCAGCGAGGAGAGCGACGCCCAAAACCAGTGTTCGCATCGTCAACTCCCATCCGAGTGGCCAGCCTTACCGGATCGGCGGCTGGTCGGAACAGCACCTAGCGACTGCCGAGGCAATGCATCAAGCCGACATTGCCGAGGGCAACGCCGACCCGCCAACCGGCGGACATCGGGGTCAGGCGGCGAGGGGGATGCGGTCCTGCTCATCGGCTGCGGCGAGGGACGGCGCGGCGTCGCTCGCCGCCGGCACGGCTTCGCGGACGTCGGGAAAAAGGAGCCGCGAGGCGAGGACCAGCAGGGCGAGCGCGAGATAGCCGCCGACCGTCGACAGCGGCGCCCACAGCAGCAGCGGGAACAGCGCCGCGCGGAACCAGTGCGGGCTGACCCCGAAATCGTCGCCCAGCGCCTCGCATACGCCGAGGATCGGCTCGGAACGGTCGATGATGGCAGGCTTGGTGGTAATGGTCATGATGGGCTCCGTTGCTTGTCTCGCCATCAACAAGGCAAGGCGCGTGCCAATCAGGGATGTGGTGGAAACTCAAGCGCTTGGGCGAGTGTCGCCGGGAGCGTCGCCGCGCGGCGTGCCAAAGGTTGGGAAAAGCCACGCTCGGCGGGCAGGGGGGGTGCGAAAGCTCAGTATGGCGGTCGCGGTTCACAGTTTAGTGGGAATGTCTGCTTTGGGTGGTTAGCAGACATTCGTGCCGTGGCGCGGACTGGTACTTCGCAGACCGGCGGCTAGAGGCGGGCGAGTGATTTAGCCGACATCCGCTTCGCGATACGGTTTCGACGTTGGCGGATCTTTAACGGCACCGCGACGATGACGAACAAACCCAGTGCAAGGAACAGCCAAGCCAAACTAGCGTCGCCTTCCAACATGGCGATCCAAATGAGGCACGGCACGGCAACAATTGGCGTGGTCTTGGTCGCCCACCACAGCGTTGATCCCCATCCGGGCTGATCCCTCATCTCTTTGTTACCAATTAGAATGATCAGTGTGGCTCCGACCTTCAGCGTCAGTGCAAAAACGACGATCCAGCTAAGAACGTCAATCAGGGTCGTGAAGCCAAATGTCATCATCGCCTAATGGTGCAATGCCTTTGGCTAGAGAGCAACCGGTAAACCCACACCAATCAACGTCCGCTTTCAGGGTTGAAGAAGCTTGCCTGTAGATGACCGCCATTCCGTTGTGATCTGCGAATGTCCGCAACGGGTCGAAAGCAGACATTCGAAAACCGTGTGCAAACCGATCTCTCCACAGCCGTTGCAAGGTTCCTCGATAACAGGCGGATCCCGGCTCAAGGCCGGGAGGACGGAAATCGCGCACGGCAACCGTCACCCCGGACTTGATCCGGGCCTGCCTTGGTCTTGATGAAGGCGATGGAGCGGCAGCCGTGCGTCTATCTTCTCGCGCGGGGGTCGCACAGCACGCTCTATACCGGCGTCACGTCGAACCTGCTCGGCCGCATTCAGCAGCACCGCAGTGGCGAGGTGCCGAGTTTCACGCGGCGCTACGGGATCAAGCGGCTCGTCTGGTTCGAGGCGCATGAGAGCATGGAATCGGCCATCCTGCGCGAGAAGCGGATCAAACGCTGGCCGCGTGCGTGGAAATATGCGCTGATCCACGCGGCAAACCCCGATATGGCGCGATCTTGCCCAGGAGTTCGGGTTCGAGCCTTTGCCGTTGAGGTGAAGGTGGATCCCGGCGCAAGGCCGGGAAGACGGGTGACAAGTGTCGTCATGCCGACTTGATCCGGCACCCGCCTTTCTCCTGACGTGTGCGAACAGCAAGGCAGGTCCTGGATCAAAGTCCGGGGTGACGAAGCAGCTCGCGCAGGCTCACTTGCGCTCGGCCTCCTGCGTATAATCGATCCTGATCCGCACCCAGGTTCCGGTCAGCTCCTTGCCGCCGACCCGCGACGGGCGGACGAGGAATTGCCACGCGGCTTGGCGGACGGCGCCGGCGAGGTGGCTGCCAGGAGGTGAATTGCCGAGTTCGACGCAGTCCTCGACATGATAGTGGGCGATCGTCTTGCACGCGACCAGGCCCCAGCCGACCGGCGGCGGGTTGGGCGGCAGATAGGCGCCGAGCTCGCGGTCGGTCGGGCGGCGCACCCATTCGGCGTTGTAGAGCGGCTTGCCGTCGGGGCCGGTGCCGACCACCGCGCTGTCGCCGTCGCCCTCGGCGAGCTGGGCGTCGCGGCCCTCGCCAGCGGGGGAGGGCACGCCGCGGGTGCCGAGCTTGGCGATGTCGGCGGCGGCGTAGACGTCCCTGGTCACGATCAGCATCGGCAGCGAATGATCGGCGGGCGGGGTGGGGAGCTTGATCTTCGGCGGGAGCGGGCGCGGTGCGCTGCGGCTGTCGGCGCGGCTGCTCGCCGGGCGCTGGCGGCGAGTGCGGGTCGGGGTCGGGCTTGCCGCCTCGTTGGGCAGGAAAGTGATGCCGAGCACGCCCTTGCCGAGCGACGGCCGGTCCGGGCGCTTGCCGCCGAGGCCAAGCAGCGCGAGGATCAGCAGCAGCTCGAGCGCGATCGCCAGCGCGAACGACAGCGTTCGGCGGCGCGGCGATGTCTCGCTGAGGCGGGAGGAGAGTCGATAGGTCGCGCGCATGCGGCGCCCCTAGCCGAGCGCGATGAACGCGTCATGAGGGTTAGGAAAAAGAGAAAAGGCGGATCCCGGCTCAGCGCCGGGAAGACGGAAAAAAATCGTCATCCCGGCCTTGAGCCGGGATCCGCCTGCCTCGGTTTACTGGTCGAGAAACGACCGCATCTTGCGGCTGCGCGACGGGTGCTTGAGCTTGCGCAGCGCCTTGGCC
>JAIVIZ010000139.1:0-2794 GCA_020200315.1 Sphingomonadales bacterium | reverse complement strand
AGGTTGGCCTGGATCGCGGCGTCGACCGGGATCACCGCATTCTTGTCCTCGATGAAGTCGCCGAGGTGGCTGTCTTCTTCGTCGCCGATCGGGGTTTCGAGGCTGATCGGTTCCTTGGCGATTTTCATCACCTTGCGAACCTTCTCGAGCGGCATGGAGAGGCGCTCGGCGAGCTCCTCCGGGGTCGCTTCGCGGCCGGTCTCGTGGAGGAACTGGCGGCCGGTGCGGACCAGCTTGTTGATCGTCTCGATCATGTGCACCGGGATGCGGATGGTGCGCGCCTGGTCGGCAATGCTGCGCGTGATCGCCTGGCGGATCCACCACGTCGCATAGGTGCTGAACTTGTAGCCGCGGCGATATTCGAACTTGTCGACCGCCTTCATCAGGCCGATGTTGCCTTCCTGGATGAGATCGAGGAACTGCAGCCCGCGGTTGGTGTATTTCTTGGCGATTGAGATAACGAGGCGGAGGTTGGCCTCGACCATTTCCTTCTTGGCGATGCGCGCCTCGCGCTCGCCCTTCTGGACCTGGTTCACGATCCGCCGGAAATCTCCCAACGACATCCCGGTCTGCTGCGAGATTTCGGCGATTTCACCGCGGATGCGCTCGACGCTGTCGGCCTCGGCGGCGGCGAAGGCGGCGAATTTCTTGTCGATCTTCGACGCGCGATCGAGCCAGCTGTCGTCGAGCTCATTGCCCATGTAGCTGTCGAGGAACGCCTTGCGCGGGACACGGTGGCGCTCGGCGAGGCGCAGCATCTGCCCGCCGAGCGCGGTCAGGCGGCGGTTGTAGCTGTAGAGCTGATCGACCAGATATTCGATCTTGGCGGCGTGAAACTGGACGCTCTCGACCTCGGCCGTGAGCTGTTCCGACAGTTTCTGATATTTCTTCTCTTCGGCCGCGGCGTAGCCGGCGCCCGAACCGAGCGCCTCGAGGCGGGCCTGCTGCAGCCTGGCGAACTTCTTGTAGAGCGCGGTAGTGCGGCGTTCGACCATGTCCTCCTCGTCCTCATTGACGACGGGGGCCTCCACCGGCTCTTCCTCTTCCTTGATCGTCGGACCGGCGTTCTTCTCGCTGATCTCGTCGTCCTCGCCTTCCTCGCCGGCGTTGATCTGCTCGGGCGTCGGGCCTTTCGACAGCATCGCCTCGAGGTCGAGGATCTCGCGCAGCTGCATCGTCCCTTCGTTGAGCGCGTTCGACCAGCCGATGATCGCATTGAAGGTGATCGGGCTTTCGCACAGGCCCCAGATCATCGTGTCGCGGCCGGCCTCGATGCGCTTGGCGATGGCGATCTCGCCCTCGCGGGAGAGGAGTTCGACCGCCCCCATTTCGCGCAGATACATGCGCACCGGATCGTCGGTGCGGTCGACGGTTTCCTTCTTGACCGCGACCGGCTTGGGCCCGCTGTCGTCGAGCGGATCGACTTCCTCTTCCTGCGGCGGATCGTCTTCCTCTTCATCGTCGTTGCCGGCTTCGACATTCTCGACGATGTTGATGCCCATTTCGCTGAGCGCTGAGGTGATGTCCTCGATCTGATCGGAGTCCATCTGGCCCGAGGGCAGGGCCTCGTTGAGCTCATCGTAAGTGATCACGCCGCGCTTCTTGGCGCGGGCGATCAGCTTCTTGATGGAAGCGTCGTTGAGGTCGATGAGCGGGGCGTCGCCGCCGTCCTGCTCGATGTCCGAAGTGTCGTTTTTCGCCATGTGAACTGCCGCTTACTCATTGCCGACCAGCGAAGCCAGCCGTTCCTTGATGTCCTCGCGCGCGCCGTGCAGCCGCTGCTGCTCGGCGAAGGCATTCTCGTCCCCGGCGCCAAGCCGACGGGTCGCATCAGCGAGGGCCGTTTCGACCTCGGCGGAGGCGGAAAGCGCCTCGATCGTCGCCGCCAGATCGCGCCCGGCGAGCGCCGGGTCGGTGTCTGGCCGCGTAAAGGAGAAGCCGATGCCGCCGTGCCGCAAGCTGCGATCCGACCTGCCACTACCGGCCAATATGGGAGCAAGCGCCGCGCGATCAAGCACTTGGCCGGATAGGGCCGCGTCGACCAGCCGGTCGCGCTCGGCCGCGGCCTTGGGATCGGCGATGGGGAGCGCGGCGAGCGGCTCGATCTGCTCGGCGAGCGCGTCGGGGAATAGCGCGAAACCGGTCAGCAGCGCGCGCGCCGTCCCGGCGTCGATCCCGGCGGCACCGATGGCGCGCGCCGTATCGCTCGCCGGGGGTTCCGGCGGGATGAAGCGGCGGGTCTTGGGGTCGAACTTGCCGCGCGCGAATCCGCCGGATTGGCGGCCTTGCGCACCTTGTGGGCGGACGAGCGCGTCGAAGCGGTCGAGCCATTCGTCGCGGTAGAGGCGGGCGAGGCTCTGGTCACCGATGGTGGACGCATGGGCGAACAGGCGCTGCTTGAGCCCGGCGCGGGCTTCGGGTGTGGTGAGCGGGGCGGCGTCGCGTTCGTGCCGCCACAGTCGCTCGACCAGCGGCTGGGGCTGGGCGAACAGGGCCTCGACTGCGTCGCGGCCGCCGGCACGCACGAGATCGTCGGGATCCTGCCCCTGCGGCAGGGCGACGAAGCACAGGGTGCGCTCAGGGGCGAGGTGGGGAAGGGCGCGCTGGGCGGCGCGGATCGCGGCCTTCTGCCCGGCGCTGTCGCCGTCGAAGCAGAGGACGGGGGAGGGGGACAACCTCCAGAGCAGCCCGAACTGAGGCTCGGTCAGCGCCGTTCCGAGGGGGGCCACAGTTTCCGGGAAGCCCGCGCCATCGAGCGCGACGACGTCCATCTGGCCCTCGACGACGATGACGC